>DAIBJA010000027.1 GCA_027420455.1 Clostridia bacterium | reverse complement strand
AGGCGCGGCCACTACGTCGCCATCGCCACCCACGACGAAGCGATCATCCAGAAGGTCGAGGGATGGGTCAAGGAGCGCAACATCCCCCGCGACCGCTTCGAGTTCCAGATGCTCTACGGCATCCGCTCGGCGCGCCAGCGGGAGCTGGCGGCGGCCGGGTACAGGGTGCGCTGCTACGTCCCGTACGGCACCGACTGGTATGCCTACTTCATGCGCCGCCTTGCGGAGCGGCCCGCCAACGTGGGCTTCTTCCTGCGGGGCTTCTTCGGCAAGTGATGGTTTGTCCCGGCACCGGGCGGCCATGAATCGGGCCGGTCGGTAGCAGGAGAAAGCGAGCGGTCGGGCAGAACATCTCGCCCGACCGCTCTCGCTTTTTCCGGCGAGCCTCCTGGAGGAGCGGCCGGCGAAGGGAACGTGATGTGCGGTGGCGACCAGCAACGTGGAGCACTACCTCGAAGCGATCTATGTCCTGTCGGTCGAGACGCAGAACCCCTACAGCGCGCGCGTGGCGGAGTACCTCGGGGTCTCGCCGCCGAGCGTGACCCAGGCCATGCGACGGCTGAAGCGCGACGGGCTCGTCGAGGACGACGGGCAGAAGGCGCTCAGGCTGACGGCCAAGGGCCTTGCAGAGGCGGAGAAGGTCGTGCGGCGGCATCGCCTCGCGGAACGCTGGGCATACGACGTCTTGGGGCTCGACTGGGCGGAGTGCCATCGCGAGGCCCATCACCTGGAGCACGCCCTCACGCCGCTGATCGAGGAGCGTCTCTGGCAGAGCCTCGGACGCCCGACCACGTGTCCGCACGGCAATCCGATCCCGGGTCTCGCAGACTCTGATGGCGACCCCCTGCATACCCTTGCCGAGACGGCACCTGGCGAAGCCGTCGTCGTCGACCGCGTCTTCGAGCAGGTGGAGGGACTCGCCGACTTTCTCAAGGAGCTCGAGGAGCTTGGGCTGACGCCAGGCACGGAGCTTCGCGTCACCCAGAACACGCAAGCCGGCCTCACCTGCCGCCTAGGCGACCAGCGGATCGCGATCCCGCTCGAAACCGCGCGGCGTCTCCTGGTCCGGCCCAGGTAAGCGCGGAGGGCCGGTCGACATACGCCGAGTACGGAAGGGGGCAAAGGCGATGCGGCTTTGGCGCTGGCTCGTCCTCATCCTCGGCGTATGGCAACTCTCTTCGACCTACGCGCTGCACATTTCGGACCCGTTCACCGTCGAGAGCTCGGTGCTGCTCGGCTTTCTCATCGTGCTCGCGGGCATCGTCGCGAACCTCGTCCCCGACCGCTGGCCGTTCGTCGCCTCGGGCCTTTTCGGCCTCGCGCTGGTCGCGGTGCCGTTCGTGCACCCGTCCCTGCCCGCAACCAACTTCCTGGCCGTCGGTACCCTGACCTGCATCGCCAGCCTCATGGGCTACATCGAGCGCCAGCACGCCTGAAAGCTAGCGCGCCAGCCTGAACACGCGATACGTCTCTTCGGTGCGGAAGCCCGTGCTGCGGTACAGCCCCAGCGCGGGCTCGTTCGTCTGGCAGACCGCGAGGTGCAGCCGGCGCGCGCCGGCGCGGGTCGCATGGGCGGCGGCGCGCAGGAGGAGTTCGCGCCCATATCCCTGGCCACGGGCGTCCGCGACGGTGCCGAGAAAGCTCACCACCCAGTCGCTCGGCGCGGGGCCATAGCGGTCGAGGAGCGCCATGCCGGCCGGCTGCCCATCCGGCAGAAGGCCGAGATACCAGCGGCGCCCATCCGGCCCGTGGTCCTGCGCGGCCTGGAACGCGAGCGCGGCGGCCGGATCCCCGAGGTCCTCGAGCGACATCGGCGAGCGGCAATCGACAAGGCAACCACCGTAGGTCTCGGCGAAAAACTCCTGGCGCTCCGGGATGAAGGGCAGCAAGGTCAGGCGCTGCTGTGGCGCGCTCGCCGCGGGCAGGCGCCGCTGCATGCTGTAGCGGTGCACGAATTCCTCGAAGCCCTGCCCCAGATAGGCGCGGCCGACCGGCGCGAGCCAGCTGGCGTCGTAGTGGTAGACGCGCCGGACGTGGGGCGGCAGCTCCCGCAGCAGCGTCTCGAGCAGCTGCGGCAGATCGTCGATGCCCAGGGCGCCGGACGCGCTGCCGATGAAGAACTGATCAGGGCCGAAGGGCAGGCCCGCGAGCCAGCTGGGGCTCGGCGTGCCCGGCCGGCCCGCGACGACGGCGCCGGGTCCGAGACTGCGACCGATGGCCTGGCGCACGGCGTCTCCCCGCCAGACCTCGATCGCCCACCTGCCGGGGCCCGGCAGCCGCCGCGTGCCCTCCATGGCTAGGCGATCGGGAACGCGTTGTGCCCGCGCTCCCAGCCCACCGTCGTGACCGGACCGTGTCCGCAGTAGAGTCGGGTGTCGTCGGGGGCCGCGAGGAGGCGCCGGGCGGTCTCGAGCAGGACGGGGTAGCTCTCGGGCGACTGGGCGCGTCCCAGCGATCCCGCGAAGATCGTGTCGCCGACGAACGCCGCCCCCTCGCCCACGAAGGCCAGCATGTCGCCGCTGTGGCCCGGCGCGTGAAGCGCCGTGAGGCCGAATACCCTCGCGCCGTCCTCAAGCGTCCGTGCGCCGGGAATGCGCCCGGCAAGCTCCGGATGCGCGTAGACGGGCACACCGGCCGGCAAGGCGCCAAGGCCTCCGACGTGATCGTGGTGGCCGTGGGTCACGAGCACGCCGTCGGGCCTGCGGCCCAGCGAGCGCACGAGGTCCTCCACCGCGCCGCCACAGTCGACGAGGAAGTCGCCCTCGGGGCCATGCACGGCATAGGCGAACGCGCCGACGTCATGCGCGAACACCGCCTGCACCCTGTAGGGCGATGTCGCGGCGACCGCTGGGGGCTCCGCGCCGCCCGTGGCGATCGCGCGCAGCGGCCCCGCGCGCAGCGACAGCACCTCGGCGAGCCGGTCCACTTCGGCGGCGCTCGGCATCTGCCCGGCTTCGAGCGCCTGAAGGCGCAAATCGCCGATGCCGGCGGCGGACGCCGTATCGGCGACGCTCAGCCCCTGACCCCAGCGCGCCTTGCGGATGATGTCGCAGAAGTCGTCCTCCAGCGGCATCAGGCGGGAGGCTCCTGCAGGAGCTCGATCTCGTAGCCGTCGGGATCGTCGATGAACGCCAGCGCCGAGCCGCGCTCGCTGAAGTGCGGACCGTCCGTGAAGGGGATGCCGCGCGCCTCGAGCCGCTTGCCCACCTCAGTGAGGTCAGCCACGGCCAGCGCGATGTGGAAGATGTCCTCCGGGAACTTGAAGTCCGGCTCGCCGGGCTGAAAGCAGAGTTCGATCTCATGGCCGGACTCGGAATCGCGCATGAAGGCGAGCCGGTTGCCGCGCGGCGAGGTCTGCCGTCCGGCCTCCTCGAGGCCGAGGATGTCGCGGTAGAAGGCGATGGAACGCTCGAGGTCCCTCACGCGGATGCGCGTGTGCAGGATGCGCAAAGGCGGATTCCTCCCGGAAGCTGGGCATCTTGAAGGCGACACCCTCTCATTCTGCCCAACCGCCGAGCCTCCTGCCTTCGCCACCCAAGTCAGCCGACGCGGTAGCTCAGGCGCTCCACGGCGAAGAACAGCACCACCGAGAAGAAGAGCAGCATCAGGCCGTCGACCAGCCAGACGTAGGGGCTCGCCTGGCCCGTCAACAGGTGGAGCAGCAGGCGCACGCCGTAGGTGGACGGCAGGATGTCCGACAGGGCGACAAGCGGCAACGGCAGCCGCCCGGACGGAATGATGCCGAGGAAGAGCACGGCCATCATGACGAGGTTGCCTGTGAGGCCGGCGAGCTCCCCATCCCGCGACGCGATGCCGAGAAGGGCGCCGATGCCGGAGAGGGCGACACCCGTGCCGAGGATGGCCGGCAGGATGCCGGGGGAGATCACGAGGTGCACGCCGTAAAAGAGCGCTCCCACCGTCAGGACCACCGCGATGCCCGGCAGGGCGAAGAGCAGGTAGGCGACCAGGATCGCGAGGATCACCGCGAAGTTCGGCACCGGCAACGTGTGGTAGTAGTCAAAGGTGCGGTTCTGGCGCATCCACGCGACCTGCTGCGCCAGCATGGCGATCGCCGTGATCGCGACCGACAGCACGACGTTGCCGCTGATGATCTGCAGCGCCAAGGCCTCGCCCGGGTGGCTCGTCATCGCGCGCAGCAGGATCGCGATGCCGCTCGGCATCGCCGATGAGACGATGATGTACTGCCGCCAGCTGCGCCTGGCGCGCGCAAGCTGCATGCCCAGCAGAACCCAGAAGGCGGATAGGGTCCCGGGCGCCCGCAGCGTTCCTTCAAGGCGCATCCTCTCGCTCCTCCTCGCCGTGGTATGCGAGATACACGTCCTCGAGCGATGGGCTCGCGATGCGCAGGTCGTCGATCTCGGCGCTGGTCTCGGGGTCGGCGAGCCGTCTGAACGCCTCGCCGAGACGGTCCCGGCCGAGCGTCAGGCTCCAGCGTCGCTCGCCGATCTGCCGCCCCGCCCCGAGCCAGTCTTCCGCCTGGGGAACGCCATCGCGCAGCGCCACCTCCAGCCGAACCTGCGCGTGCAGCCGCTCCTTCAGTTCACCGGGCGTGCCGATCGCGACGATGCGGCCCCGGGCCATGATCGCGACCCGGCCGACGACCCGCTCGGCCTCGAGCACGTTGTGCGTCACGAGAATGATCGTGGTCCCCTCCGAGCGCCGGCGCATGAGCATGTCCCAGACTCTGCGCCTCGCCACCGGATCGAGCTCGTTGGTCGGCTCGTCCAGGATGAGAACCGGCGGGCTGCCGATCAGGGCCGTCGCCATGCCGACGAGACGGTGCTCGCCACCGGAGAGGTTGCCGACCAGGCGATCCTGGCGATCCTTGAGACCGATCTCCCGGAGCAGGGCGTCGGCTTCGCGCTCGGCCTCTGGTCGGCCGAGGCCGCGCAGGCGGCCCGTCGCGACCACGGCCTCCCGCGCGCGCAGGTCGTAGAGGGCGAGCGGGCGCTGCGCCAAATAGCCGACGAGACGACGGACGCGGCGATCGTGGGGTCGGATCGGCTGACCCTGCAGGCGAATCTCCCCGCTTGTGGGCACGCACAGGCCGACCATCTGCTGCACCAGGGTAGACTTCCCGGCGCCATTGGGACCGAGAATGCCGAAGACCTCGCCCGTCTCGATCGAAAAGTCGAGGCCGTCGTTCGCGCGCACGTCATGCCCATACGTCTTGTGAAGATGCCTGATCTCGAACGCCAGCATCGGTAGGCCTCCAATCTGCCGTGACCATTGTGGCGGAAGCGTTGGCCGGACGGAAACGGGGCGGCGCACCGCGGAATTGTGCCCTCCGTCACATCCGCGAAGGTGCCCTGGTCCTGGCGTGGAACTCTCATAGACGTCGCTTCCCGTCGAAGGGAGATGGACCCCACGGCCTGCGACTTCCCATCCGGTTTCCTGTTCGGCGCCGCCACCTCCGCCCATCAGGTCGAGGGTGGCAACGACGGCTGCGACTGGTGGGCCTGGGAGCGGCGGGGCGGCGCCAAGGATCCCTCGGGCGACGCCTGCGACCACTACCGCCGCTATCCCGAGGACATCGCCCTGCTCAAGGAGCTCGGTCTCGGGAGTTACCGCTTCTCCGTCGAGTGGGCCCGTGTCGAACCCGAGGAGGGACGGTTCGACGAGGGGGCGCTCAGGCACTATGGCGACATGGTCGAGCGTTGCCGGCAGTTGGGCGTCGAACCGATCGTCACGTTCCACCATTTCACCGTGCCGGCCTGGCTCAGCGATCGGGGAGGCGTCCTGGCAAGGGACAGCTCGCGCCTCTTCGCGCGTTATTGCCGCACGGTGGCCGAGGCCCTGAAAGGCCGCGTCACCTGGGTGCTCACGATCAACGAGCCGATGGTGCTCGTGCTGATGGGCTACGTGCAGGGCGTGTGGCCGCCGGGCAAACGCCCGGCCTCGCAGGTGATCAAGGCGGCGAGGCGGCTTGTCTCCTGGCACGAGGAGGCCTTCGCCGCGATCCGCCAGGTCGATCCCGCGATGCGGCTCGGGATCGCCAAGCACTGGATCGACTTCCGCCCGCTCGATGCGGGCGATGCCATACACCGGTTGGGAAGGCGTTTGCAGCACCAGCTCTTCAACCGCTGGTACCTTGACCGGGTGAAGAGCCATTGCGACTTCATCGGCATTAACTACTACGCGAGGCAATACACGACAGGTCTCCTGCGGCAGGTGCCCCTGGCGACGCCTGACGCTCCTCGCACCGAGATGGGCTGGTCGATCGTTCCGGAAGGTCTTTATCTGGCCCTGACGGAAGCCTCGGGCTACGGCCTGCCGCTGATCGTGACCGAGAACGGCATCGCCTGCCGCGACGACCACGAGCGCATCCGCTACATCGACCGACACCTCGCCGCCGTACACGAAGCCATCGCTGCAGGAGCCGACGTCCGGGGCTACCAGTACTGGTCCTTGCTTGACAACTTCGAGTGGGCCGAGGGCTACCGCCCCCAGTTCGGACTCGTCGCCGTGGACCTTGGGACACAGGAGCGCACCGTGCGCGAGAGCGCAAGGCACTACGGCGAGATCGCGCGGCAGGGACGTCTGCCGGACACCGTCGACTGAACGCCATCATCCTTAACCCGAGGAGGTCCGAACCCCCGTGCCGCCACGCAATTTCAGCTGGGACCCGGACGGCCGAGCCAATTTGGCCGGCGCCCCTGTCAGCGGTCTCGCATCCGCTTTTGGAACACCGCTCTATCTCTACGACGAGGCCGATCTCGCCGAGCGCATCGCAATCTATGTCCAGGCGTTCGGCGCCGAGAACGTGGCCATCGCGGGCAAGGCCTTCCTGACCGGGCGCCTGCTGCAGCTGGCGCAGGAGGCCGGCCTCGGCCTCGATGTCGTCAGCGAAGGCGAACTCGAGTTCGCCTTGCGCCTCGGCTTCCCCGCCGAGCGCATCATCATGCACGGTCTCTACAAGCCCTTGTCCGCCTTGCGCACCGCGGCCAGGCGAGGGGTCGGCTTCGTGGTGGTGGAGTCCCCTGGCGAAGTCGCGGAGGTCGCCGGCGTCGCACGCCAGGAGAAGGTCAAGGTGCCCGTGCTGCTGCGCCTTGCGCCGGCGGTGGACGTGCACACCCATCCGTCGCTTGCCACCGGTGCGCCCGCGAGCCAGTTCGGTGTCCCGATCGCCGACGGACAAGCCCTCGAAACCGTGCGGCAGCTCCTCGCCACCGAGGACGCGATCGAGTTCAAGGGCTACCACGTGCACGTCGGATCGCAGATCTCGACGCTCGACCCCTTCGTCAGCGGAGCGGCCGCGGTGGCCGACTTCGTACGCACCGTCTTCAGCGAGACGGGGCACTGGCCAGAGGTCCTGGACTTCGGCGGCGGCCTTGGCATCGCGTCGGAGTCCCCGGCGCCCAGCGCCTTGCGCGAAGCCTACGAGGTCACGCTGGCCGGCAGACTCTCCACAGGCCCCATGCCGCGCCTCATGACAGAGCCCGGCAGGTTCATCGTCTCGCCGCCGGGCGTCACCATCTACCACATCGTCCAGCGCAAGACGGCGGCCGATGGGCGCACCTATCTGATCGTCGACGGCGGCATGTCCGACGGCCCGCGTCCTGCGCTCTACGGCGCGAAGCCCGATGTGGCCGTGTCGCCGCGGCGCGACGGCGAGGAGGTCGTGGATATCGCGGGCATGCACTGCGAGAGCGGCGACATCGTGCGCCGCGATGTCACGGTGACCCGCGCGGAGGTGGGCGATCTCCTGATCGTCTTCGACACCGGTGCCTACAACCACTCGATGGCTTCGCATTACAACCGCGTGTCCGTGCCGCCGGTGGTGTTCGTGAAGGACGGCGTCGCGCGCCCCGCGACGCGGCGCGACAACCTGAGCGACTGGCTGCGCCTGGAGGTCCGCTAGAGGTGCAACCGCCTCGCGCTGTGGTCGTCGGCCCCCTGTACCTGGACGTCGTGGCGGCGCCCCTCGGGCGCTGGCCACAGCTCGGCGAGGAGGTTTTCACCGAAGAAGTCGAACTGACGGCTGGCGGCTTCGCGATCGCCGCCATCGCCCTGCGGCGACTCGGCATCGACGTCGGCCTCGGCACCGCCATGGGTTCGGACGGGCCCGGTGCCTACCTGGCGCAGCAGCTTCTGGCGGAGGGCGTCGAACACGTGGGACCGAACGTGAGGCGCACCGCGGTGACGCTTGCGCTGAACCGGGAGGGCGACCGTGCGTTCGTCACCGCCGGCCCACCCGAGCCAGCAAGCATGTCGCGGGCCGGATTCGACGCCCTGCGGCGCTGGCCCGATGCCCGCTGGCTGCACCTTTCGGGCCGTGGCTCCTGGGCGGCGGACGTGGCGAGGCGGGCGCGGGGCGACGGCCTCTTCGTTTCGCTCGACTGCGGCACCGATCCCGCGTGGCTCGGCAGCCAGGCCTTCCGCGAGGTGCTGTCGCAGGTCGACCTCTACCTGCCGAACGCCCGCGAAGCCACCTGCGTGACCGGTCGGGAAGATCCGGAGGAAGCGGCGGCCGCGCTCGCGGATCTGGTACCGGAGGTTATCGTGAAGCGCGGCGCCGCCGGGGTGATCGCTTGCCGGAACCGCGCCGCGGACCATTACCCGACCCGGCCGCGCGAGGTGATCGACGCGACCGGTGCGGGCGACGTGTTCGACGCAGGCTACATTGCGGGACGGCTTTACGGCTTTCCCGCGCATCAGGCGATCGAGCTCGGCCAGTTCGCGGCGGGCGAGTCCCTCGGCGCCCTTGGCGGCGCCACGGCGGCCCCGCCAAGGGCTGCCTGCGAGGCGGCGCTTAGGCACCTGCCCTGGCCGAGACCGTAAGGAGGTTGCGAGGTTGCGTTCGGTGGATAAGGTCTCGGTGATCGGTGGAGGCGGCGTGCGCGTCCCCCTGCTCCTGCACGGCCTCTTGCGCCGCAGCCGGCAGCTTTCGCTCGACGAGATCGTGCTGACGGATACCGTGCCCGAGCGGGCCCGCCTGATGGCCGCGCTCGGCGATGCCATGCGCGAGCGCCTCGGCGTCGCGACCCGCATCCGGGTCAGCGAGGATCTCGACGACGTCTTCGAAGGGGTGGCCTTCGCGTTCTCCGCTGTGCGCACCGGTGGCGCCGAGGCACGGATAGAGGACGAGCGGATCGCCTTGCGGCACGGGCTGATCGGACAGGAGACGACCGGGATCGGTGGCATGTCGATGGCGCTTCGCACCATTCCGGTCGTGCTCTCATTGATCGAGCGCATGGAGCGGCGTGCCCCGAACGCCTGGTTTCTCAACTTCACGAACCCTTCCGGGCTGATCGTGGAGGCCCTGCACGAGGAGGGTCACGAGCACGTCGTCGGCCTCTGCGATGCCCCGTCCGGCCTTAAGAGCGATCTCTGCCGCTACCTCGGCGTCGACGAGGACAAGGTGTCCATCGCGTATCAGGGCCTCAACCACCTGGGCTTCATCCAGTCCGTGCGCGTCGAGGGGGTCGAGACGCTGCCCGCCCTGCTCGAAGGCGCCGAGGACCTCTGTGGGGGCGTGCGCTCCCTCGGTTTCTTCGGACCCGAGCTGATCCGGGGGATCGGCCTGCTCCCGAACGAGTACCTCTACTACTTCTACCGCCGCCAGGCTGCATACGAACGGGAACGGCAACTCGAGCAGACGCGCGGCGAGATGGTTCTCGCGTGGAATGAGCGCCTCTACCGGGAGGTGCGGGAGTCCCTCGCGCAGGGCGACGCCGATGCGGCCCTCGAGCGCTACCGCGAGATCCTGGCTGCGCGCCGCAACTCCTACATGTCCGAGGTGACCGAGACACGGCACGACCGCGGCATCACGGCGGACACGATCTTCACGGAGGAGGGCTACGAGGGCCTGGCCCTTCGGGCGATGACGGCGCTTTCGGGCCGGGGCGACCAGGAACTCCATCTCAACGTGCCTAGTCGCGGCACCACCGAGGTGCTGATGGCAGACGAGGTCGGCGAGCTGACATGCGACGTCGACGAGCACGGCGCGCACCCCCGCCCGGCCATGCCCTTGCCGTTCGGCCCGCGGGGCCTCGTGCGGCAGGTGAAGGACTACGAGCGGCTGACGGTGCGCGCCGCCTTGCGCGGCGACCGGGAAGCCGCCCTGCAGGCGGCGATGGCGCATCCCCTGATTGGCGACCGCGGAGTGGCGGCGGCCTGCCTCGACGATCTGATCGCCGCCCACCGCCTTGACCTGCCGCAGTTCTCCTGAGAGTCCGCCGACATGAACGGAGTTGATCGTGGCATGCTCGTGATCGGTTCGGAGGTCCAGGTGGCGCTCCGCTCCGGACAGGCGGTGGTGGCCCTCGAGACGGCCGTCCTCACGCATGGCCTGCCGACACCCACCAATCTCGAGACGATGGCCCGCATGGCCGAGGCGGTGCGCCGCAAGGGAGCGGTGCCGGCCGTCGTCGGCGTGCTCAGGGGGCAGCTCACCGTCGGCGTTGCCCAGGACGAGTGGCCCGAACTGCTCGACGACCCTTGGAAGTGCTCGGTCCGCGATCTGGCCGTCGCGGCGGTCCAGGGCAGAAACGGGGGCACCACAGTGGCTGCCACCGCCTTTCTCGCCGCGCGCGCGGGCCTCAAGGTCTTCGCGACCGGCGGCGTCGGCGGCGTGCACCGCGGCTTTGCAAGCCATCTCGACATCTCGGCGGACCTCAGGGCCCTGACGGAGACCCCCCTCGTGGTGGTCAGCGCCGGGGCCAAGTCCGTGCTCGATCTCGCCGCGACGCTCGAGGTGCTCGAGACGCTTTCGGTGCCCGTGATCGGCTACCGCACAAGCGCCTTTCCCGGCTTCTACGTGGCCGACTCCGGCCTCAGGCTCGATCGCGTGGTCGGAAGCCCGGCGGAGGTGGCGGGCGTTCGCCGCGCGATGGACAGCCTGGATCAGCGCCAGGCGCTCCTCTGCGTGCAGCCTGGGCCACGCCCGCTCGACGCCGCGGAGGTGGAAAGGCTCGTGGCCGACGCCATGGCGGAACTCGGGCGCCAGGGGGTGCACGGCAAGGCCGTCACGCCGTTCCTGCTCGACCATCTCAACCGGCTGAGCGGCCAGGACCTGATGCGATCCAACATCGAGCTCCTGGTTCACAACGCCGAGCTCGCCGCGGACGTGGCGGTCGCACTCCGGCGATGAAGGTCGACCTCCTGGTCGTCGGCGACATCGCCTGGGATACGGTCGTGCGGGCGAGCCGCTGGCCCGAGCGGGACCAGGACTTCCTGGCGGAGATCCGCGAGGGGCCCGGCGGCCAGGGATTCAACATCGCCGTATGGGCGCGGGCCACCGGCGCCCCCGTGGCTCTCGTGACGCAACTCGGCAGGGGCGCCCGCAGCCAGGAGCTCGGCCGGATCGCGGGCCTGCGCGGGGTGGAGCTTTGCGCCACCACCTGGGCCG
The DNA here is from genome assembly GCA_027420455.1 of Clostridia bacterium. GTDB lineage: Bacteria > Bacillota > Sulfobacillia > JAJZYS01 > JAJYTV01 > JAJZQO01. The sequence continues at coordinate 50,779 of DAIBJA010000027.1, read as the reverse complement.
ACCCGCTGACGCGCGTCGTGTCGATCGTCGACGGCGAAGGGCAGCGTGCACTCCTGACGCATCCGGGCCCGGGACCGCTCGCGCCGCCGGGCGAGGACTGGTCGGCGGGCATGCTCGTCCTCTCGGGCTATCTGCTCGCCCGTCCGGGCGGCGGCGACCGCGTCACGGCCTGGCTCGCTTGGGCGACGCGCCGCGGCATCCCGGTGGCGGCGGACCTCTCCCACCCGGACGTGGCGGGAGCCTTCGCTCCCTATGCGGCCCGCCTCGCCTGGCTCTTCGGCAACGAGGCGGAGTGGGCAGCCTTCGCTTGCCCGCAGTCCGAGTTGCCGCCTAACCGCGTCGTCAAGCGCGGGGCCCTTGGCGCGAAGGTGGTGGCAGGCTCCCTCTCTCTCTCCGCCGTCCCGCCTGACCCCGTCGCCGCCGGAGATTCCACGGGGGCGGGCGACTGCCTCATGGGTACCCTTTTGGGCGCGCTCGCCACGGGGCGCGACCTCGCGGCGGCCTTCGCGCTCGCGATGGAGCGCGCCGCGGCCGTGAGCCGCATGCCGGGATCCCTGCCGGACATCGGACAGCAGCCACCCGAACCCAATGGCCTCAGAACGTGATGAGAAGGCGCCCGCGCACCCCGCCCGCCGCCAGCCGGCGGTGGGCTTCACTCGCCTCTTCGGGCGGGTAGGTGCCGGCGACACGCAAGGTGATCAGCCCCTCGCCGGCCATGCGGGCAAGTTCCCCTAGCGCCGTGCCATGGTGGGCGTATTCGGTCACGAGCACGTGGTGGATGCGGATGCCGCGTTCGCTCTCACCCTGGAAGGCCCGCACCGCGGCCAGCTGCCCGCCGTCGCGGATGGCGGGCAGCACCCGCGCTCCCTGCACGGCAGCGTCGATCAGGGCATCCACGCCTTCGGGCACGGCGGCGCGAATCGCCCTGGCCACGTCATCGCCACGCGGGACGACGATGTCGGCGCCAAAACCGCGGACCAGGGCCTCGTCGGTGGGGGCGGCATCGGCCACGACCTGTAGGCCGAGACGCTTTCCGAGCTCGATCGCGTAGCCGCCGACGGCGCCGGCGGAGCCCGTCACGGCCAGCTTGGCGCCGCGCGGCAGCCCAAGGAGATCGAAAGCGCGGCGCACCGTGAGTCCGTTCATCGGCAGGGTCGCCGCGGCCTCGAGCGTGATCCCCTCAGGCACGGGCGCCATGGCGTCGCACGCGACCCTGACATATTCCGCCTGGGCGCCCCCTTCTGGACGCGTCGGCACCACGATCGCCATGACGCGGTCGCCCGGAGAGGGCCAGGCGACGCCTTCACCTGCCTCGGCGACGACGCCGGCCAGTTCCATGCCAGGAATGTAGGGCGGCGGCAGCTCCGGGCGCCTGGCTCCCGACCGCAGCGCGAGGTCCGTGGGGTTGACGGTCGCCGCCGCCACCCGCACCAGGACTTCTCCAGCTCCGGGTCTCGGCCTCGGCAGCTCCTGGACCTCGAGCACCTCGGGCCCGCCGAAGCGGGGAATGGTGACCGCCTTCACGCGCATCGCTCCTCCCTTGAATCCGGCCAGGTGCGGCCGCGGGCCCTGGGACCTCTCAATGCATGCGGTAGTCCGCGAACGAGCGACGGATGCGCTCTGCCTCGTCCCGGCTGAGCTCCCTCGGCGCCATGCCCCGCGTCAGGAGATAGTGGTGCGCCGCTTCGTCGGCGGCGATCGCACAACTGTACGCCTCCATCAGGTTGCGCCCCACGGCGCAGAGGCCATGGTTGCGCAAAAGGCACGCGCTCGCTTCCCGCGTCGCCAGGAGGTCGGCCGCCTCCTCGGCCAGGATCTCCGATCCGGCCGGGCGGTACTGCGCCACAGGCAGGCTGGCTCCGATCAGCCCGTGCCCCTCGCCGGTGTAGATGGGCACGTCGTCGGCCACCAGCGCCGCGGAGACGGCGAAGGCCGCGTGATCGTGCCAGACGGCCATCGCGTAGGGGAGGCGCCGGTAGATCGCGAGGTGCAGCGCAAGCTCGCTCGAGGGCCTCCCTGCCAGGACCGTCCCATCGAGTCCGACCAGGGAGAGATCTCCAACCCTGAGACGCAGATAGTCGCTGGCCGTCGGCGTGATCAGCAAGCGGTCGTCCAGACGCACCGAGACGTTGCCGAAGGTGCCCCGCAGAACCCCGTCGCGAGCTCCGCGCCGAACGAAGCGCAGAAGTTCCCGGCGGGCCGATTCGTCCTCAGGCGGCAATTGAAGTCCCTCCCAGTCCAAGGCAGGAGTCTCATCCGGGCCGCGGAAACCTGACGCGAGGTGGTACCGGTGGGCTACGCGACACTCGATCCCGGAGACTTGCGCTGGCGACTCGATCCTGAAAGTCTGGGCTTCGCGACGACCGAAGAGGTCCTGCCCCAGGAGCGTCTCGTCGGCCAGCCGCGAGCGGAGGAGGCCATGTCGTTCGCGATCTCCCTCAGACGCCACGGCTACCACATCTATCTTTCCGGTCCGACGGGCACCGGGCGCACGACGTACGCCCGCCGGCGGCTGCGCGAGGCGGCGCAGGCCCTGCCACCCGCCCGCGACTGGCTCTACCTGCCGAACTTCCTGAACCCGAGCTCGCCGCGCGCCGTGTCGGTGCCGCCCGGCACCGGACCCCGGTACGCCGCGGCCCTGCGGCAACTTCGCCGCAACCTTTCCGACCGCCTGCCGCAGGCCTTCGACTCCGACGAGTACCGCTCGGCGCACGACGAGGTGCTCCAGCGGGTGAACGAAGCTACCGAAGAGGATTTCGAGTCCTTCCAGCGTCAGGCCTTGGATCTCGGCTTCGCCGTGAAGCCCGGACCCACGGGACTTCAGACGGTCCCCCTGAAGGCTGGGCAGCCGCTGGACCAGGAGGCGCTCGAGGCTCTTTCCGAGGCCGAGCGGGCAGAGATCGCGGAAGCGTCGCAGCACGTGGCCAAACTGGGCGAAGCCTTCGTGCGCAGGGCGCACGAGCTCAGGCGCCAGGCGCAGCAGGTCTTGGGCGACCTCTCGATCCAGCGCGCCACCTACGCGTCGGACCCGCTGTTCGCGGAGCTTCAGGCGGAATTCCCCGACCCCGCCCTGAGCCGGCATCTGGGTCAGCTTCAGGAGCGCATCGGCGACTGGTTGCCGCTGTTCGTCCCACCCGAGGGGCAGGAGCCGCCGGCGGACCCCGGGTGGTTCACGGTGAACGCGCTCGTCGTCCGCGAAGGCCCGGAGGCGCCGGTCGTCTACGAGCCCAATCCCTCCTACTACAACCTGATGGGTCGCCTCGACTACGAGGGCGGCGAGGGCGGCAGCTTGCGCACCGGCTTCCACCTGATCCGCCCTGGGGCCATCCACCACGCGAACGGCGGGTACCTCGTCATCCCGGCGCGCGAGCTCGTGCAGAACCCCCTGGCGTACGAGGGGCTCAAGCGGGCCCTCCAGCATCACGTGGCGCGCATCGAGAACGTGGGCCAGCAGGAGCGCCCCATGCCGACCTCCGGCCTCAGGCCCGAGCCGATTCCCCTCGACGTGCAAGTGGTGCTGGTGGGGCCGGAGTCCGCCTACCTGCAGTTGCGCGAACTCGACGAGCAGTTCCGCAAGCTCTTTAAGGTCCGTGTGGATTTCGCCCCGGACATGGAGAACACGGAGGAGAACCGTCGAGCCTTCGCGGCCTTCCTTGCGGGCCTCGGGCGAAACCAGGGCGTTCGCGCGTTCTCGGCGGACGGCGCGGCGCGCATGCTCGAGGAGGCGGCCAGGCTGGCCGGCGGGCGCCGGCGGCTCTCGACCCGCATGTCCGAGATCATCGAGCTTGCCGTGGAGGCGGACGCCTTCGCTCGGGAGCGCGGCGCGCGGGAGATCGACCGGGACGCGGTGCGCTCGGCGCTGGCCGCACGCAGGCGCCGTGCCGGTCTCTACGAGGAGCGCATGCTCGAGATGATCGAACTCGGCACGATCCGCATCGAGACGCAGGGACGACGCGTCGGCCAGGTCAACGGCCTCACGGTGTTGACGGCCGGCGAACTCTCCTTCGGCCTGCCGGCGCGCATCACGGCGCGTACCTACGCGGGCTCGACAGGCGTCGTCGACATCGAGCGCGAGATCCAGCTCTCGGGCCCGATCCATTCGAAGGGCGTGCTGACGCTGTCGGGCTACCTGGGCTGGCGCTTCGGACAGCAGCGGCCGCTCGCCCTGGCGGCGAGCCTCACGATCGAGCAGAACTACGGCGGCATCGAGGGCGACTCGGCCTCCTCGACGGAGCTCTACGCGATCCTTTCCGATCTCAGTGGACTCGGCGTCCGCCAGGACATCGCGGTGACGGGCTCGGTCGACCAGGCGGGCCGCATCCAGCCGATCGGTGGCGTCAACGAAAAGATCGAAGGCTTCTTCGCCGTCTGCCAAGCGCAGGGACTGACGGGCAGCCAGGGCTGCATGATCCCGCGCCAGAACATCGATGACCTCATGCTTTCGGACGATGTGGTCGCGGCGGTGCGCTCGGGCCAGTTCCACGTCTACGCGATCGACACGATCGAACAGGGCATCGAGCTCCTGACCGGCGTCGCGGCAGGCGACGAAGGCGACGCGTTCGCCCCGGGGAGCGTCTTCGCGCGCGTCGCGGATCGTCTCCTCACCTACGCCGATTCGGTACAGGGACTGCCCTCGACCCGGCATCCTTCGTAAGTGGCCGACAGGCCCGCATCCACGTGCACTTGCCGCGTGGCGGGCGCAGGTGGTAGGATGGCGTAGCCAATTACATAGTGCTTTGATCCTCCTTCAGGGTCCGGTGCAATTCCGAACCGGCGGTGATGGCCAAAGGCCAAGCCCGCGAACCCCAGGCAACTGGGGCCGATCCGGTGAAATTCCGGGGCCGACCGTTAAAGTCGGGATGGGAGAAGGGGCTTCACGGAGCTTGCCTATGGCCCAAGGAAGGAGTCTCTTCCTTGGGCGCTTTCTTGTCGAAACGGGGGTGGATGGCGTGGCATTGCGGGAGGATGCCTGGTACCTTGCGCGGGCGTTCGAGCTGGCGGATCAGCCGGTCGCGCGCGTGTCGCCGAACCCGAGGGTCGGGGCGGTGCTCGTGCGCGATGGCGCCATCGTCGGCGAGGGCGCGCACCTCGGTCCAGGAACCGCCCACGCCGAGGCGGCCGCCATCGCGGCGGCCAAGGATCTGGCCGAGGGGGCGACGCTCTACGTCACGCTCGAGCCCTGCTGCCACTACGGCCACACTCCGCCCTGCACCAAGGCCATCATCGCGGCCGGCATTCGACGGGTCGTCGCCCCGATCGAGGACCCGAATCCGGAGGTGTCGGGCAAGGGCTTCGCCGAGTTGCGGGCCGCGGGCATCACGGTGGACGTGGGCAGCGGTGCCACCCAGGCGATCGCCCAGAACGCCTCCTACCTGCACTGGCGCAGCACAGGGCGCCCTTACGTGACGGCCAAGTGGGCGCTCTCGCTCGGCGGGCAGTCCGCCGCGCGCACCGGCAAGAGCCTTTACATGACCGGTGCCGCCGCGCGCGAGGAGGCGCATCGCCTGCGCGCAACGAGCGACGCCGTGCTGGTGGGCATCGGCACGGCCCTGGCCGACGACCCCCAGCTCACGGTGCGCGATGTGCCCGGCCAGTCGCCGCTGCGCGTGGTGCTGGACAGCGCGGGGCGACTGCCGCTCTCGTCGCGCCTCCTGCACGCCGAAGGCAGGACCGTTCTCTATGTCGGCGACGACATAGACGAGGAGCGCCTGAAAGCGCTCTCGGACCTGGCCGAGGTGGTGCGGCTCGGCCAGGGTCCAAGGCTGTCGCTGACCGCGGTGCTCGACGACCTCGGCAGGCGGGACGTCACGTCCCTGCTCGTCGAGGGCGGCGCCACGGTGCACGGCGCGTTCTTCGACCAGGGGCTTGTCGATCGCGTGGCGGTGTTCGTGGCTCCCCTCGTGCTGGGCGGCCGCGAGGCTCCCCCCGGTGTCGCGGGCCTCGGCGCCGAGAGCCCGGCCAAGGGTCTGCGACTCATCGGTGGGACGTGGCGGGTGCTTGGCGAGGACACCTACTTCACGGCGCGCGTAGAAAAAGAGGCGAAGTGATGTTCACAGGCATCGTGACAGATCTGGGGCACGTCGCTTCTTTCGAGGAGGGCCCGGGCGGAGCCCGCATCTTCGTCGCGACGTCCCTCGGCCCCGAGCTCGCCTTAGGCGAGTCGATCGCGGTGAACGGCTGCTGCCTCACCGTGACATCCTGCGACGGTCAGGGCTTTTCGGCGGATCTCAGCCTCGAGACCCTGTCCCGCACCGCCTTCCGCCAGCGCGGCGAGGGCCAGCTCGTCAACCTCGAACGTCCTTTGCGCCTCTCGGACCGCCTGGGCGGGCATCTGGTGCAGGGGCACGTCGACGGGCTCTGCAACCTGATCGCGCTCGCGCCGGAGGGCGACGGCCACAGGCTCTCGGTCGAGATACCGCATGCCCTGCGCCGCTACGTCGTCGTCAAGGGATCCTTTGCGCTGGACGGGATCAGCCTGACCGTAGCGGACTACCGCGACGGCCAGGCGAGTGTCGCCGTGATTCCGCACACGTTCCAGCACACCACCCTGAGGGAGAGAGCGCCGGGCGATGCGCTCCACCTTGAAGTGGACGTCCTCGCCCGCTACGTCGAAGCCTTGAACCGCGCCGAGGAGGCCTGAACCATGTTCTCGAGTGTCGAGGAAGCCGTTTCCGAGATCCGCCAGGGCCGCATGGTCATCGTGATCGACGACAAGGACCGCGAAAACGAGGGTGACCTCGTCGCGGCAGCCGAGCTTGTGACCCCGGAGACGATCACGTTCATGGCCACCGAAGGGCGCGGCCTCATCTGCCTGCCGCTGGCGAGCGAACGCGTACACGAGTTGCAGTTGCCACCCATGGTCGCGGAAAACACGGAGCACTGGGAAACCGCGTTTACGGTGTCCGTCGACGCAAAGGGCGTCTCGACCGGCATCTCGGCCGCCGACCGCGCGCTCACCGCGCGCCTCGCCGCGGACCCCAAGGTGGGCCCGGAGAGCTTCCTGCGCCCTGGGCACATCTTCCCGCTCGAGGCGCAGCCCGGCGGCGTGCTGAAGCGTGCCGGCCACACGGAGGCGGCCGTCGACCTGGCGCGCATGGCGGGACTCTACCCCGCGGCCGTGATCTGCGAAGTGATGAAGGACGACGGCAGCATGGCCAGGACGCCAGACCTGCTGGCGTTCGCCGAGCAACACGGCTTCAAGGTGGTCACCATCGCGGACATCATCCAGTACCGACGGCAAAGGGAGCGTCTCGTCGTGCGCGTTGGCGAGGCGGAGCTGCCGACGCGCTACGGGCACTTCCGCGCGGTCGCCTTCGAGGACGTCCTGAGCCGCAACCAGCACCTTGCCCTCGTCAAGGGCGAAATCGACGATGGCCAGCCGGTGCTTTGCCGCATGCACTCCGAATGCCTCACGGGCGACGTGCTCGGCTCCCTGCGCTGCGACTGCGGCGACCAGCTCGCGGCCGCCCTGCGGCGCATCGACGCCGAGGGGCGCGGCGTTCTCATCTACCTGCGCGGACACGAGGGCCGCGGCATCGGTCTCGGCCCGAAGATTCAGGCCTACGCGCTGCAGGATCGGGGCCTCGACACCGTCGAGGCGAACCTGAGTCTCGGCTACCCGCCCGACCTGCGCGACTACGGCATCGGCGCGCAGATCCTCGTGGAGCTCGGCGTCAGGTCGCTGCGCCTGCTGACCAACAACCCGCGCAAGGTGGCCGGGCTCGAAGGCTACGGCATCACCATCGTCGAACGGGTGCCGATCGAGGTGGAGCAACGGCCTGAGATGGCCCGCTACCTCGAGACCAAGCGAACGAAGCTTGGACATCTCCTGACAAAGTGAGCAGTCTGGAGGCGGAAACGGTGCGAGAGTTGCGCGAGAAGGCCCAAGGCGGCGGTCTGCGCGTTGGAATCGTCGCGGCGCGTTACAACGAGATGCTGGTGCGGCACATGATCGACGGTGCCCACGAGGCCCTGCTCGACGCCGGTGTCAAGGATGACGACATCGTTCTGGTGCGCGTGCCCGGTGCGTTCGAACTGCCGGCGGCCGCCCGTCGCCTTGCGGACACCGGGCAACTCCACGCCATCGTGGCTCTCGGTGTCGTGCTGCGCGGCGAGACCTACCACTTCGAGCTGGTCGCGGACGCCTGCGCCCAAGGGTTGCAGCAGGTGGCCCTCCAGGGCAAGGTGGGGATCGGCTTCGGCGTACTCACCGTGGACACGGTCGAACAGGGTCTGGCGCGAGCCGGACTCAAGCAGAACAAGGGCCAGGAGGCTGCCCTGACGGCGCTCGAGATGGCAAGGCTTCTCACAACCATCTAGAAGCGCGGGCCCAGGAAGGCAGCTACGCCCCCGAAAGCAAGCCAAACGGCGGGATTGCGGCATAGCCGCAATCCCGCCGCACGTCCCTTCCCTTAACTTGCGCGTACCGCAGTGGAGCTGAGCTCCGCTGCGCAAGTGCGGCAGACGTTCTTGCCGTGGAAGTGGATCATGTCGGCCGCGTTCCCGCAGAAGATGCAAGCTGGCTCATACTTCTTAAGGATGACCTGCTCGCCATCCACGTAGATCTCCAGGGAGTCCTTCTCGGCGATGCTCAGCGTTCGCCTGAGCTCGATGGGCAGCACGACGCGGCCGAGGTCATCGACCTTGCGTACGATGCCGGTGGACTTCATCACGGCTCGGCTCACCTCACTCCTCACTGGACTTGGCTTCACTCTATCACAGTCACCAACCGATGTCTCTAATAGAAAACTTAGATAGATCGATTTCATGTATCAAAGCGCCATCTTGTGTGTCAGGAGATACGCCGTGACCACCGCCGCGGCCAGAGCGACCGCAAGTCCGGCGGCCACACCGAGCGCCGGGCGCGGCTCGTGCCGGCCTGCGCCATGGACCTCGCGCCAGTAGCGGAGCACGGCGAGGATGGCGAAGAGCCCGCCGACGCCGGTCAGGATGGCCCCGAGCAGGCTGCCCGCGGCGGATGGCCGCCTGTGCAGGAACAGGTCGAAGCGCGCCACGACGAACCCGAAGGCAAGCAGCGAGATCGCGGTCCGAAGCCACGCCAGCAAGGTCCGCTCGGCGGCCCAGAGCGCTCGGGCGCTTGGCCGGTGCGGAGAAGACACGCTCGCACCACGCCTTTCGCTAAAGAATGCGGGAGGCGTCGCCCGGTTGTGCCCAGTGGCGGGGGTGGGCGCATCCCGGCATCTATCCTTTCCCTCCGGCCGGGGTCTGCGTCGCGCTTCCACTTCCACCTGTCGTCCAGAGGACGCAGGAACTGGGGCATCGCGGTCTAATCTACCACATCGGACGGAGGTCCAACTTGCATGGGAGGGAGAGGTGTACCTTGCAGGGAGAACCCAAGGCCAGCCGCCCAAGCGGACGACGCTGGTGGTACCTGGTGCTCGTCATCCCGTTCATCGCCACCTTGTTTCCTCAGTTCTACAGTTCCGATGCCCCGACCCTGGGCGGCATGCCGTACTTCTACTGGTACCAGCTGCTCTGGGTTGTCGTGACCGGCGTGATCACCATCGTCGTCTACTACCTGACGGCGTGACGCCAAAAGGTCCTGAGAGGAGGCTCTGCTTGTGAACGCTACCGCCGTCACCATCTTCCTGATCCTGTTCGTGTTCGTGACCGTGCTCGGCTTCTACGCGTCGAGATGGCACAAGGCGGATCTTACGCAACTGAGCGAATGGGGCCTCGCGGGACGCCGCCTGGGCACCCTGCTCTCCTGGTTCCTGATCGGCGGCGACCTCTACACCGCCTATACCTTCATCGCGGTGCCCGCGCTCGCCTACGGGTCAGGAGCGCTCGGCTTCTTTGCCGTGCCGTACACCATCGTGATCTACCCGTTCATCTTCATGGTGTTTCCCCGCTTCTGGTCCGTAGCGAAGGCCAAGGGCTACATCACCGCCTCCGACTACGTCAAGGGCCGCTTCGAATCGCGCGGCATGGCCTTGGCGGTCGCCGTCACGGGCATCATCGCGACCATGCCCTACATCGCCTTGCAGCTCGTCGGCATGCAGGCCGTGCTGCAGGCCATCGGCTTCGGCGCGACCAGCGGCGCCGCGGACATCGCGCTGATCGTCGCCTTCCTCGTCGTCGCCTTCTACACCTGGACGGCCGGCCTGCGCGCCCCGACCATGGTGGCCGTCGTCAAGGACACCCTGATCTACATCACGGTGATCGTGGCGGTCATCGCCATCCCGACAGCCCTCGGCGGCTTCGGGCACATCTTCTCGGTGGCCAACCAGAAGCTTGCCGCGGGGACACCGCCGCATTCGGTGATCCTCTCGCCGGCGCTCTACACCGCATACGGCACCTTGGCGCTCGGCTCCGCCCTGGCGCTCTTCTTCTACCCGCACGCCATCACCGCGATGTTCGCCACGAAGTCCCGGCAGGTCATCCGGCGCAACGCCGCGTACCTGCCGCTCTACTCGCTCATGCTCGGCGGCATCGCGCTTCTTGGCATCATGGCGCTCGCCGCGGGCGTCAACGTCCATGGCGACAGCAACCTCGCCGTGCCGCTCCTCTTCGAGCAGCAGTTCCCCCAGTGGTTCGTCGGCTTCTCCTTCGCCGCCATCTTCATCGGCGCCCTGGTACCGGCGGCGATCATGTCGATCGCGGCCGGCAGCCTGTTCTCGCGCAACATCTACAAGGAGTACTTCGCGAAGAACGAATCGCCCAAGGCCGAGGCGACCGTGGCGAAGATCGTGTCGGTCGTCGTGACGATCCTCGGTCTCGTGTTCGTGCTCGTGATCCCCGTTCAGTACTCGCTCTACCTGCAGACGCTCGGCGGCATCATGATCCTGCAGACGATCGTGATGATTGTGGGCGGTCTCTACACGAGGTGGTTCCACCGCACCGCCCTCCTGATCGGCTGGGCGGTCGGCGAGATCATCGGCATCTATATGACCGCGTCGATCGGCTTCAAGTCGTCGATCGTACCGCTCTTCGGCGTGCCAGGCTACGCGGGCATCTGGGCCCTCATCTTCAACATTGTCGTAGTCGTGGTGCTGACGCTCATCTTCAATGCCGCCAAGGTGAGCAACGGCAGCGACGAGACCACGAGGCCCGACTACGCTTTCGAGGAAGGAGCCACCGAGATCACGGTAGGCTGATCGTCCAGTTCTCTTCGGGAGGCGCCGCGAGACCGCGGCGCCTCCTCGCCTTCGGTGCCCAGGTCCTTTGGCGGGCTACCGCCCCAGCTTCCGTGCCTGCAGGCAGGAGGCGGCGGTGCCGCTAGCCAAATTCCAGGGTGAGGTGCACGCCGATTGTCGGCCCTGAATCCTGCGCGATACCTGCCCTGGGCACTGCTCGGCGGGCTCGGCTGGTTCTTCGTCTATGCAGACCGCGCGGTCTTGAGCCCGCTGCTGCACGCCTTCGGCGTGCAGTTCCACGTCGGGCCGAGCGCGCTTGGACTGATCTCGTCGATCTTCTTCCTCACCTACACGGCCGTACAGATCCCGGCTGGACATCTGGCGGACCGCGTGTCACCGCGCACCCTGCTCGGCGTCGGCTACATCGGTTTCGGCGTGTTCATCGCCGCCACGGGCGGCGCGGGGAGCTACGCCGCCCTGCTCGGCCTCTCGGCTCTGGCCGGAGCGTTCCAGGGCGTCTACTATCCGACGCAGTTCGCCGTGACCGCCCGCCGCATCCCGCCGCACGCCCTGTCCGTGGCGAACGCCGTGATCACTGCGGGCATGGGTGCCGGCATTGCCGGCGGCTACCTCGTGGCGGCCCTGCTCGCCCCCAGCGACTGGCGCATCCCGGTCTGGATCCTCGGGCTTCTGACGGTTGTCGTCGGCATCTGGCTGTATCTTGTCACGCCAGCGGACGCGCAGCGCCAGAAGACGGGCGCAAATGGCGGTAGGCGATTCACGCGGCGCTTTGGGCTGCTCCTCGTGATCAACTTCTGCTCCCTCTACCCCTTCTTCTTTCTCCTCGCCTGGCTGCCGTACGATCTCGGCCAGGGGCAGGGCCTGCATGGAATCTGGCTCGGACTCGCGGCGTCGCTGCCCACGCTGGTCGCGATCCCCGCGACGATCCTCTGGAGCCACGCAACGGCCGCAGGACGGGTCCGCCGCATGCGGGGCCTGTTCGCCGTCGCGGCCGTCGCTCTGCTCGGCATGGGCCTTTTCGGCGGCATCTGGCCGCTGATTGTCGGGCTGGTCCTCTACGGTGTGACGGGCAAACTGGTGCTCGACCCGATGATTCTCAGCGAGGTGGCCGAGAGTCTCGACGGGGCACAATACGGCCGGGCATACGGCACCCTCAATTTTGTGGGCATGCTGTCGTCGGTGGCGGCGCCGGCATTGAGCGGAGTCCTCGTGCAGCGTCTCGGCAACTTCTCGCTCGCGTTCGCCGTGGCCGCGGCCATGCTGGTGATCGCCCTGCTCCTGACCATCGGCCTCGCGGCCCCGGGTCGGCCAGGGGGAGCGGGAGACCCCAAACCTCCTCGCATCGCGCCAGAGGGAGGCAGCGCGCCGTGAACAAGCGACTCGTCGCCGCCATGGCGATCCCTCTGCTCCTCACGGGCTGCGGCACCATCCAGGGACATCCTTCGCAGCGCCCGAAAACGCGGGCGAAGGCCGTCCGGTCGCTCTTCCCCCCGGCCGCGGCCAGCCTTGCGACCTACAACGCCGTCACGTTCCCCACAAGCTTCCCGCAGCGACCCGCGCTGACATCGGTGCGCATGAACAGCCAGAGTTCCGGCTGGGCCATCCTGCAGCTTCTGCACGGCACCGCGGTGGCGCACACGACAGACGGTGGCGCCACGTGGTCGACTTTGCTCGTGACAGACAAGCCGGCCACCCAGATCGACTCGCCTTCCGCCGACACCGCCTTCGTCCTCGAGAACGGCTGCCTTCAGGGCACGTGCACCGCCACGACCGTGCTGGCCACCTTCGACGGCGGGCACACCTGGCAGACGATCTTCTCGAGAAGCCACTTCAGCGCGACGTCGATCAGTTTTCCGGCCCCTGGCGTCGGCTTCATCTCCGGCAGCCTTGCCGGCACCGCCACCACCGGCGAGATCTACGCGACGACGGACGGCGGCTTCACCTGGACGATGCGTCAGACGCCGTGCGCCTACGCTGGCACGAGCGGGCAGGCGATCTCATTCCTGAACCAGGGGCAGGGTGCGCTGCTCTGTGGTGGGCCACCGAGCGCTGGCGAGCAGCCCAAGACGTTCTACACGACGTCGGACGGCGGTCGGGACTGGACACTGGTGTCGGCCGCCCAGGGTGGCATCGCGTCGCTGAGCGGGCTGCCGCTTTCCGGCTACGTCCACAGCATGTTCTTCCTGAGCCGCGACACTGGCTTCATCGGTCTCGACCGCGGCGGCATCTACATGACGCGCGACGGCGGGGCCTCCTGGCAGGCGGTCTTCGGCCTGCCGCTGCCGACGGCCAGCGGGCAGGCCTTCTCGGTGGGCTTCAGCGACAGCGAGCACGGCTGGCTCGTGGCCGGCGACGGCCCGCCGCTCTATACGACGGCGGACGGCGGCCTCACCTGGCAGCTCGTCTACCCGCCCCTCAGCCCGAGCACGGCGATCTCCTTCCTGTCGAGCCAGTTCGGCTACGCGGCAGGCTGGACGTACGACGGCGCGACGGTGATGCGGACCACAGACGGGGGCACCACCTGGACCGCGACGGGCAACGCGCCCGTCTCCCTGACGGCTCTCGAGGTGCTCGGCCCGAGTGAACTCCTGGCCCTTGGTCAGGCAGACCTCTATCTGTCCCTGGACGGCGGGCGCACATGGCGGATGACGTCTTTCGCCCACGGCTGGTACCCGGCCGCATTGGGCATGGCGTCGCCCGAAAGGGGCTGGGTGATCGGCTACAGCCCGGCGTCGGGCAGGCAGCTCTTCGGCACGCGCAACGGCGGCGCCACCTGGCAGAGCCTTCCGACGCCGTTTGTGCCGGGCGCCGTCGTTCCCTTGGGCGGCGAAGAAGTCCTCGCCACAGGGACGCCGACCCTCCCCGAACTTTTTCTCAATCCAGACGAGCGGGCGCGCAGGCCGACCCGGCTCGTCGCCACCACGCCCTACCTCTGGCGGAGCAGCGACGGCGGCGTGCGCTGGACCCCGCTCGCCCTGCCGGACTGGACAGCGCAGCAGGGCGTGCCGGTGGGCATGCGCGTCGGGCCGGACGGCCTGGTCTGGCTCTGGTCCGGCGCGAACATCTGGCTGAGCGCGAACAATGGCGAAAGCTTCAGGCGCATCGCGTTCCACCAGATCGGCGAACTCGGCGACGTGAGCTTCACAAGCACGCAGGACGGCTGGCTCCTGACGACGACGGGGGCCCTCTATATGACGAACGACGGCGGTCTCGCCTGGCAGGAGATCGCGAGCAGCGTCAGCTTCTAGCCTCTTCGCAGAGGACGTAGCGATCGGCCCAGGCCTTGGCGTCCGGCATGCCGCAACGCACGACGCGTCGCGCGGCGCGGTGGTAGTCGTATTCGGTGCGTCGCAGTTCCACGTCCTCGCCGAGGAACGCCCAGTAGGCGCCTGGCTGGTCGCCTTCCGGCATGCCGATGCTGCCCGGGTGGACAATCAGCCGCCCGTCCTGGCGCTCCTTGCCCTGGCGGTGGCCGTTGCCGACCACGATCACCTCGCCGCCCGGAGGGATGCGCTGCCCTGGGGTGGCCATGCTCGGATAGAAGTACACCTCACCGAGGTCTTGCATCAGGAAGCGCGCCTCGGCAGGCAAGTCATGCAAGTAATCGCGCTGATGCCGGGTGATGCGTCCTGCCGCCCAGCGCACCAGCGGGTCGAACGCGTCGAGCTCGCTGTGATGTTTCGCCATGAGCAGGTCGTAGCAGTTCACGAGGGCACGGTCGGAGGCCCCTTGCAACGCCACCACCCAGTCTCCGAGGGCCATCAGGATATCGAGGGTATCCGCCGGCAGAGGCCCGGCCGCGATGTCGCCGCCGACCACCACCTTGTCGGCCCCAACCTTGCGCGCGGCTTGCAATGCGGCCTCGAGGGCGGGCAGATTGGCGTGGATGTCGTAGAACGCGGCAATCATCATGCGGATCTCCTCCTCGGTGCAAGCGATTGCGGCGACGGCTGTGAAACGTTTCTCGAGGTCGGCGGCGATCCCTGCCTTCGGTTCCATCGCCTGCGTTGACGGGAATGCGGCCGAGCGGCTACGCTCTTTCTGTCGAACGACATGCGACAGGAGGCTGGACATTGAATCTCATTCGCCTCGTGCCGAAGAGCGCCGGCGAGGCCGCGTCCGAGCACGACTGCGGCTGCGGGGGCCACGAGCACGATCACGCAGCGGGCGGTTCCTGCGGTTGCGGCGGCCACGGTCACGAGCACGGCCACGGCGAGGGCTGCGGCTGCGGTGGACACCACGACCACAGTCACTAGATAAAGGCTTGCCAGGCGGTCATCGCGCATGCGGTGCCCGCCTCCTTTGTTCGCAAGAGTCCTCTAGTCCCGTTCGGCCGCGATCCCGCGCAAAATGCCCTCGAGCACCAGACCCGCGTCTCCCTCGGGATGGCTCAGGGCCTCGGCGAGCGCTCCCCGCCAGGCCGCGAGCAGCACGGGCGCCACCGCGGCGGGCCCCCATGGCCACAGCGTATGCAAAAACGCCGAGATCGCCGCGTCGCCCGCGGGCCCGCTCTGCGCGAAGAAGTTTGCCGTACCCTCCGACTGCACCTGGTCCCATGCCGCCATGAGCGCGGCGCGCACCGCCCGCGGGCCAGGTGCCATGCCGGCAGCCGCTTCCCGCATGCGGTCCAGGAGCCTGCCCTCCTGTCGGGCGTGAACCTCGCGGTAGAGACCGGGCTTGCCGCCGAAGTGGTGATAGAGCGCGCCGGTCGTGACACCTGCCGAGGCGCACAGCTCGTGAACCCCGACGCGCTCGTACGGCGTCTTGCTGAAAGCGTTGGCGGCGACCGCCAGGATGCGTTCCCGGGCAGAGGATCCATTGGCGTCCATGGGCTTAGCATAACACGATTACGTCACTGCGTAATCGTGTTATGGCAGACGGCTGACCCTGGGGCCCTCAGCGCGTCCCCCGCGCCGCTGCCTCTCGCCGCAACCGGGCCACGATACCGTCGAGCTCGTCTTCGAGCTTCTTGCGCTCGGCTGTCCGGGCGGATGCGAGGCGGGCCGTGAGCTCCGCCATGCGCATGCGCAAAAGGTCCGGCTCGGGGGGCGCCTCGGTCTCCCGCGCGGGCCGGATCTCCAGCGCGCGCGTGGCGACGCCCTCGCGGAACAGCCGGTCGTGGGAAGCGAAGAGCACGCTGCCTGGGTAGACGGCGAGCGCGGACTGCAGCGCTTCCCGACCGACCAGATCGAGGTGGTTTGTGGGCTCGTCGAGCAGCAGGATGTCCGCGCCGCGCACGAGACAGCGGCAGAACTGCAGGCGCACCCGCTCCCCCGGGCTCAGGCGCGAAACGCTCTGAAGGGCCGTCTCGCCCCGGAGGTGGAAGTGGCCGAGCAGCGTGCGGGCGATCGAGCTGTCGGGGGCGCCGGCCGCGAACATCGCGTCGAGCGCCGTAAGGTTGCCCGGCAGGGGCTCCTCCTGCTGCAGGAAGAAGAGCCGCGCACGCGGATGCAAGGCCAGCGCGCCGCTGAGGCGTCCCGGCGGCGGCGGCCCTTCACCACCCGCCGCGGCGATCAGCGCCAGAAGCGTCGACTTGCCGCTGCCGTTCGGGCCGACAAGGGCAAGCCGCTCCCCCCGGCCAAGATCGAGCGTCAAGGGCCCGACAGTCGCCGCGGAGGCGCCACGGTACGTGAAGGCGACGTCCTGCAGGCGCAGCAGCGTCGGTGGCAGGTCGCGCGGCGGCATGAACGAGAACGAGAGCGCGGGTTCCTGCCAGGGTTTCTCGACCCGTGCCGCCTCGTGGCGGCCAAGTCTGCCCTCTGTGGCCTTCGCCTTGTGCATCAGCTGCGCGGCCCGCCGCTTTGCGCCCGGATTGCGCTCCCCGGCATCCCTGTGGGCCTTCTCCGCCCAGTTGCGCTGGCGCGCGGCGGCAACGCGCAACCGGTCGCGCTCCGTGCGCCAGGATTCGTGCGCGTGGGTCTGCGCGGCGGTCTCCGCCGTCACCTGTGCCTGGTACTGCGCGTACCCGCCGTCGAACTTGCGCAGGCGGCCGTGGGCGATCAGAAACGTGCGCTCCGCCAGCGCGTCGACGAAGGCGCGGTCGTGGCACGCGAACAGGATGGCGCCCTGGAACGCCCCCAGGGCACGTTCGAGCCACGCGAGTCCCTCGGCGTCGAGATGGTTCGTGGGCTCGTCGAGCAGGAGGAGATCGGGACGCCGGTCTAGGGCGCCCGCGATGCGCCGGCGCATGCGCTGTCCGGAGCTCAAGGCGTCCTCTGCCCGTGGCGGCGCCTGCTCGATGTAATGGACGCGACTCAGGTCCTCGAAGCGGATAAGCCCGGCGCTCGGCTGCAGCTCGCCCAAGAGGACGCGCAGAAGGGTGGACTTGCCGCAGCCGTTCTCGCCCAGGAGCGCGACGCGCTCACCCTTCTTGATCTCGAAGGAAACGTCGGACAAAAGCTCTCGGTCCCCGAAGGACACGCAAAGACCGCGCACAACCAACATGGCAGCTTCCTCCCGGGTCGCGGGGACGTCCCCGCCTGTCCATCCCGGGCGCCAGCGCGCCGGGATGCTAGGTGCGAGCAGCGATCTTGCGCATGTCAACCTCCAGGGATGCGGATAGGCGGAGTATAGCACAGAGCCGGCCGCAGGACCCGCTCTGCAGGAAAGCGGAACTCGGCGCACGAAGGGGAGCCGGACCTGCACGAGGGAGGGAACGGCTTGGCGGAGGTCTTTCTGCGCTCCATGAGCGACGACGAATACCATTCGTGGTACGACAAGGCGGTCCGCGAGTACGGCGAGGGCCATGCAGCGAGCGGCAATATCACGCTGGCGGAGGCCCGGGAGATGGCCGCCAAGGAGTTTGCGGACCTGCTTCCCCAGGGGCCCGAGACGGCCGGCCAGCACCTTTTCACGATCACGGACGCGGCGAGCGGCGCAAGCGTCGGCATGATCTGGTTCGCGGAGCGGGGCGCGCCACAGGTGCCCCACGCGTTCATCTATGACCTCATCATCTGGGAATCCGAGCGCGGCAAGGGCTACGGCAAGGCGGCGATGCTGGCGATCGAGCCCGAAGTGCTCGCCCTTGGCCTGCACCGCATCGCCCTGCACGTCTTCGGCAGCAACCAGACCGCGATCGGGCTGTACGAGCACACCGGCTACGAGACGACGAACCGGATCATGGCAAAAGACCTGTAGGCGCGGCCCCGACTCTGGAGCCGCGAAGGAGGCGCTCCTTGACCCAAGCGTTCGCGCACGGCTTCCTGCTGGCGTTTGCCCTGAGCCTGCCGCTCGGTCCGCAGAACACGTTCGTCCTGACGCAAGGCGCAACGCAGCCGCGCTGGCGCCTCGTGCTGCCGATCGTGATCACGGCGGCGCTCTCCGATACGGCCTTGATTGGGCTTGCGATCGGCGGCGTTTCGCTCGTGGTCCTGGCGATCCCGGCGCTGCGCGTCGTCCTGAGCGCCGCCGGCGTGCTGTTCCTCGCCTACATGGGTTACAAGACGTGGTCGGCCCGCACGGATGTCGGGCAGGACGAAACGCTGGGCGAGCCTTGGACGCTGCAACGCAAGGTGCGCCACAGTCTCGCGGTCTCTCTGCTCAACCCGCACGCGATCATGGACACGGTCGTCGTGATCGGCGGCGGCGCCGCGATCTATGGCACGATGGCGGATCGCTGGGCTTACGCGATCGGCGTGACCCTCGTCTCCTGGCTCTGGTTCTTCGGCCTCTCCCTCGCGGGGCGCGTTCTTTACCGCGCGGCGCGCGGCGACGGCGCCCATCGCAGGCTCGACAGGGCCTCGGCCGTGCTGATGTGGGCGATCGCGGCACGCTACGCCTTCCAGCTCGCACGGTCCGTCGTCTCCTGAGGCGCCGCATCACGGCCATGTCCGAAAACCGCCAGCGCCTTGGCCGCAGATGCGGCAGAATGGCCTCATGATGAACGCCGAACTCTGCTACCGCATCGTTCAGACCCGCGACCGGCGTTACGACGGCGTCTTCTATGTCGGGGTCGCGTCGACCGGCATCTATTGCCGCCCGAGCTGTCCGGCCCGCACGCCGGCGCCGGCCCAGGTGCGCTTCTACCAGACCGCCGCCGCGGCGCAGGCGGCCGGATACCGCGCCTGCAAGCGCTGCCGGCCGGACGCGACCCCGGGCTCGCCGGACTGGAACGTACGGGCGGATGCGGCTGGCCGGGCCATGCGCCTCATCCTGGACGGGGTCGTGGACCGCGAAGGCATCGAGGGCCTCGCGCGCCGTGTCGGCTACAGCCCGCGTCAGTTGCACCGCGTGCTGCTGGGCGAACTCGGCGCGGGGCCGCTCAGTCTCGCGCGGGCGCAGCGCCTGCACACGGCACGGGTACTGCTGCAGACGACGCGTCTGCCGATGGCGCAAGTGGCGTTCGCCGCTGGCTTCACGAGCATCCGCCAATTCAACGCGACGGTGCGCTCGGTGTTCGCGCAGACGCCGACCGAGTTGAGACAACGGAAGGAGCGGTGGAGCGAGGCGGGCCCTGAGAGTACCGTTCGTCTGCGCCTCGCCTACCGACCGCCGCTCGACTTCGAGTACGCCCTGCGATTCCTCCGAGAACGCGCCGTCCCGGGCGTGGAAGCGGTCGAGGACGGCGTCTACATGCGGGTCCTGGACCTGCCGCACGGGCTCGGTGTCGCCAAGGTGCGCCGGCCCGCAGAGGATGCGACCTATCTCTCGTGCGACTTGCGGCTCGGCGACATCCGGGATCTTCCCGCCGCCACGGAGCGCGTCCGCCGTCTCTTCGATCTCGACGCGGACCCGCAGGGGATCGGCGAGACGCTCCTCCGGGACCCTGTGCTCGGGGCGCTCGTGCGGGCGCGGCCGGGCCTTCGAGCCCTGGGCGCCGTGGACGGCCATGAGATGGCGATGCGTGCGGTCCTCGGCCAGCAGGTGTCGGTGAGAGGCGCGCGCACCCTGGCGGGACGCCTGGCCCGGATGCATGGCGAGCCGCTCGCGCAACCCCAGGGCCCCCTGACGCACGCATTCCCGTACGCTGCCCGCATCGCGGAGCTCGATCCCGCCACCCTTGCCATACCTCGGGCGCGCGCTCTGGCCCTCGTCGGACTCGCGGCGGCCCTGGCGAGCGGGACGGTACAGCTGGACCAGGGCTCCGATCGCGACGACGTGACGCGGCAGCTCCTGGCGTTGCGCGGCATCGGTCCCTGGACCGCGGCCTACATCCGCATGCGGGCCCTTGGCGACACGGACGCGTTCCTCCCGTCCGATCTCGGCGTCCGCAAGGCGCTGCGCCAGATGGGCTACGAGGGCGCCTGTGAGGAGCTGTCGGAAGGTTGGCGGCCCTGGCGGACCTACGCGGTGCACCACCTCTGGGCAAGCCTCGAATCCCCGGTCCCTAACCGCAGCGAGGAGATGACGCCGAGATGACGGAGAACGCGATGGGCATGGGTAGGCGCCCCTTCGCGATAGCGCAGCGGGACATCTGCTTCAGCGTGCTCGGGAGCCCGATCGGGGACCTATTGCTGCTGGGCGATGGCGTCGCCTTGACCGGACTCTACCTGGACCCGGACCGGGTCGCTATGGCGAGCGGCCTGCGCAACGCCGAGGAGCCGTTCCGCCTGGTACGTCAAGAGCTCGAGCGCTACTTCTCAGGTGATCTCCATCGCTTCACCGTACCGCTGGCCCCCCGCGGGACCGCGTTCCAGCTCCGTGTCTGGGCGGCGCTTCTCGCGATCCCCTTCGGTGAGACAAGAAGCTACGGCGAGATCGCCGCGGAGATCGGGCGACCCAAGGCTGTCCGCGCGGTTGGGCAGGCGAACGGCCACAATCCGATCTCGCTGATCATCCCCTGCCATCGCGTCATCGGGCAGGATGGCAGCCTCACCGGCTACGGCTGGGGCGTCGATCGCAAACGCTGGCTCCTGGCCCACGAGGGCGCGTCGCCGGCCTGAACCGTGCGGCGGGACGGACTGTGCCCGCCCCGCCGACGGCAGGCGCTGCCGCCTACGCTCGGGAACGCCCGCAGTACTCGGCGACTGCCGTCGCGTAGAAGGCGGCAAGGCCGGGGCGCAGCTTCTCGTACGTCTCGGTGAAGCGGCTGTCCGAGACCGCAAGGTCGCCAAGCCCGCGGAACATCTCGAGCGAGCACGCGTAGAAGCGCTCGTTGATGAAGCGGTGCATTCGCCCGACCGCCGCCAGCACCTCGGGGTCTCCCGGCTTGCGGTCCGCGAGGGCGGCGATTTCCCTCAGGATCGCCGTCTGCTCGGCGCCGATCGCCTCCCAATCGGCCTGGCCATAGCCTGCGGCGCGCTCCCGAGACTCCTTGTAGGCGGCCGTGTGGCCCCAGCGCTGGCGTGCCTCCTCCTCGTACTGCGCCGCGTCGAATCCGTCGAACCAGACGCGCTCTTCCACGCTGTTCCCCTCCTCCATGCCCTCGAGCGTCCTGTCCACAGCCCGGATCAGTCGCTCGATGCGATCCTTGCGGTGCGTCAGAAGCTCGCGGTGGTCCAGCAGGGCCTGCCTGCGATCGAAGTCCGGCCGATCGAGAATCTCCTTGATCTCCCCAAGACCGAAGCCGAGCTCCTTGAAGAACAGGACCTGCTGCAGCCGCTCGAGGTCGGAGCGGCCATAGAGCCGGTAACCGGCCTCGCTGCGCTCGCGCGGCCTGACGAGCCCGATGGCGTCGTAGTGGTGCAGCGTGCGGATGCTCACGCCCGCCAGGTCCGAGACCGCCTTCACGGTGTAGGCCACGTTCCGCCCCCCTTTTTCACCGCCCGTCGACGCGTTGGCGCCGGCTCGCTTCGAAGCTACACCCTGACGTTGCGTTAGGGTCAAGAGCAGAGACAACGCCTTCGCGATCGGTCTCGGAACTGGCTCCCACTCGGGCCTCTGCCCGCGGACCAGAACCAATCCTCACGCTCGCGACGATCACATTCCTCGCCTGTAGGACATGAGAAAGGAGGGCGTTCGCTTCCCGGGAGGCCGTGTCAGCGCCTAGGCGGCCCCGACTTGGGCGAGCACGACCACGACGATGGCCGCCAGGAACAGTGCAACGCCCGCCACGACTTCCCCGTAGCGCCCCGCCAACCGTCGGATCCCGTGACCGGCGTGCAGCCCGAGATACGTGAAAAGCGCCGCCTGAAGCGCCAGCGCCGGAACGAGAACGACGAGCGGAAGCTCCGCCGCGCCCGCGGCGAGACCCGCAGCCAGTTCGTCCATGCTGACGCTGAGCCCGGCGACGAGGATTCCCGCCCCGACCAGCTTGCGCTCGAGTGCCTCCAGGCGCTCGGCCGCCTCCTCTTCGCCGTCCTCGCCCTGCCGCAGTTCCCTGAGTCCTTCCAGGACCTCGTAGATGCCGAGACATGTCAAGAGCACGGCCGCGGCCCAGACGGCATATCCCGAGATCAACGCGCCCAGCCAGTTCCCGATCAGCGCCCCCACGAGCGGCATGAGACCCTCGAACAAGGCGATGGTCAGCGCCAGGCGTCGCCGATCCGCGACGCCTGCCGCCCCGAGGCCCGCCGCAACCACGAGCGTGTCGATGCCGAACGCCGGCACGATCGCCAGAACGGCCCAACCGCTCATGTTGGTGTTCCCAACGTCACGTTCGCACTCCCTGAGCCATCGTCGCAGATACCGCCCCTCCGGACCACGGCCGAACGACCTCGCGCAATGGATGGCCGAACCCGCGTGCCCGGCATCCGTTCCGTCGCTGCCGGGCCGCGGCTACAATCCTGGATAGCGAACGGCTCCACGCGCCACGTCGAGCACCAGCCCATGGATCTGCACGTCCGTGCCGATCCATGGGCTTTCGCGCAGGCTGACGAGATCCTCGGCCAACGCCGCCTCGAGGTCCTGCATGGCGTGGAAGTCGAGCACCGGCACGTCACTCGGAGGCGCCGCGACCCGTGGCCGCAAGGTACGAACATCCAGGCCGAGGACACCGCAGCCCTCGTGTGGCATCAGGATGACGGCGTTGGTGCCGAGTGCCTGCTGGGAGATCACCAGCGAGCGCAGAACATCCTCCGTCACACGGGCACCCGCGTTGCGCAGCACGTGCGCCTGCCCCAGGCGAAGGCCGAGCAGGGCCAAGGGGTCGATGCGCACGTCCATGCACGTCACGATCGCAAGACGCGCGCTGGGCGCGACATTTTCCGGAATGGCGGGATGGCCGGCCACGTAGCTCCTGTTCGCATCGAGGAGCGACCGAATGAGTGGCGGCATATCGCTTTCGGGCACATGTGGCCCCCCTCTCGAGCGTGGGTGGTACGCCTACGACTTCTCCGCCAGCGGGCCCAGCGCCTTCACGCCCGAACGCGGCGGTTCCGCTCTGCCTCTCCTTGAATCCCGGTCGTGCCCACGCACCCGCGCTCCAGCATAAGTCACAGTGAGCGCTTCTCCGGTCTCGCTCCCTTGGCGGATCAGGCAACGGAGATCGCGCCCCGCTCTGGCTCGCCAGCGTCACCTCGAGCCGGCGGGATGGCCTGACGCTGAGGGGACGCGCTTCTCCCAGGGGAGGGAATCCGCATGGCCTATGCCGTCCAGGACCTTCAACCCGGAGACATCATCGCGGTCTATGCCCGCGGCCTGATCGGCGCCGCCATCTCGTGGGTGATCAACTGCCCCTACTCGCACATCGCGATGGTGTCCCAGGGACATCTGGTCGAGGCGCTGGCCACCGTCACCAGGAGTCCCTTGGGGAAATACCGGAAGAGCGGCGACCTCTTTAAGGTACCGCTCACCGAGGAGCAACGAAGGCGGGTGATCAAAGCGCTCGAGAGCAAGGTGGGACAGTTCTACGGCTGGCAGATGGCGGCCGAAGACCTCCTCCGCGATGTCATGCACATTCCGGTGGTCGCGCGGCTGAATCCCCGTGGCCTCGACTGTTCCGGTCTCGCGGTCTGGGCGCTCCAGGAGGCCGGCGTCACGCTCACCTACGAGCCGGTGCCGTCCCCCGCCTCGGTCGTGAACAGTCCGATCCCAATCGGCCCAAGGCCCTGGAATGTCGCGTCGGCTGCTGCGCTGAGACACCGGCGGCGCCATCGCCCCTCGGCCCGGACGACCCTCGCCGGGGTGCCCCGCCACACGGGTCCGAGGAGCCGTTCGGCCACGGGCCTGGCTGGCAGGCACAACATGTCCGACCCCCGTCGACCCGGTAGCTAGATGCGCCTCAACCTGCCAGGTCCCGCTGATCGTGCAAGACCGCGGCGGTGTCTTCACCGGTCTTGGCCCGTCCCGGCACCGTGACACGCAGGCGATACGCCACCAGACCGAAGACGAGCCAGAAGAACAGCACGACCTGGTGGGTCTCGAGCAGGGACGCGAACAGGGACTGGATGTAGAAGCCGACGGTACCGGCTGCGAGGCCGAGGCCCATGGCCCGCCAGAAGGGGTCGCGATCTCCCCTGAACAGCCTCAGGCCAGCGCGGACGGCGGCGAAGCCGAGCCAAAGGTACGCGATGTAGCCGATCAGTCCGAGCTCCACCAGTGTCTGCACGTGCTGAGAGTCGATGATCGGGTTCTCGTCCAAGCGAAAGAGGCGATACACCGGTGACCCGTAGAGGTGCGCCACACTGCCGCCAAAGCGCCCTGGCCCCCAACCCAGCAAAGGCTGGGCGAGGAAGGCCTGCATTCCGCGTTCCCAGAACAGCAGGCGGCCGTACGAGCTGCTGAGGCGGATATAGCTGCCGCTCACGGCAAGCGCGAACCTGGACACGATGTGCGGGTCCAGGACCGGCAGCGCCAACACGCCGACGATCAACAGCAGGAGAAGGCGGCGATCCGCGACGATCCCGATGAAGAGAAGCGCTGCCGCCATGGCGACGAGAGCCTCGCGTGACAGTGTGAAGACGAGCGCCGGTCCCGCGATGACGCAGCCGATGAGCGCCAGAAGCCGCAGGCCGCCCCGCGTGGGCAGCACGAGCAGGGCCACCAGCAGCGCAAGCAGCCACGCGAGAAACGCCCCGAACGTGTTCGGGTTGCCCATCGTGCCGAAGACGCGTGTCGCCGCGGCCTCCGCTGCCGCGAGCCACTGGCGGGGTGTCGCGACATGCAGGAACTTCTGGGCATCGCCGAAAAGCGCGATCGCCACCCCGAACAGCAGTAGCCACAGCAGGAGCCTGCGCCTCTGGCCCGCGTCCAGTGGGAGATACAGGACCACGAAGTAGAGGGCGAAGTATTCCAGGTAGGCGCGGATGCCGAAGATGGCGATGTGCAGCGGCACCGCATTCCAGATGGTCGAGAGGAGGGCGGCCGCGAGCAGAAGCGCTACCGGCAGGTCCGCCGGCGAGCGGCGCAAGGGCCAGCCGGCCTGCTGCAGGCGGATGAGCGTGCCCAGGAAGAGCAGTGCCAGGCCCAGGTCGCCGAGGTACTTGACGCTTGATGGAAGCCTGGTGATCAGCCAGAGCTCGACCGGAACGAAGAACACCACAAAGTAGAGCAGGATCTTCTCAAGCGCCGTCACGGGGAACGTGTCCCGTTCCTCGCCGATCAGGCGCCGTAACCATAGCGCCACACTGGACGGCCGGGGCGTCACGGCGACAAGCACGGTGACGAACGCGCTGCGGCCGGCCCATGAAACCAGGGTCCGGACGAGGTGCCCCGCCACGGATGCGCGCCAGAGTTCCTTGAGACTCTGGTTGAACACCCGACCTATCCCCGATCCGAGCCAGAGATCCCAGATGGCCAGGTTCGCCTGGCGCAGCAGAACGTAGAAGGCGCTGGTCTCAACCCAGGCGAAAAAGCCGTCCACCGCTCACTGCACCTGTTCGTCGACGATGACGCCGTCGAACTGCGACCCGCCCTCGTGGAACACGGCGTGCTCGTCGATGTAGACCGGGTTGCCGTTGAGCGTCACCGTCTTCCCACTGACGACCGCCTGGGAACGGACGGTAAGGCGGAGAACATGCTCGGTCGGGTCGGTCGTCGCGACCATTTCGCCCGCTCCATTGCTGACGGACAGCGTGTCGGGCTGTTCGCGAACACTTTGCAGGGTGCCCATGGGGATGAAGCTGCCGCTGGTCTGGAACGCCACCTGTCCGCCAGGCTGCAGATGGGACATGATCTCGGGCGTATAGTGCGAGGGCATCGTCACGATCGTGAATTCCACAGTGCGCGTCGCGGGGGCGGCTCCGGATGTGGCCGCGGTCGGGGAGCGTTTCAGGGCGCTGTGCGCGAGAAGGCCGACGAGCGCCAGCACGAAAAGAAGAATGAGTGCGTCGAACCCATTGAACCGAAGCCGCAACTGGGGCACCTCCTAGAGAAACAAGGCCTGTCCCAGATCAGCGCGTTGGGCGACGGGAGGACGTTGTCTCCGCAATCGTCCAACCAACCCGACGCAATTCGCCTGGTACAGCCGTGGAAATTCGTTGGTGTGGATGGCTCCCCCTCCTGGGTTTGGGTCCAAGCCCGCAAAGAAACTGTTTGCCCTTCATCTCGTGCGGAGGGTTGGCTCTCGCCGCGGACCCGGCCGTGGCGGAGGACGTCACCAACGAAGTCCCCCCGCCGCGGCCGGCCGCCCGGTCAGGCGTCGAGGCGCAAGGGGCCGTGCAGCAGGATCAGGACGCGGTTGGGCCCGAGGCGCGCGAGGACGCGATACCCGCTTGCAGCGTAGGTGGCCACACCGTCGCCATTCGGACGACAATACCCGTCCTCGACGCAGGTGCCGTCGTCTCGCACCCGCATCTGGCCAAGCAGGCCCACAGCGACCCACTCTGGCCGGTCGAGTCGGGCGACATACCGGCGGCCTGGGTCCCAGGCAGGGTTGATCCGCGGCTGCAGTTCTTCCCGCTCCGGTACCACAACCTCCCCCTTGGCGTCGGTCACTGCTGGAATGTGCACCGTCGCATGCAGAACGCGCCCCCACTCGTCGGTCAGGAAGCGCCCCTGCCAGTGCAGCGCGGCCGCGTTGCCGACGAAGGCCGGCGCGCCCGAGGTGACGCCGAGGACATAGGAGGCCGCGCCCGCCAGCCGCACCTTGCGGCCGGTGAGGGTGACGAAGTGCCCAGGTTCGATCGGTCCGCCGTCCACGGACTCGAAGAGCTCCGCGTAGTCCGAGGCGGGGCCGCCGTAGACGCCGTCGATGAACATGTCGCCTGTGGCCCCGATCAGCTTCGCGGCCAGCCCTGGCGCGCTGGAAGACGTGCCGTTCGCGACGTACCAGGAATAGTCCGCGTCGGCTGAGCCATAGCGGCCCATGATGTGGGAACCCGCGTGTTCGGCGGTGCTGGTGCCCACTCCCTCTGCGTGGGCGTAGGTTCCGCTCGCGGTGGTCGATGCCCCCTCGGCGTGGGTGGCACGCCCGACCGCAACGCTGCCATCGCCTTCCGCATGGGAGCAGGCGCCCGTCGCCGCCGTGTTGCATCCCTCGGCGGTCGCGCAAGTTCCTGTCGCCGTGGTGTTGCAGGCTTGCTGGAACGGTTCGGTGGAAGAAGCCATGACGATCACTCCTCGCGGTCGTCATCTTATTCCGTCAACTACGTAGAGTTGCCGCCGGATCACGCGTCTTCGGGAGCTTTCCTCGGCCTGATGCGATCGCGGGAGCACGGGACGAGCGCCAATGGGGCGTCAAGTTCATAAACGTAGTCCGGGGCCTCCCATGGGGCCACCTGCAGGACGGCGCCGCTCAAGGGAGGCGGGATGCCATGTGCCACAGTACGGCTGGGGTACGGGGGCACGGCGGCAGGGTTTTGCTCACGGAGTGGAACCTCGACGCCCACGGATTTCGCGCCCTCATCACCATCCAGGGCAGCAGGATGCCGCGTAGGGTGGCGGATCGCCGCAGTCTCTTCTTCTGCGGCGCCCGGTTGGCGGACTTTCACGGACTCGTCGTCCAAGCGGATCCCAGCACAAATCACTTCCGCCTGTGGGACCTCGACACGGGACGGGAAGAGGGCTCTGGCAGCCGCTTCCTCGAGCAGAACCACGGTCTCGTCTGGGTCAGCTCCTTCGGTCCCTCCATCAAGCTCGTCGACCTGTCGAGGCGTTCCCAGCTGACGTGGACGCTCGGGTTCGTTCCGGCCGGCCTCGCGGTGCTCGACGACGGCAGCGTCATGATGCCGAGCAGCGGAGAGCCTGCGGGCAGCCTTCATCGACTGATCCCTCGCGACGGGCGCCTGATCAGCTGGACGTTGCCGGAGGAGCAGGTTCCCTTCAGCGGGGTTTCGGCCTGCGATGGCGCCTTCTTCTTCGTCGAGCGCCGTCTCTCGCGCATCGCGCGCTTCCACCCCCGCAACGCCCTCCTGCGGGAGTGGCAGCTGCCGGCGGGCTCGAATCCCCAGGTGATTTCCCTCGATCGTCTGGGACGCGTCTGGTTCTCCGACGCAAACTTCAACGACCGGATCGGTCGCCTCGATCCGCGAAGCAACAAGATCGCTCTTTTCGTCAAGCCAGGGGTCGTGACGTTCTCCGTGCGGCCCGTCGATCGCCTGCGCCTTGGCAGGGTCGTTGCGGCGACGGATCTTGCCTCCTACCTCGACGTCCTCCACCCAGGGCCGGTACGGGAACACGTCGTGCGGGTATGCGAAAGCGAGCTGACACCCTCGACGCAACGACCATCCACAGAACGCGCTCGCATCGCCTTCACCGACCTGGTGATCGACCCGACCAGCCAGCTGGTGCGCCCCTTGGACCCACCAGCGCTTTTGCGTTTCAGCACGCCGGTCGTGGCACCGATCGACCTTACAGAGCAGTTCGGCGCCATCTATGCGACGGCCGGGGTGTTCGACGAGCGCAAGGGCCCGTCCCGCCTCTTCAGGATGAGCGCGCCCGGTCAGCGTATCCAGGAGTTGGGCGCGAGGCATGCCTGAGGGACAGCCATGAGCTATCACTGGCTACGCGACTTGGCCCCGCTGAGCAGAGGGTTTTAAGTCCCATCAGCGGCCTTTTGCTGACTTACCCTAGGCTACCCTAAAGTGACCGCAAATCCGCATGGGCCGGGCGTTTGAGCCCTCACGGCAGTACCCTCGGTTACCCCCGCGTACCCTGGGGTGGCTGCGCAGCATGGCGCCATTTTGGGCGCCATTTTACTCGTCGTCGATGAGTCGGTCAAAGCGATCGAAGCCCGCCTGGAGGGTGGCATCGAGCACGTGGGCGTAGGTCTGAGCGGTAAACGCGAAGCTCTTATGACCCAGCATCTTGGAGATGCTCACGATGTCGATCCCTGCCTGGAGCCCGAGCGATGCGAAGGTGTGCCGCAGAGAATGGAAAGAGTAGTGCGGTAGCCCCAAGCCGTCGCGCACGCGCTCGAAGAACGTCTCCACTGTCCGCTCCCCGAGCAGCCGGCCATCAGGACGAGCGAAGACCAGGGCCCCAGGAGTCTCCTGGTCCCCTTGCGCCTGCCACCGCTTCCGCAAGGTCTCTAGCAGACGATGATGCAGCCGAAGGGTCCGAAAGCTCTTTGATGTCTTGGGGTACGGTTTAATCTCTGGCGGCCCGTTACGGGTTTCGACCAGGGCCCGCTGGACAGATACCATGCGCCCGTCCCAGTCGATATCCCCCCAACGCAGCACGAGGATCTCCCCGAGGCGCATCCCCGTCTGCCAGGCGAAGGTCGGGATCAGGGCCATGCCTTCGTCCATCTCGGCGAGCGCCGCGTCGAGAACCCGCATCTGCTCCCTGCTAAAGGACTGGGCCTGCTTTGGATGCTGCTTAGGTGGCCGAACTAATGCGACCGGGTTCTCATGGGTTAGCACGTTCAGCCGGCGGGCCTCGTTGAGTGCGGCGCGCAGGACCTGGCGAGCGTAGGCGCGGCGTCGAGGAGATAGGGGCTGACCAGTGCGTGAGATCTTCTCGGCGAGCTGAGCCTGCCAGCGCTGCACGTCGACTACGCTCAGACGCCCCAACTCCATATGACCGAGATAAGGGCTAATGTCACGCCGGACGAGCGTTTCATAGGATCGATACGTAGACGCCTCAAGGTGCTCGCGCCCATAGGAGTCCAGCCACTGCTGCAGCCACTCGCCCACCGTCACCTTGCCTGGTGGGGCGTAGCCTGGTCCCTTCGCTCGAAACTCGGTGGCACGCTTCTCGTAATACTCCTTAGCCTCAGTCTTGGTCCCGTGGAAGGTCTCCATAACCCGGCGACGATGGCCTTCAGCGTCTCGCGGCAGCTCCCACGTTAGGCGCCACGTGGACGGTCGGTCTGGTCGGTCGCCCTTGTGGGGGCGTGGTACGATGTTGGCCAACCTGCGTCGTCACCTCGATCCGAGTTCAAATGAACTGAAGGAACTACACGTGCCATTGGAGAAGTGACAGGGTTATTAAGCCACCGGGTAGTAGAGGTGCCATAATGTCGAAACCCTCGCCTCAACCATCTGCCATTATAGTACAGCAGGGCAAATTGCTCGATTTCATAGATCAAATAACACAGCGCGATGAGACTCCAGAGGAGTACGTTCGGCAAGAGATAGCGAAATCTCTGGTACGCGAGTACGGTTATCCGCGGTCAGACATGGCCGTCGAGTTTACTCTTCGATCAGGGAGCCGACGTCCGCGAGCTGACCTGGTGATTTTCCCAAACGACTTGGAGCACAAGCAAGAAACGGCCCACATTATTGTGGAATGTAAAGCCGCCGTCGTAAAAGCATCTGATCGTAAAGATGGAGTAGAACAGCTCCATAGCTACATGAGCGATTGTCCGAACGTCACCTACGGCATGTGGACTAACGGCTTGGAGAGATACTGCTACAAGCGGGTCACTCACGCCGGACGCGTTCACTTCGTTGACGTTCCAGACATTCCTGCCTTCGGACAAACCGAGGAAGACGTCGAACGGCCCCATTTTGAGCAACTTAAGTCAGCCTCAAGTGATGCTCTCCTCTTCGCTTTTCGGCGGTGTCATAACTATATTGCAGGCAATCAAGGTTTGCAGAAGCCGGAAGCGTTTTGGGAACTCCTGAAGGTTATCTTCTGCAAGATTCAAGACGAGCGTTCGGATGTCGTTAAATTCTATGTGTCGGCAGGGGAGCGACAGGGCCTAAATGGTCAACTCAAGGCTAAGGCGCGGATCGACACTCTATTCGAGGAAGTCCGCGCACAGTATCCTCAGATATTCAAGGCAAGCGAGCAAATCGAACTAGCCCCGCAGGTGCTTTCATACATTGTCACTCAACTTCAGATGTACTCGCTGCTAAATAGTGACATCGACGTTAAAGGCAAGGCGTACGAGGAGATTGTAGGTTCTAATCTTCGCGGAGACCGCGGTGAGTTTTTTACACCTCGGAATATTTGTCGCATGGCCGTTGAGATGCTCGATCCGAACGAGCGCCAACTGATCCTGGACCCCGCATGCGGCACAGGGGGATTTCTCATTATTGCAATGAACCACGTTGTCGACAGGATCAACAAGGGCGAGCTGGCCAAATGGGGCGATGCAGACCGCGCTTTAAAGACAGCATCGCAGCGTATTGATCACTTCTTGACTAACAACATCATCGGCATTGATCTGAACCCGAACTTAGTTAAGGCAGCCAAGATGAACATGGTTATGAATAATGATGGAGCGGGCGGGCTGTTTCAGGCGAACACCTTGGCTTCGCCTGCGACATGGGTGGAGGAGCTTAGAAGTCGCGACATACTTGGGCGAGTGGATGTTCTCTTCACTAACCCACCCTTTGGCTCGAAGATACCGGTCGATGATCCCGCCATTCTCGAAGCGTACGATTTGGGGCATACGTGGAGCTACGACGCACAAGCGGACGCATGGGTGATGGGAGAAGGGATCCAAAGGTCACAGCCTCCCGAGATCCTATTCATTGAGCGGTGTCTAAAGTTGTTGAAACCCGGCACAGGACGTGCAGCTATGGTGCTACCGGATGGCATCTTGGGTTCGCCTGGTCTGGGTTACGTGCGGCAGTGGCTTCTCAAGCATGCCATTGTACTGGCTAGCATCGACATGCACCCAGACACATTCCAGCCGAGCACCAGCGTTCAGACTAGCCTTCTGATTTTTCAGCGTAAGACCGATGCTGATATAGCACTAGAGGACGCTGCAGGCGCACAGAGGGACTATGAAGTATTTATGTGCTTGGCAAATCACATCGGTCACGACAAGCGTGGCAACGTACTGTATCTGCGGGACCCAGACGGGAATGAGATCGTGGACGAAGTCCCTCAACCCATCAGAGAGTACGAGGGTGGTCGTTTGATTAGCCGTACCCAGGTGACTCGCCGGAAGACCGTGGACGACAACACGTCGCAGATAGCTGAGGTGTTTCGCGAATGGCTCGCCGAGCAGAACTAGAACAGGCTCACTCAATCAGCGATCTCACCCAAACACGCCCGGTATGGGGCGCCATTCGCTCATCAGTCCTGTCCAGCGGCGAACGCCGATTGGAGGGGGAGTCGTATCTATCGGACGGGTACGGGTTTCGCCTAGCGGTTGAAGCACAACGCACTGGATGGGTGCCGTTGGGCGCCATCTCCCGAGTGTGGCAACCTAGCCGTCTAAAAGGAATTGCCGTATCCCCCGAAAACGGCACGCCGTTTTTGGCCGCGGGGCAAGTGTTTGAACGGCGGCCCGTCGCCCGAAAATGGCTGTCCCTAGCTCAAACGGAGACACCGTCGCTCAGGTTCGTTTCGCGGGGTGTCCTTCTGGTCTCCTGTTCAGGAAACGTCGGGCGTGTCACCATCGCGCATTCACCCCACGAAGGTAAACTGATCACACATGACCTCTTGCGTGTGGAGCCAGCAGATCCGGTACAGCGAGGCTGGCTTTATGCTTACATGAAGACCAGTCAGTTTAGGGAGATGGCTACCGGCACTCGCTATGGCCACGTAGTGAAGCACCTTGAACCAGAGCACCTTCAGGATCTTCCAGTCGTCACAGTTCCCCCAGAGATGGCGAAGGAGTTTACGGAAAGAGTTGACGGCATTTTCGCCGCCCGCGATCGTGCCCACGCGTTGATTGCAGAAGCTGAGGAGACGTACGCGAAGCGTCTTGGGATTGACCTCTCGGCAGTAGCACTCGATGATGCCTTTTCCGTATCGGCAAGGGAGCTTTCCCATGGGAGGCGCCGTCTTGATGGTTTCTTTTACAATCGCGTCGCCGCTAAGATTACCTCTTCTTTAGCGTCGACGACGTTGAGAGTGGACACATTGGCAGACGTATGCCATAGGGTGTTCGCACCAAGCAGATTCAGCAGAACGTTTGGGGACACAGGAGTACCATACCGCAGTGCAGAAGAGCTGTTCGATCTAAATCCCCCTGTGACTAAGCGTATTTACGCGTCCCTGGTGGAGGATCCAGAAGATTATATGCTTCACCCAGGTTGGATTGTTATGGCCTGTTCAGGTCAATTGTATGGGCTGAACGGTGCTGTAGCACTTCTGAATCAACGTCATGCTGGCACGTTCGCGTCGCATGACCTGATCCGTATCGTACCGAACGAATCGCAAATACGTCCCGGCTATCTGCTTATCGCACTGGGTCATCCCACGCTGGGCCGTCCGACAATTGTACGACATGGCTATGGAACATCGATCCCTCATCTCGAACCAACCGATATTGCACGCGTCAGTATCCCGAGGTTGCCTGAACACATTGAGACGTCTCTCGCAGAGCGCATCGAAGAAGCTGAACGTCTGCGGGCAGAGGCAGACAATGCGGAAGACGAAGTCGTGCAAGTGGCATCGGATATCGTTAGCAAGTTCATGCAAGGCAAACGTGGCCCTGAATCCGTGATCTTAAGATAAGCTAATCGCCGTCCGCCGGCGTGCGGAGGAGATTGAGGGCGCTAACGTCGAATATCCGGGTGCAGAAGAATTCACCTGGCAGGTGACGGGATGCGCTTCGAGATCGGCGAGTCAGATGAGGTCATTACGACGCACGCGGGGCTGAGTCTGGTAGGCGAACTGCTGGCCAAGACGCAGTTGCAGCAGCGGCTCAACGCGATACAGTTGCCCGGTCAGGTGGCACCTCAGGTGAGCCATGGCGAGGTGGCGTTTTCGTATATCGGCCTCTTGTGCCAAGGCAAGAGCGACTTCGATCACATCGAGCCTTTCCGGCGGGACGAGTTCTACCGGCTGGCGCTCCGTCTGCGGGAAGTGCCGTCGAGCCCGACGCTGCGGCAGCGCCTCGACCTCGCGGCGAGCGGCGCCGACTGGCCCACGGTCCTGCGCGAAGAGTCGGCTGATCTGCTGCACCGCATGCACGCGACCATCAGCCCGGTGACGTGGCGCCTCGACGGACGGGAGCACAGCTATGTCCCGCTCGACATCGACGTCTCGCCCTTCGACAACTCGGAGACG
This sequence comes from Clostridia bacterium, assembly GCA_027420455.1. Taxonomy (GTDB): domain Bacteria; phylum Bacillota; class Sulfobacillia; order JAJZYS01; family JAJYTV01; genus JAJZQO01. Next base: position 16,487 of record DAIBJA010000027.1, on the reverse strand, counting down.
AAGAAGGAAGGCATCGCCTACACCTACAAGGGCTTCTTCGGCTATGCGCCGATCTTCGGCTACCTCGGCCTTGAGGGGTATGCGGTGGGTGGGGAGCTGCGCGGCGGCAGCGTGCACAGCCAGAACGGCGCCGTGGAGTTCATCCAGCTATGCGTGGGCAGCGCCCGGCGGATCACGGGCCAGAAGCTTCTGCTGCGCGTGGACTCCGGGCACGACAGCGTCGACACGCTCAAGGTGTGCCAGGAACTCGTCATCGACTTCGTCGTCAAGCGCAACCTGCGCCGCAAGCACCCCGAGCTTTGGCTGGCGATCGCCAAGGAACAGGGTGAGGCGGTGCAGGAGCGGCCCGGCAAGACTGTCTACCGTGGCAAGCGGCGCGTGAAGGTGCGGGGGCTGAAGGAGGAGGTGTTCGAGGTCTTCGAGGTGATTGAGCGCACCACCCTCTCCAACGGACAGGTGCTGATCGAGCCGGAGATCGAGGTGGCCGTCTGGTACACGAGCCTGGATCAGCCCGCATCCCGCATCATCAGGCTCTATCGCGATCACGGCACGTCGGAGCAATACCACTCTGAGCTCAAAACTGACCTCGACATCGAGCGGCTGCCCTCTGGCAAGTTCGCCACCAACAACCTCGTGCTGCAGTTCGCCCTGTTCGCCTACAACCTGTTGCGCTTCATCGGCCAGACGACGCTGACACTGACAAAGGTGCCAATCCGCAAGCCGGCCCAAAGACGGCGGATCCGGACGGTGATCCAGAGCATCATCACCTTGGCTGCCAAGGTGACCTGGCACGCCAGACGCCACTGGCTGCGGCTTGGACGCGGCTCACCCTGGTTGCCTGTCCTCCAGAACCTCTACCGCGTCTGCCGCGCATAGGCCAGTTCCCGCCTGACGCCCCTCCCCTGAAGAGCGGAGGTCTCTTCGATCATCGCCGCAGTGCGCCGCCGACCCTACGGGTCCCGATGACCAATGGTGCAGCCGCCATCGCGCACCTGAATCCAGCCTCAAGCGGCCCGCCAGACGTCCTATCGCTTCCACAACGTGGATCATGGACGGCCCGGCACGGGGTACACTCACGGATTCAGGGTGGCATGTGGGGTGTAGAATAAGCGACAACTACCAAGCGCGACCAGACCCGTCGGCGTGCGGCGCCGCCGCTCGGTCTCTGGATGGCAAACCGCACTTCGGCAACAGCTGCGTGTGCCGCAGCCAAAACACACACGCGACCATGCTCCCGCGTTCATCAGTACGTCCTGACCAAACCGTCGAGCAAGAGTCAACACTGTAGGCAGGATCTTTCGACGTCCCCACCGAAGGCGGCCTATGGCAAGCCACCTCGCCCGCACAGCCTCTCATAGGCCGCCTTCGGTGGATGTGCGATGTACGCCATGCCGAAGGTCGCAGCTTGGCCATGGGCGTGTTGAACTGTTTTCCGTCGACACGAGGGACGAGATCGACCGTTCGACAAACATCCGTGGGCTCAGGACGGTTGGCTCACGTCGGCTGGCTCACGTCGGTCGGCTACGGCCGGTTGACAAAGGCAGGTTAGCACATATACTAAAGTCAAGACGGGGCCTGCTCGATGCCACGAACTCACTTCGCTGTGGGTGTCAGTAGAGGCTGTGCGAGCGCGACTCGATTCGAGCAGGAACGCCCCCGCAGAACCCCTTCACAGGGTCGCCACGAACGCATCCCGCTGTGGATGCCAGTAGAGGCTAAAGGCCGAGTCCAACGACTCGTAAGCCAAGAATCTGTGAATCAAGGGGTTCTTACTTTTTTATTGCCGTGAACAAACACGACTTGATCCTTGATATGCTCCCAGGGAGCATCAAACTCTGCCCCATGGAAGTGTAGCAGCACCGTGTAAGCCACAGCGTCTACTACCTGTAAACCAGCTTCTCGGGGTGTTCGACCCCATCTGAGATCGAACCCGGCACCGTCCTGCTCACGAACCGCATTCCTAATCCGTTTCTGCTCATCGGTTTCCACGTCCCAGTCTAGTACGAAGTTGTCCGCAGGAAACTTCCGATGCATAGTGCTAATGCTGTATACATAGTCCTCCGGACTCTGGAAATTCCTGAACTCCATAACGTATATGCTGCGGCGCAAATTCGCATACTTAGTAACGATGTGTCCTCTTTCATCTTCGTATTTCCTCCTTGTAGTCGCGTGAAAGAAAGACATATCTCCTCTGCCCTTAAACTTAGAGCGCCAGCTCTCAATTATAGACCGTGCCTCGCTTTGTTGAAGTCTTATGCCCACGATATATGTGACGGATGATCCGGGTTTCGTTGTTCCATCCACGAAAAAGGTCAACGCCGAACAACCCCCAACGCTCGTCTGGTAGTTGCTTCGACATAGATCCCATCGCTCCCCTCTTCAGGTCGGTCCAAGGGATGCCCCGAAAGGAAATCCTTTCGGGCCGGCGCTTAGACAGCGGGGAGGCTGCGCCAGCGACGGATCTCACCGTCGTCCTAGCGCAGCCCCCTTTCGGGTCACCGCCCGGGTCAGCTATCTGTTCCTTGGTCACCTATCTGTTTCGTGGTCGGCTAAGTTTTCTCTCCCCCCACTACCAGGCTTTCATTGGCCTGGTTTCAGGAACAACCGATGCTGTTGCCACAGTTGAGGCACTTGTAGCAAGAGCCGTTGCGGACGGTGATGTGCCCACACTGATCGCAGATCGGGGCGTCACCCATGAGCTGCGAGAGTTGCTCATCCATCGCGTCACGCGGCTTGATCTCGAGCGCAGGTTGCGGGACGACCGGAGGTCGTTCGGCGGGGGCCGCGGCTTCCGCGGGCCTTGCCTGCACCCGGGCTTCCGCTGCCGGCTGGTGCGCCTGCTCGTGTTCGTTGTCGTCGATCGGCTTCACCTGCACGAAGTCGGTCCGCCCGAGGTACTCCATGCCGATCACCCGGAAGACGAAATCGATCACGGAGGTCGCGAGCTTGATGTTGGGGTGGCCTTCGACGATGCCCTGCGGCTCGAAGCGCGTGAAGGTGAAGGTGTCGACGAACTCATCGAGCGGCACACCGTACTGCAGACCCTTCGACACCGCGATCGCGAACATGTTGACGAGGCTCCTGAACGAGGCCCCTTCCTTGTGCATGTCGATGAAGATCTCGCCCAAGGTGCCGTCCTCGTACTCACCGGTGCGCAGATAGAGCTTGTGTCCGGCGATGCGCGCCTCCTGCGTGAAGCCGAAGCGCTTCGAGGGCAGGGGGCGACGCTTGCGCACCGCGACGGCCGCTGCCGGGACGGCGGCTGCTGCCTGTACCGACGCAGCCACTGCCTTGGGCTCTTCCTTCTTTTCCTCCGCCTTCTCCGCTGAGGAGGTGGAAAGCGGTTGCGAGAGCTTCGAGCCGTCCCGGTAGATGGCGATGGCCTTCAGGCCGAGCTGCCAGCTCTCCCAGTACGCCTGCTTGACGTCGTCCACCGAGGCCTCGTTGGGCATGTTGATGGTCTTCGAGATGCCGCCCGAGAGGAAGGGCTGCACGGCGCCCATCATGCGGATGTGGCCGAGGTAGTGGATGAAGCGCTGACCGATGGTGCCGCAGCGGTTCGCGCAGTCGAAGACCGGCAGGTCCTCCTCGCGCAGGTGCGGCGCACCCTCGATGGTCTGCAGTCCGCAGGCGTAATCGGACGTCTTCTGGATCTCCTCCGTCGTGAAGCCGAGTCGCCGCGCAAGATCGAAGCCGGGCTTGTGCAGTTCCTCCGCCTTGACGCCCAAACGGCCGAGGGCGGACTCCCCAAGCACCCACGGCGACAGGGCGTAGCCCAGCTCGAACACCCCGGGCAGGGCGTCCTCCACCCGCGCGATCTCCTCTTCCGTGAGCCCCTTGGCCTTGAGCGCCTCTCGGGAGACGCCAGGGGCACCCTTCAAGGTCATGCTGCCGACGACATAGCGGAGGATCTCCTCGATCTCCTCGGCCCGGTAGCCGAGGTGCTGAAGGGCGGGCTTCACCGACTGGTTGACGATCTTGAAGTAGCCGCCGCCAGCGAGCTTCTTGAACTTGACGAGCGCGAAGTCCGGTTCGACGCCTGTGGTGTCGCAGTCCATCAGGAGGCCGATGGTGCCTGTCGGAGCGAGCAGCGACACCTGCGCGTTGCGGTAGCCCCACTCCTCGCCCAAGGCCAACGCCCGGTCCCAGGCACTGTGGGCGCCCTCGAGGATGTTCGCGGGACAGAGCGACTGGTCGATGCCTTGCGGCGCCACCTCGAGTCCCTCGTACTCCTCGTCGGCAACGCCGTAGGCCGCCTTGCGGTGGTTGCGCATCACGCGGAGCATGTCGGCGCGGTTCAGCTCGAAGCCGTTGAACGCTCCGAGCGCCCTGGCCATCTCCGCGGAGGTGGCGTAGGACTCGCCCGTCATCAACGCCGTGACACCGGCCGCCAGTGCGCGGCCTTCGTCCGAGTCGTAAGGCAGGCCGGAGACCATGAGCAAGGCCCCGAGGTTCGCGTAGCCGAGGCCCAGTGTGCGGAAGTCGTAGCTGACCTTTGCGATCTCCGCGCTCGGGAACTGGCTCATCAGCACGGAGACCTCGAGCACGATCGTCCAAATCCTCGTGGCGTGGCGGAACGTCTCAACGTCGAAGTGGGCGGTCTCCACGTCGAAGAACTTCATCAGGTTGAGCGATGCCAGGTTGCAGGCTGAATCGTCGAGGAAGAGGTACTCGCTGCAGTTGTGGACGACGATGCCCGATGCGACAAAGTGGTCCGTCAACGGTTCGGTGAGGTCGTAGACCGGAGCCTGACCGATCGGCGTAAGGGTGTGGAACTTGTCCGTGAAGCCGCCGCCAAAAACCTCCGTGGCACGTTCCTGGTACGTCCCGCGCGTCGCGTTCAGCCTGTGCAGCTGCTCTACCTTTGCGCTACCGGGCAGGAAACCGATCTTGTCCTCGAAGACGATGCGCGACATCCGCGAGATGCGCAAGCTGTGCATCTGCTGCACGGGATAACTGCGCAGGCCACCGTGCCCGTCGGGGAGGTCGGCGTGGTCGCCGGTGGAACGCCGGTTGCGGTAGATCTTCGACTTGATGCCGAAGCTCAGCAGCAGCAACTGGACCTGCTCAAGGAGCGTGAGCGAGGTCGAGTCGAGCGAAACGTAGTGGCCCTTGTCCGCCACGTTCGCCACCGTCCCGTCGGTGGTGAAGAGCCCGCGCAGGAGCGCGGCCTGGGATTCCTCATCGAGGTAGAACGCATCTTCCCGCAGGGCCTTCGCCGCGGAGCCCTGGTCCAACACCGCGTACCGCTCAATCTCCGGCAGGGCCTCCTGAGCGGACGTTCCCAATCCGCTCGCAGTCGCGGTCGTCACTACGCCCTTGATCGGCCGATTCGGCTTGCGGGCGTTCAGGTAAAGGACGTGCGGCTCGAGCACCGACGCTTCCTCGTGCGCCATCGTGACGTGCAAGCGGCGCTGCTTGCTTGACTCGGTCACGCAGCCGTCGCCCAGAACGAGCCCGATGATCTCCGCCATCTCACGGTCGAGGTGCTGGCCGCCGAAACCGGCGCCCTGCAGCACCACCTCGTCGCCTGCCTGCAGTTCGCTCGCCGGCACGTCCCCGCGGTTAACCGTGAAGACGGGATGGTCAGCCGTGACCTTGATGGAGTACCCGGCCTGCGTACGCAACTGGTAGACGTCCTTGACACCCGTCGGGAACACCGACTTCGCCGTGGCCTGCCCTCCGCCGATCTGCAGCAGCGGGTGCTCTCCCACAAGCTCGTCGATCCGCCGCCAGCCATACGCGGTGGCCACACGGGTGTCGCCCGTCACGCATGGGTTAGACGCGTTGATGCGCCCGGACTGCGGAACGGTATGCCACTCGTTCGTGGTGGTGTCGTACTGGATGCCCGGGTCGGCGCAGGCCCACGCGGCGCGAGCGATCTTGTCCCAGAGATCGCGGGCCTTGAGCGTCTTCTTGACCTCTCCTGTCGTCCGCCAGGTGAGGTTCCAGGTCTTGTCTTCGGCCACGGCGCGCAAAAAGTCGTTGGTGACGCGCACCGAGTTGTTCGAATTCTGGCCGGATACGGTTGCGTAAGCCTCGCCGTTGAAGTCGCTCGAGTAGCCGGCGGCGATCAGGGCCGCCACCTTGCGCTCCTCGGCGACCTTCCAGTCGATGAACTGCTCGATGTCCGGGTGGTCGACGTTGACGACGACCATCTTCGCGGCCCGACGGGTCGTGCCGCCGGACTTGATCGCTCCGGCGGCGCGGTCACCGATGCGCAGGAACGACATGAGACCCGAGGATGTCCCACCGCCAGAGAGCGTCTCGCCCTCGCCGCGGATGTTCGAGAAGTTGGTGCCCGTGCCCGAGCCGTACTTGAAGATGCGGCTCTCGCGCAGCCAGAGGTCCATGATGCCGCGCTGCCCCACGAGGTCGTCATCCACCGACTGGATGAAGCAGGCGGAGGTCTGCGGGCGCGAGTAGGCGTCCTCGGACTCCTTGAGCACGCCGTCGTCCGGGTCGACGTAGTAGTGGCCCTGCGCGGGGCCGGTGATGCCGTACGCCCAGTTGAGACCCGTGTTAAACCATTGTGGCGAGTTCGGCGCGGCGATCTGATGCAAAAGCATGTAGACAAGTTCGTCATAGAACGCCTGCGCGTCGTCCGGCGTGGCGAAGTAGCCATGGCGCTCGGCGTGGTGGCGCCAGGTCCCGGCCAGGCGGTGCACCACCTGGCGCGCGCTGGTCTCCCCGCCCAGGACCGGCTGGCCGTCCTCCCCCATGAGCGGCTGGCCGCTCGCGTCGACCTGCGGCACTCCGGCCTTGCGGAAGTATTTCGAAACCATGATGTCCACGGCGACCTGGGACCACTCGGCCGGAATCTCGGCATCCTTCAGCTCGAAGATCACCTTGCCGTTCGGGTCCGTAATGCGCGAGGTCCGGCGGGCCCACGCGATCGACGCGTAGGGATCCTCACCCCTCCGGGTGTAGACGCGCTGGATGCTGAGTCCCTGGCGACCCAGGTTCTTCTCGGTCCGCAACTCGTCGCCTCCTCGACCATAATCGGCAGGACGCGCCCCCAGGCCCTGCCCGGCTGCTTTGCCTGCACTGCTGCCAAGCCACAATATCTTGTGTCATCAGGCCGCACTGCGAACAATATCTAGTAGCACAGGCGTATTCGGCAGCGCTTTCGCCGTTCCTGCCGACGGTTCGATCTCATCGTTCGACACGTGGACCATGCACAAAGGCCCACTCTGCTGTATGCTGCACTGAGGGAGGTGTCCATCCTGCGGCGCGTGCGCTGGCTGGCCACGGTCGTTCCGGTGGTGGGCCTGATCCTTCTGGGCCTGTTCCGCCATCTGGTCATCGACCGCTTGCTACCCGGGCAGTCGGGGTGGATCGTTGAAACAGCGATCCTCGTCGTGCTTGCGCTGATCTTCTCGACGTTTGTGGTAGGTGTGTTCGACCGCCTTCAGCGTGACCTGGCGCAGCTGTACGCAGACGCCACGGCAGGGCGCGATCGCCTGCAGGCCGTACAAGAAGCCGGTCTCGCCCTGGCTTCGGACCTCGCTCTGGATCGCCTGCTGCAGAGGGTCGTGGACCTGTCGCGGCAGATCATCCAGGCGCGTTATGCGGCGCTCGGCGTCTTCGGCGAAGACGGCGAGACCCAGCGCTTCATCTACAGCAGACAGGACCAGAGCCACGGTCCGGCGACACTGCCGCTCGACCGCAAGGACGGAAACTTCCTCTCAGTGCCGGTTACCTACCAGGGCAAGGCCATCGGCCACCTGTACATTGCCGACAAGGAATCCGGACTGGCATTTGACGAGGCCGATCGGGAGATGGCGGAACTGTTCGCCGCGCATGCAGCCGTTGCGCTGACGAACGCCCGCCTTTACCAGCAAGTGCAGCGCCTGGCGGTCGTCGAGGAGCGCCAGCGGATCGGGATGGACCTGCACGACGGCACCATCCAGCAGCTGTACGCCATCGGCCTGATGCTGGAGTCCGTGATCGCGATGCTCGGCGAGCAGCCGTCGAACGCAACGGCGCGAGACCGGCTCGACCGGGTAGCCGATCAACTCAACCAAACGATCGACAACATCCGGCACTACATCTTCGATCTGAGATCCGAGACCCCCGGTCTGGCGCTGCCGGAAGCCCTGATGCAGATCGCGACGCAGATCGGCGTGCAGCCGATCACCCGCGTCGACATGCAAACGGACGCCTGGCAGCGATTGTCCCGAGATCAGACGGCTGCACTCTGGCACATCGCACGCGAGGTATTCTCCAACGCCGCCCGGCACGCCCACCCGCACAAGATCCTGGTCACCGTCGGCAGCGAACCGGGTGGAAGCATCCTGATCCAGTTCCGTGACGACGGCGAAGGCTTCGATGCCGATCAGGAGTTCGACGAGACCCACCACGGACTGCGCAATATGCGCATCCGGGCGCGCCAGCAGCACGGCGATCTGCAGATCCTCTCGGCGCGCGGCAAGGGAACGACGGTGCAGGTGCGATTCAAGCCGGAGGAGAATTCCCTCATAGAGGAGGACGCGGAGTAGATGGCTCAAGAGATCCGACTGGTGATCGTGGACGATCACGAAGTTGTCCGCATGGGGCTTAGCTCCCTGTTTGAAAGTCACCCCGAGGTCAAGGTGGTCGGTCAGGCCGGCAGCGTCGCGGAGGCCCTGGACGTCGTGCGCCAGGAGCAGCCGGACGTCGTCGTCATGGACGTGCGCCTCGGTGACGGCAGCGGCGTCGAGGCCTGCCGCGAGATCCGCTCCGAGCTGCCCGACACGCGGGTCATCATGTTGACGTCGTACTCTGACGACGAGGCCCTGTTCGCGTCCATCATGGCCGGAGCCTCGGGCTATATCCTGAAGCAGACCCGCGGCCGCGTCGTCGTCGAGGCGGTCACGACCGTCGCACGCGGCGGCTCGCTCTTCGACCCACTGGTGGCGGGCCGGGTGCTGGAGCGCCTGCGCGGCCAGACGACGACACGTCCCGACGACCCCATCTCGTCGCTGACACCTCAGGAGCGCCGCATTCTCCACCTGATCGCCGACGGCAAGACGAACAAGGAGATCGCGAAGGAAGTCTACCTGAGCGACAAGACCGTCAAGCACTACGTTTCGAACATCCTGCAAAAGCTCGGCCTGGCACGCCGCTCGGAGGCAGCCGCGTTCATCGCGCGTTTCGAGGCCGAACACGGCGGCGACGAGCCCCAGAACTGATCGAGGCTGTCCCGCCGCGCCATCATTTCGTATATAGGGCGCGATCCACGGCCCTTGGGCTGTGGATCGCTCTTGTTTCCATGCTTGTTGCGGAGCGCTCTCTCGCAACCTCGGTTCAGACGCGCCTCGGTACAAAATGGCGCTGCTGCTGGGCAAGCGCGGCGATACGGTCCTCCGCGATGCGCTCCGCCGCCGACTCTGTCGTGATACCGTCGGCCTCCGCGCGCAGGTACACCTGCCGCAGGCGCTCACCTATGCGCTCGACGCGCGCGAAGGCACGCTCGCGGTTGTAGCCGCCGTCCTCGAACTCGTCCGCGATGTTGACAATACCGCCGCCGTTCACGATGAAGTCCGGCGCGTAGAGGATGCCGCGGCGCCTGAGCTCTTCCGCCATCTCCGGGACCGCGAGTTGGTTGTTCGCGGATCCGCAGATGATGCGCGTCCTGAAGCGGTCGATCGTCTCCCCGCTGACCGAGAGCCCAAGGGCGCAAGGCGAGAAGACGTCGCACTGCACGTCGTAGATCGCATCGGGGTCCAGCACCTGCGCGCCGGTGGACTCGGCCACGGCTTCGGCGCGCTCCGCCCGGACGTCCGAGACAAAGAGCTCGGCGCCGTCGGCCGCGAGCCGCCGCGCGAGGTCGGAACCGACGTTGCCGGCGCCCTGGATGGCGATGCGGCGGCCCTTGGGACTCGCATCGCCGAAGACGTGCTGCAGACTTGCGCGTATCGAGGCGTAGGTCCCCAGCGCGGCCGCCTTGGAGGGGTCGCCGCTCTTGTGCGGGCGCCCGACGAGGTAGCGCGTCGACTGCGCCATCACCTCGACGTCGTCCGGGGTCAGGCCGACATCCTCGCCGGTGTAGATGCGCCCGCCCATCATCTCGACGAAGCGGCCAGCGGCACGGAGCAGGATGTCGCTCTTGTCGTCCGGATCATTGAAGATCACGCACTTGGAACCGCCGAAGTCGATGCCGGCAAAGGCATTCTTGTATGTCATGCCGCGCGACAGCCGGAGCGCGTCGGCGATGGCCTCGTCCTCGCTCTTGTAGCGCCAGTTGCGCATGCCGCCGAGCCCGGGGCCGAGCGTCGTGTCGTGCAGCGCAATGATCATGCGCAGTCCCGACGACCTGTCGTAGTTGAAGATGAGCTGTTCATGGCCGTTCTCGGCCATCGCCCGGAAGATGTCCATGCAAGGGCCTCCTTCATCGTTTCAGACACCGAATTGCAACGGCGTCTCCCCCTAGAAGCAGAACCCAACCGCTGTATCGATCCACCTCCATCCCTGATCCGCGGCTCGCGGCGCCCATTGGCCGCGCCGTCCGTCCGGTCAGCCGTGCATACCCGATCCCGCGTAGGTGTAGAAGCCCCTGCCCTGCCAGCGCCCGGTGAACCCCGCCTGCACGAGGCGCCGGAGCGCCGGTGCAGGCCGGTACCGATTCTCGCCGTAGTGGTCGTAGAGCGCCAGGAGGCCACCCAGCACCTCGTCCAGGCCGATGCGGTCGCCCCAGGCGAGGGGTCCTTCCGGATAGTTGACGCCGAGCAGCATGGCGCGATCGATGTCCGGGGCTTGCGCCACGCCCTCGCCCAGGGCGAACGCGGCTTCGTTCACCAAGGTGACGACGACGCGGGGCAGGGTCATCCCGGGGGCGTCGGGCCCAGGATAGCTCTGGCCGAAGAGTTCCTGCGCCAGGGAGAGTACGCGGTCGTAGGTCCGTTCATGACTCAGCAGCCCCTTTGCCACCGCGACGCCACGCATCCGCTCGAGCGGCGGCACCGCCCCGATCGAGAACACGCGGCCCGGGTGGCGCAGGTAGGCGCCGAGCGACGTGGGCCCCGCGCCGAAGCCGGACACCACGATGGCCGCCTCGGGCGAGATCTGCGTTTCGAGGAACTGCAGTCCCGCGATGAAGGAGCGCCGCGGGTGGACGGATGTCACGATGACGGTTTCGGCGTCGGCGGCCTCCGACGGGTCGCGCAGCACCCGCATGCCCGGCGGCAGCAGTGGCGCGATGCGTCCAGGCCGCAAATAGCGGACGCCCAGGCCCCGCTCCTGGGCCAAGGTCGCCAGCTCGAGCCCGAGCACGGACTCGCCGGAAACCACAAGCTCAGGACTGCTCATAGTCGTAGAACCCCCTGCCGGTCTTGCGCCCGAGACGGCCCGCGGCGACCATCCTCGCCTGCAGCGGGTGCGGGCGGTAGCGCGGCTCGCCGTAGTAGGCCTGGAACATGGCCTCCGTGACGTGGAGGTTGACATCGAGGCCGATCAGGTCCATCAGCTCGCACGGCCCCATCGGAAAGCCGCCGTCGCGCAGGGCCTGATCCAGATCCGCCGGCTCGACTAGCCGTTCCCCCAGCATGCGCAGCGCCTCGCCATAGAACGGGCGGGCGACGCGGTTGACGACGAATCCGGGCGTGTCCTGGCAGAGCGTGGCCTCCTTGCCGAGTTCCCCGACGAAGCCGAGCACCTGCCTCAGTACCCGCTCGTCGAGGTCGTCGTGACGCACGACCTCCACAAGCCGCATGGCGGGAACGGGATTGAAGAAGTGCATGCCGAGTGTGCGCTCCGGGGCTCCGGACGCCGCCGCAAGGGCTGTGATCGAGAGCGAGCTCGTATTGCTCGCCAGGACGCCGGGCGTGATGTCGCAGAGGTCACGGAAGATCTGCTGCTTCACGCTCATGTTCTCCACCGCCGCCTCGATCACGAGAGCCGACGTGGCCAGATCCTGCAGCGACTCGGCCGGGATCAGGCACTTGTGCGCCGCGAGGGCGTCCCGCTCGCTCAAACGGCCTTTCTGCACCTGACGCTCGATGCCGGCCGACGCCTGCTTCGCCGCCTCCTGCGCCCTGCCGGGTATCTTGTCGTAAATGCGCACAGGCACTCCGGCCTGCGCGACGATCTGGGCGATGCCCTGGCCCATGGTGCCGGCGCCGACGATGCCGACGCTCGCGAAACTCGGGTTCGGGAGCACCAACCGCGAGGACCTCCTCCGTAAAGGGCTTGCCTCAAACCTTCCTGTAAACCGGCCGGCGCTTCTCCTTGAACGCGGCCACCCCTTCAACGTATTCCCCTGCGTGACCAGCCTGCTCCTGCAGCACCGCCTCATACTCGAGGACCTCGCGCAGAGACAGCTCCACGCCGCGCCGCAGGGCCTTCTTCGTCAGCCCGAGCGCCTGCGCCGGCCCGTCCGCGAGCCGCCGGCAGAACGCCCACGCGGCCGTGTGGAGCTCAGCGTCGGGGTGGACATGGTTGCAAAGGCCCAGGCTCAGCGCCTGGGTGGCATCGATCGGGTCGGCGAGCATCGCGATCTCCATCGCCCGCCCGAGACCAACGAGGCGCGGCAGCATGTACGAGAGTCCGGAGTCCGGCACGAGCCCGATGCGGGAGAAGGCGGCCACCAGCCGGGCCGACTCGCCCATGAGGCGCATGTCCGCCGCCAGCGCGAGGCTCATGCCCGCTCCGGCCGCCACACCGTGCACCTCGGCCACGATCGGCTTCGGCATGCCGATCATCGCCTCGATCAGCGGATTGTAGAGCGTCCTCAGCGACTCGCCGATCGAGCGCCTGCCGTCCGTCTCCTCGTCGTAGAGGTCCTGCCCGCTGCAGAAGCCCCTGCCCTCCGCGGACAGAAGCACGACGCGCACCTCCGGCCGACGGCCCGCCGCCTTCATGGCGGCCTGCAGTTCGAGCTTGAGCGTGCGGCTCAGGGCGTTGAGGACCTGGGGCCGGTTCATGCGGATCTCAAGGACGCCGTCCTCTTCACGAACGAGCAAGGTTTCGTAGCTTTGCACCTATCTGCCCTGCCAGCGGGCGTCGCGCTTCTCGAGAAACGCCCGCATCCCTTCCTGGCGGTCTTGCGTCGAGAACAACAGGTAGAAATTCTTCCGCTCGAGGGCAAGTCCCTCCTCGAGACCAGACATGAAGGCGGCCTGCACCGATTCCTTGGCGAGCTGCGCCGCCACGGGCGCCATCGCCGCAACCTCCCGCGCGAGGCGTTCGGCCTCGCCGAGGGCCTGGCCATCCGGCACGACCCGCGTGACGAGCCCTGCCTCGCAGAGCTCTCGCCCGCTCATCAGTTTGCCGGTCAGCACCATCTCCATGGCGCGCCACTTGCCGAGGGCCCGCGTCAGGAGTTGCGTCCCGCCGGCGCCTGGCATCACGCCGAGGCGGATTTCAGGTTGGCCGAAGCGGGCCCCCTCGCCCGCGACGATCAGGTCCGCGAGCATCGCGAGCTCCATGCCGCCGCCAAGCGCCAGTCCCTCGACCGCCGCGACGATCGGTCGCCTCGTCCGCCGCAGCCGCTGCCACAGCGCAAGGCGATCCTCGAGGATCAGCTCCACGGGCCCGGCGTCCGCAAGTTCGGCGATGTCCGCTCCCGCCGCGAAGACCCCGTTTTGGCCCGTCAGCACGATCGCGCGCACTTCGGGGTCGCGGTCGAGGTCCGAGAACGCCGCGGCCAGGGCCTCCATCAAGGCGAAGGAGAGGGCGTTGCGCACCTTGGGCCGATTGAGCGCGACGACCGCGATCGGCGGCCGCCTGTCGAGCAGGACGAGCGGCTCGCCTGCGGCTTCGTCGGTCATTCCTCGACCTCCCGTACGGCGAAGTCGACGAGCCCCTGCGCGAACGCCATGAGGGCTTTGAGGGCCGCCCGGCTCTCCGGCGCACGCTGGCTGGCCATCAGGGTGTCGCGGTCCGGGAAGTCGAGCGTGGCCATGTACCAGTAGGGCAGCTCCATCCCAAGCTGATCGAGCGGCCCCGCCGCCATGGACACGAGTCCCGGCATCTTGGCCGCAAGCGGCAGATGTTCGGTGCGGTAGCGGCGCAGGAATGCCTCCTTGTCCTCAGGCGGCCTATAAAGCGCGACCAGTTGCACCAAGACGAAGTCCTCCTCCCTCCGCGGCGCCTGGGCAAGGTGCGTGCCACCTGCCAAACGGCCCCGCGGGAGTGTCCATTTGGAGCATCACGTGCGCCGCAGGTCTTCGCCAAACGAGTGCGAATCCCTGGCCCAAAGGGTTGCGGGAGGTGGCTTGGATGGCGAGTTACAAGGAGGATTACGAAGCCTTTCACTGGGACATCCCGGAGTACTACAACTTTGGCACCGATGTGGTAGATCGGCTTGCGGAGGAGGATCGGCCGGCTCTGCGCTTCATGGCGCAGGACGGTGCGGTGCGGGCGTACTCGTTCCGTGACATGGCCGAGGCCTCGGACGCCATCGGTCATGTCCTGCGCCGCGACGGTGTCGGGCGCGGCGATGGCGTGCTGATCGTCCTGCCCAAGATTCCCGCCTGGCACCAGACGATGGTCGCGACGCTCAAGATCGGCGCGCTCGCCATCCCGTGCTCGGAGATGCTCCGGCCGCGCGACCTCCTCTACCGCACGAAGCACTCGAGGGCCAAGGCGATCGTCACGACGCCCGAGCTCGCGCCGGTCGTCGAGGCCTTGGGCGAGGACGCGCCGCCCCTGCGGTACGTGGCCTATGGCGAGCGCCAGGGCTTCCGCCCGCTCGACCTCGAGATGCGCGAGGTGCCGTCCGGCTCTCCCGCCGTGCGCACCCGCAGCGACGACCCCGCCCTCTGCTACTACACCTCCGGTACCACCGGCGAGCCGAAGGCGGTGCTGCACCTGCACCGCTACCCGATCGGCCACCGCGTCACCGCCCGCTACTGGATCGGCCTGACGCCGCAGGACCTCTTCTGGTCCACCTCGGCGACGGGTTGGGCGAAAGCCGCCTGGTCCGTGCTCTTCGGACCGTGGGAGCTCGGCGTGCCGACCTTCATGTACGAAGGGCGCTTCGAGCCTCGTCGGCACCTCGAGATCCTCACGAGCCAGGGCATCACCGCGCTCTGCGCCCCGCCGACCGAATTCCGCCTGCTCGTCAAGGAGGACCTCTCCCGGTACGACCTCAGTCACGTCCGTACCGCGGTCGCGGCGGGCGAGCCCCTCAATCCCGAGGTGATCCGGCTCTGGCGCGACGCGACGGGGGTCACGATCCGCGACGGCTACGGCCAGACCGAGACGGTCTGCCTGGTCGCGAACCATCCCGAGCTCGAGGTCCGGCCCGGCTCCATGGGCCTGCCCACCCCCGGGCACGACGTGCGGGTGCTCACGGACGGCGGCGACGAGGCGGAGCCGGGCGAGGTCGGGGACGTCGCCGTGCGCGATGACGCCCCTTCGATCTTCGCGGGCTACTGGCGGGCCGAGGAGGCCACGCGTGCGACCCGCCGCGGCCGCTACTACGTCACCGGCGACCGCGCCTACCGCGACGACGACGGCTACTTCTGGTTCGTCGGCCGGGCCGACGATATCATCATCTCCTCGGGTTACCGCATCGGCCCCTTCGAGGTGGAGAGCGCGCTGATCGAACACCCCGCCGTCCTGGAAGCGGCGGTCGTCAGCTCGCCCGATCCCGACCGTGGCGAGATCGTGAAGGCCTTCGTCACCCTGCGCCAGGGCTACCAGGGAACCGATGAACTGGCCAGGGAGCTTCAGGAGCACTGCAAGCGCGTGACCGCTCCCTACAAGTACCCGCGCAAGATCGACTTCGTCGAGTCCTTGCCGAAGACGAGTTCCGGCAAGATCCGCCGGGTCGAGCTGCGCCAGCAGGAGTGGGCTGCCAAGGACGCCTGACGGGGGGCGGGTCCGTCCGGCTTGGCTCCGGATGGCGTCAACACGCCGAGCGCCAAAGCTGGGCATGAACAAGGGGGGAGCCGCGCGGCTCCCCCCTTGTTCATGCACCTTCTGCTCTTGTTTACTGCTCCATCTGCTTGCCGAGGAACCCGGCGGCCGTTTCGGCCAGCTTGCGCTCCATGTCGCCCATCTGCACGTTCGGTTCCTTCGTGCAGAGGATGACCGCGCCGATCGGGTCGCCTTCGGCGATGATCGGAGCCACCACCATGGACGTGAAGCGCGTCTCGTCCTCCTCGTCGCCGATGAGGGCGCCCTTCGGCTTCTCGCCAGGCCGCGGTCCGACGTATACCTGCCGGTCTTCCATGCAGCGTTCCGTCAGGGACCCTACCGCCTTGTTGAGGAACTCCTTCTTCGGAGCGCCGGCGACGGCGATGACTGCGTCGCGGTCGGCGATCACGGCGATGTGCCCGACCGCCTCGTTCAGGGAGTCTGCGTACTCCTTGGCGAATTCGCCAAGCTCGCCGATCGGCGAGTACTTCTTGAGGATAACTTCGCCGTCGCGATCCACGAAGATCTCGAGCGGGTCGCCATCCCTGATCCGCAAGGTCCGACGGATCTCCTTGGGAATCACCACTCGGCCGAGATCGTCGATGCGGCGAACGATTCCGGTAGCCTTCACCCTGCTCCCCCCT
>DAIBJA010000026.1 GCA_027420455.1 Clostridia bacterium | reverse complement strand
CCTCGACTTCGAAGGCGTGCCGCCAAAGGACCGGCGGAACTACACGGACTTTGTGGGGCAGCTCGCGGACCTGCTGCATCGCTACGGCTACTATCTGACTCTCTCGGTGCCGGCGGAGACGGAGGACCAGCCGGGCAACTCGTGGACCGGCGCCTACGACTACAAGGCGCTTGGCAAGGAGGCCGACCTCGTCATGGTCATGGCCTACGACCAGCATTACGCCGGCGGTAGCGCGGGCCCGATCGACAGCACGTCCTGGGTGCAGCAGGTGGCGAACTTCGCCGCGCGCACGATGCCGCCCCGACGCGTCGTGCTCGGCATCCCGCTCTACGGCTACGACTGGGGTGGCTCGAGCACCGCGCAGGGCCTGTCCTTCGCGGCCTTCCGTCAGCTGGCCGTGCAGCACGGCGAGTCGCCGTCGGTGCAGGATCTCGTCTACTGGCAGGACGGCGTGCGCCACATCGCGTACTATGCCGGGCTCTCGGACTTCGAGAGCAAGGTGCGGTTGGCTTCGAGCTACGGCCTGCGGGGCATCGTGCTGTGGCGCCTCGGGCTCGAGGACCCCAGCATCTGGAGTTTCCTCAGCGGTCCCTGATGCGGGCGATCGCCTCGTCGCTCGGGGTGACGAACAGGGTCTCGTGATGGTCGTAGAGGACGAAGCCGGGAGCCGCGCCGCGCGGCCGGCGCACGTGACGCACGAAGGTGTAGTCGACAGGCACCTGGCTTGAGTGGCGCTGCTTTGAATAGTAGGCGGCAAGCAGTGCCGCCTCGAGGCGGTCGGGGGCGCCTATGGGACGGCCGGGCAAGGGACGCAGGATGCAGTGGGCGCCTTGCCGGTCCTTGGTATGGAACCACAGGTCGCTCGGGCGGGCGGCGCGCGTGAGGGCATCATTCTCCTTGGCGCTGCGGCCGACGAGGACCTCGTGTCCGCCCGCGGTGCGGAAGCGGAGCGGCCCCTGGTCCTTTCCCTGCCGGCTGCCTTCCTGACCCGCCAGGATCGTGGGGCGCAGGGCTTCGAGTTCCGTCACGCCCTCGGCCCGGGCGACGCCGTCCGAGAGCTCCGTGAGGTTCGCGAGATCCTCCCGCAGCTGCTCGAGATCGCCTCCGAGGTAGCTCCGACGGCTTCTCAGCTTGCGGTAGCGACGGAAAATGGCCGCCATGTTCTCGCTCGGTCCGAGCTGCGGGTCAAGCGTGATGCGGCGCATGACGTCCGGATCCTCGGCATCGGGCAGGACGACTTCAGCCTGACCCGGCCCCACCAGATGCAGGGCGGCCTTGAGGCTTTCACCGTCGCGCCTGAGGTCTTCCGCACCTTCCGTCTCCTGATACTCGTCTTCCTTGCGGGCGAGTGCCGTGCGCCTGGCTGTGATGCGCTGGCCCAGCGCACGGCTGAGGCTCTGGCGCAGGTCGTGTTCCCGACGGTGGCCGATCTGGGCCTCGGCCACCTGCGAGAGGCCGCTGAGGAGGTCCGTCAAGGGCACGGCCACACCTTCGCGCGGCGGAAAGGGCCAGGCCTGAAAGGGAAGGCCGTCGCGCTGAATGAGGACGGGGCGGAATGCCCCATTTGCCGTCTGCCGGACGATCTCCTGGCTCGTCAGGCCGTAGGCGGGCAGGTGCAGTGTGGGCGGCAGGAGGCGCAGACTGGGCAGCATGTAGGGGGAGCCGGGATCCCTGCGCCGGCCGTAGAGCGTCCAGATTACCTGGCCCTCCGCAACGAGCAGGAGATCCGGGTGCGTACCAAAGAACTCGGCGATCAGGTAGAGTTCGCGCGCGTCGCCGAAACGGTCCCTGCCCTCGAGGCAGATCTGCAGTAGGCGCTCGCCGAACGGGCTGCGCGCAGCCTTGATGCGCGCGCCTTCAAGATGGCGGCGCAGGAGCTGCTCGGCCGGTTTGGCTCCGCCGCTGCGGCGCCCCTTGGCCGGCACGCGATAGACAGGCGCGACATCCTGGCGGGTGTCGAAGGCGAGGCCGAAGGACCCGTCGCGCCGCAACTCGAGAACCAGCCGCCGCTCGTCCAGATCCAGGCGATCGATGCGCGCGCCGTGCAAGGCGGAGATCTCGAGGGCCAGTTCCTGCATCGCCACCCAATCGGAGGTCATGGGCGGGACCTGCCGGACGTTTCGGCCCGGCCCCGGCTTCGGTATAATGGCCAAGCTTCCTGCCGCAAGAACCACTGCGGTTGGCCAGGGAGGTGCCGCGTGAGCTGGTTTCCCGCACCTGGGATCGCACGCCGCGTCCGCCTGGGCTGGGTAGACCTGCTTGTGTTCGCGGCGGTACTTCTGTTGCTTCTCGCCGTGCTCCGCCTCGGCGGCCGCATGGCGGTGCCCATGCATGCGCTCGGCACGATCTCGCTTGATCCGTGGCAGCTGCCGTTGTACGCCGGCGAGAGTCTGCTGCGCATCTTCATCGCCTTCCTCGCCTCGCTCATCTTCGCAATCGTCTACGGCTACCTGGCCGCCAAGAGTCCCTGGGCGGGCCGCGTTCTGGTGCCGCTGCTCGACATACTGCAGTCGGTGCCTGTCCTCGGATTCCTCTCGGCGACTCTGGCCTTCTTCGCGGGGCTCTTTCCGGGCAGTTCGCTCGGGCTCGAGATCGCCGCGGTCTTTGCCATCTTCACGGCGCAGGCCTGGAACATGACCTTCGCCTTCTATCACACGCTCGTCACCCTGCCGCGCGACCTCGAGGAAGCTGCGCACGTCTACCGGCTCGGCCGCTGGTCGCGGCTATGGTACCTCGAATTGCCCAGTTCCGCCATCACGCTCGTGCTCAACAGCATGATGTCGTTCGGCGGTTCATGGTTCTTCCTCGCCGCGTCCGAGACGGTGACGTTCTCCGGCCGACAGGTGATGCTGCCTGGCATGGGCTCCTATATGGCCCTGGCGGAGCAGCGCGGCGACGTGCCCGCCATGGTTGCCGCGGTCGTCATCATGGTCGCGCTCATCGTTCTGGTGGACCAGCTCTTCTGGCGTCCCATCGTCGCATGGTCCCAGCGCTTCAAGCTCGAGCAGACCCCGTCGGCCGACGGACCGACATCGTTCGTGCTCACGATCCTGCGCCGGTCTGTGCTCGTCGAGTCCCTGCAGCGCGTCGTCCATCCCGTCTGGGAGGCCATCTGGAGACGACTCGCGAGACCCATGACACCGAAGTCCGGGCAGACCCAGGCCAGTCTCGCCTGGCGCATCGTCTTCTCGCTCTTTGGCCTCGCCATTCTCGCCCTCGCGCTGCGCGCCGGCTGGCACCTCCTGGCGGGCATCGGCCTCGGGCAGGTGCTGCATGTCGGCTGGCTCGGCATCCTGACCTGGCTGCGGGTCACCGCGGCGGTGGGGCTCGGCGCCGTCTGGACCGTTCCGGTAGGCGTCGCCATCGGCCTGAGCCCGCGGATCGGCCGCTGGGCCCAGCCGCTTGCCCAGATCGCCGCGTCGTTCCCGGCCAACATGCTCTTTCCCATCGTTGTCGCATGGCTCATCAAGGTGCACGCGGGACTCGATATCGGTGCAATTCCCTTGATGATGCTGGGCACCCAATGGTACATCCTGTTCAACGTCATCGCGGGCAGCATGGCCATCCCTCAAGACCTCAAGGAAGCCGGACGCATCTTCGGCCTGCGGGGCGCCCTGCGCTGGCGGCGGCTGATCCTGCCGGCGATCTTTCCGTCGCTCGTGACAGGAGGCGTCACGGCTGCAGGAGGCGCCTGGAACGCCTCCATTGTCGCGGAGGTGGCGAGTTGGCAGCACCACACGCTGGTCGCCAACGGCCTTGGCGCCTACATCACGCTGGCCACAGCCCAGGGCCAGGGGGCACACGTCCTCCTGGGCATCGCCGTGATGTCGCTCCTGGTCATCGCGATGAACAGGCTCGTCTGGCGACCGCTCTACCACCTCGCGGAGACGCGCTATCATCTCGACTAGGAGGCGATGACCATGCCGGAGCCCCTGATCCTGGCTGAGCATATCGACAAGATCTACGACATGCCCGGCGGTGGCGGCAAACAGGTGCTGCGCGGCATCGACCTCGCGGTGCGCGAGGGCGAAGTGCTTGCGGTCCTGGGACCGTCCGGGTCCGGCAAGTCGACGCTCCTGCGCATTATCGCGGGTCTGGCCGCGCCGACCCGCGGAAGTCTCGCATATCATGGCGCCATGGCCGCCCGCGGTGGCGACGGCGTCGCCATGGTCTTCCAGTCCTTCGCGCTCTTTCCCTGGCTCACGGTGCAGGAGAACGTGGAGCTGGGCCTCAGGGCACGCGGCCTTCCCGAGGCCGAGCGCCACGAGCGCGCCCTGAGGGTGATCGACATGATCGGACTCGACGGCTTCGAGGGGGCCTATCCGAAGGAACTTTCGGGCGGCATGCGCCAGAGGGTCGGCTTTGCGCGCGCTCTCGTCGTCGATCCGGACGTTCTCCTGATGGACGAGCCGTTCTCGGCCCTCGACGTCCTCACGGCGGAGAATCTGCGCCGTGACCTGCTCGAGCTCTGGCTCGAGCACCGCATTCCCACGAAGGCGATCGTCATCGTCACCCATTCGATCGAGGAAGCCGTCTACCTCGCCGACCGGGCGATCGTGCTGTCGCGCGATCCCGCCGAGGTGCGCGCGGAGGTGCCGATCACGCTGCCGCACTGGCGCGATCGCGAGGACAGGCGCTTCGCGCAGCTGGTGGACGAGATCTACTCCCTCCTCACCCAGCGCGCCGCGGAGACCCAGACCGCGCAGGGCCGCCGGCGGCCGGATCCGATCCCGGCCGTGCGCTCTGGGGCGCTGAACGGCCTCGTGGAGCTGCTTGAGGATGCGCCGCGCGAGGACATCTACCGCCTGGGCGAGGAGCTTCAGTTCGAGGTGGACGACCTGCTGCCGATCGTCGAGGCGCTCGAGCTCCTGGGACTCGCGACGGTGCACGAGGGCGACATCGCGCTCACGGACGAGGGGCGGCGCTATGCGGCGGCGAGCCTCCTCGAGCGCAAGGAGATCTTCCGCACGCAGGCGCTCGCGCGCTGTCCTGCCATAGCGCAGATCCCGAAGGTGCTCGGGCAGAAGTCGAACGGGCGCATGAACCGCGAGTTCTTCGTCGACGCCATGGAGCAGAGCTACGGTGAGGAGGAGGCCGAGCGTCAGGTCGACACCCTGATCGATTGGGGACGCTACGCGGAACTCTTCGCCTACGACCAGGAATCGCGCCAGCTCTATCTCGAACAGGACGAGGAAACGCATCTGTCGGGCCCCAAGGAGTAGGCCGGCGGCCCAGGAGGGAGTCCATGCCTGCAGAGAGTGTCGTGCATGGCGCCTGCCCGCACGACTGTTACGATACGTGCGGGCTCAGGGTGCATGCCGAGGATGGGGTCATCCGCCGCATCGAGGGAGACCCCGAGCATCCGCTGACGCGCGGCTTCCTCTGCTTCAAGGTGAACCACTACCTCGAGCGGCTCCACCATCCCGATCGCGTCCTCTACCCGCTGCGGCGCAGCGGCCCCAAGGGGGCGGGACAGTTCGTGCGCGTCTCCTGGCAGGAGGCGATGGCCGAGATCGGTGGGCGTCTCCAGTCGATCATCTCGGAACATGGCGGCGAAGCCGTGCTGCCGTACAGTTTTGCCGGCAACATGGGCCTTTTGGCCGCTGGTGCCCTGGACGAGCGGCTCTGGAACCGGATCGGCGCCTCGCGGCTTGAGCGCACGATCTGCACGGCGTCAGGCAACGCGGCCCTGCGCTGGGTGTTCGGCAAGACGATCGGACCCGATCCCGAGACCATTCCCGCGGCGCGGTTCGTACTGCTCTGGGGACAGAATCCGATGGCGACCAACATCCACGAGATCCCGCTGCTCGATGAGCTCCGCCGCTCGGGCGGCGAGGTATGGACAATCGATCCCCTGCGCACCGATACCGCGAGGCGATTCGACCGCCACCTGCAGCTGGACCCGGGCACCGACCTCGCACTGGCGCTGGGGCTTGGACGCGCACTGCTCGCCTCTGGCCGGTACGATCGCGAGTTCGCCGAAGAGCGTGCCCTCGGTTTCGACGAGTATCGGCGCCTGTGCGAGCCGTGGACCCTGGCGCGGACGGCAGCGGCCACATCGCTCGGACAGGATGAGATCGGGGCCCTGGTCGAACGCCTCGCGTCGGTGCGGCCTCTGCTCGTCCGGCCCGGCTATGGCGTCCAGCGCCAGCAGCGGAGCGCCGCCGCCGTGTGGGCGATTGCGGCACTCTCGATCCTGACCGGCAGTTGGCGCGACGTGGGCGGCGGCCTGCTCATGAGCAATGGCGGCGCCTTCCCGCTGCGCTCGCTCGCAGGCCCCGAGCGGAAGACGCGGGCCGTGAACATGCTTCAGCTCGGCGAGGCGCTCACAAGCCTTGGTGCCCCGCCCATCAAGGCGCTCGTGGTCTATAGCGCGAATCCCGCCGCGACGGCGCCGGACCAGGCACAGGTGCTCCGTGGCCTCAGGCGCGAGGATCTCCTGACCTTGGTGCACGAGCAGATGATGACCGACACGGCGAAGTACGCCGACTACGTCCTCCCGGCGGCGATGTCCATGGAGGTCTGGGACCTCCATACCTCCTACTGGCACCGCTACATCCAGTTGAACCGACCGGCGGTGCCGCCGCCCGGGGAGGCCGTTTCGAACCCGGAGTTCTTCCGCCGCCTCGCGCGGGCGCTGAGCCTCGATGACCCGGAGCTCCAGGCGGACGATCTGGCGCTGATCGAGCGGGCACTGGCCACGGGCCATCCCTGGCTCGAGGGCATCACGCTCGGGCGCCTCCTCAAGGAGCCCGTGCAGAAATTGCGCCTGGCCACCGATGCGAGGCCCTTCGTCGATACGCCCGTACCACTGCCAGAAGGGCGCTTTCGCATCATGCCGCCGCCCGAAGCGGCGGTTGAGGGATCCCGGGAAGGCAGCCGCGCGCCTCATCTGTTCCATCTGCTCACGCCGTCGAGCCGTGAGACCATCAAGTCGACCTTCGGCAACATGGCGAGCATGAGGCGGAGCCATCCCGTGCCTGAACTTCTGATGGCGGAGGAGGATATGAGGCGGCTGGGGCTCGCCTTCGGGGCCAAGGTGCGGGTCGAGAACGAGCACGGCTCGGTGGAGCTCACGGCCGTTGCGAGCGATGTGCCGCGGCCGGGGACGGTCGTCAGCTACGCCGTGCGCTGGAACCACGAGGCGAGTGGCCGGAATGTCAACCAGCTGACGTCGCCGCAGCTCGCGGACTACGGCGGCGGCTCCACCTTCTATAGCGCGATGGTGCGGGTGGCAGCGGCCGATTGAGCTGGGACCGCCCAGGCGCGACGGCGCAAGGCGCAGCCTGCCGCGATGTGCGCCGCGAGGCACCCGCCTGGATCGTCGACGCGGCACTCGGCAAGCTGAGACGGTGTCGCGCATGGAGCAGCTCAGTCGCGCAGGCTAGGCTGGCACCGCGGGCGGGACGCATGAAGTGGGCGTTCAGGTCGACGTTGACGGTCTGCCCGATGCCCTGCGCATCGAGCGGCGGATCGCAGAGGTCGGCCATCAGGGCGTCCGCGTCGGACACGAGCGCACCGCCGTGCACATGGCCCAGACAGTTGACCGCGAGCCCGTCGAGCGGCAACCCAGCCTCGACGGAGTTCTGCGCTCCTTGCGCGCGATGAAGCCGAGCGCGCGTCAAGCGGTTGGCGGATGCGCTTCGCCCCTTTCTCCACGCGACTGCCTCCCTGACCCAAGGGACGAGGCGATGCGCCTGCGCCCGATGTAGTGCACCGCTTCGCGATAGCCGCTCTCAAGCAGGAGGTCGACGGCTGCGTCGAAGCCGGCACCTACGTCCCTTGGTTCATGCGCGTCCGAGCCCAGACTCACCGGTACGCCCGCCGCACACGCGGCGCGAAGGTACGCCCGATGGGGGTAGATGTCGCCCACGGGCTTTCTGAGTCCCGCCGTATTGCACTCGATGGCCATGTCCGCTGCGGCGAGCGCCTGCGCCGTCAGACGGTATTCCGTGTCGAGGGCGAAGGGCGGGCGCTCACCAAAGATCTTGGGCAGATCGGGATGTGTCAGGACGTCGAAGAGGCCTGAGGCGATCGCGGCGCGACTCAGCGCGAAGTAGCGCCGCCAAAGCGTTTCCTGGCCCATCTGCCGTCGCAGTTGTGCGTCGGCTTCGAGATCGACGCCGACGCCGTCGACGAAGTGCACCGAGCCGAGAACGAAGTCCCACGGGTAGCGCGTGAGAAAGCGCCTTATCTCCTCTTCGGCACCCGCGATGTAGTCCATCTCGATGCCGCAGGAGACTGGCAGTCTGCGCTGCCTGACGCGCTCGACGAAGCCGAGATAGGCGTCCAGTCTGTAGCGGCAGCGATCTTCGGCCCATGCGCCAGGCAGAAGGCCGCGGGCCTCGAGAAACCGGTAGCCGTGTTCGACGACGCCGAGGCGGGCGACCCCTGCTGTCGCCGCCCTTTCGAGGTAAAGATCGAGCCAGCTGTCTGGATAGTTCTCCGGGGTATAGGGGCCGCGCTCAAGGTGCAGATGCTGGTCGACGAGCAAGGTAGGCCTCCTCTTTGCCGCCTGCTGCGCGATTGCGCAGACGGGTACGCGTGCCGGCGATCCCCCGCGGCTCGTGGAGCACCGCGGCAGGGCAGCTTTGGGGGTAGGGTGAAGCGCGGGGACTGACGACTCGAGCCGTCGGGCGTCTAGAGGTGGACTTGCGCCACCACGCCGCCGATCAGCATGGCGACGATGATGGCCGGGAGCAGGTTGCCGACGCGAATCTTGGTGGCGCCGAGCATGTTGAGGCCGATGATCGTGATCAGGACGCCGCCGACATAGGTCAAGGGGGCGATCACGGCGGCGCCGAGCAGGGGTGCCACGAGCGTGGCGAGCGCCGCGATCACGGCCTCGTAGATGAAGACGGATGCAGCCGCCAGCGCGACGCCCGGACCGAACGCGGCGGCGAAGAAGATGGCGCTCGTGCCATCAAGCGCGGACTTGGTGAAAAGAATGGTGTTGTGGTCTGTGAGGCCGCTCTGGATAGCGCCTAGAACCGCCATGGCGCCGATGCACCAGACGAGCGTGGCGAGCATGAAGCCTTCGACGAAGCCTCCCTGGCCGCCGAAGCGCTCGCGCAGCCGCTCCGCGAAACGCTCGAGGCGTTCCTCGAGCTCGAGTGACTGGCCGATGGCGGCGCCGATAGCCAGCGAGGCGATCACGATGAGGAAATTCGGCTTCTCGAGTGCCATGGACAAGCCGATCAGGGCCGCTGCCGCACCCAGAACCTGCTGCACCAGGTCGCGCACCTTGGCCGGCACGCGATGGAAGAGCAACCCGAGCAGAGACCCGACGAGGGCTGCGACACCGTTGACAAAGGGGCCGAGCTCGTGCGTGATGATCGACAAATGCGCTTTCCCCCTGCAAATCGGCACTTCGCGCTGCACGCGGATCCTCCCTGCCATGCGGCAGGGCGTCGTCTGAACGCGAGGGAGGGCGAGAGCCTGGCGAAGCCTGACGCACCGAGGCAGGTGTGCCTTGTGGCTCTTGGCACGGCAAAATCAGCGAAGACGACAGCATTCTGAGCGCGGGCGGGGCGGTCCGGGACTAATTGTGTCGAACAAAGTCCTATCGCGTTCTGCGCTGTCGTCTAGAGCCACGCGGACCAACTGTGTATGGTGTAGAAAAACCTGTGCACAGACTCTCGAGATCTGTCGGCCGACGGACCTGGCGCCAATGGTATACTGGGCTGTAGCCCGGCTTTGGGGGGATATGGCGGCATGGATCTTCGGCCAAAGTGCCACGTCGAAACCTATGGCTGCCAGATGAACGAGAACGACAGCGAGATCCTCCTTGCCTATCTGGAGGAACTCGGGTATGAAAGCACGCCGGCGCCCCTCGGGGCCGACGTCGTGTTGCTCAACACGTGCTGCGTGCGCGAGTCCGCCGAGGACAAGGTCTACGGCAAGCTGGGCGAACTGAAGCTGCTCAAGGCGGAGCGCCCTGAACTCGTCATCGGCATCGCTGGCTGCATGACCCAGCAGCCGGGGGTGGGGGCGGCGCTGGCAAAGCGTTACCCCTACGTCAACCTCGTCATGGGCACGCACAACCTGCATCGCTTTCCGGAACTCTTCCTGCAGGCGCGCAGCGCCACGTCGCCTGTGGTGGACGTCGCCGCGGAACCGGAGGAGATGCCGATCTTTCCGCGCGGCGTGCGCGAAGGCGGCGTCACCGCATGGGTGACCATCCTGCGCGGCTGCGACAAGCGCTGCACGTACTGCGTCGTGCCGTACGTGCGCGGACGGGAGATGTCGCGTCCTCTCGCCGAGATTCGTGCGGAGGTCGAATCGCTCGTCCGCGACGGCGTGCGCGAGGTGACGCTCCTGGGCCAGAACGTCAACGCCTACGGCAAGGATCTCGATCACGACCAGAGCTTTGCGACCTTGATCGCGGAACTCGACCGGGTCGAAGGCCTTGAGCGCATCCGCTACACGACGAGCCACCCGCGTGATTTCACGCAGGAGATGATCGATGCGATCGCGTCGTCACGCCATGTCTGCGAACATTTCCACGTCCCGGTGCAATCGGGTAGCCCGCATATGCTGAAGCGTATGGCGCGCGGCTACACACGCGACCGTTACGTTGACCTGATCGAGCGCATCCGACGCGCCGTGCCAACCGCCTCGGTGACGACGGACCTGATCGTGGGCTTTCCCGGAGAGACAGAAGAGGACTTCGCGGAGACGCTCGACCTCTGCCGACGGCTCCGCTTCGACAAGTCCTTCACTTTCATGTTCTCGCCGCGGCGGGGGACTCCGGCGGCGAACTTTCCCGAACAGGTCCCGCTCGCGGTCAAGAAGGAACGCCTCGCGCGCCTCATCGAGGTGACGGACGCCTTGTCGCTCGCGTCGAATCAGCGACAGATCGGCCGGACGGTGGAGGTGCTTTGCGAGGGCGTGTCCAAGAAGAATGGGCAGCGCCTGATGGGGCGCACCCGGCAGAACCAGCCCGTCGTCTTTCCCGGTACCGCCGTCGAGGCGGGCCAGCTTGCGCAGGTGCGCATCGACGCCGTGAACACCTGGACCCTGGAGGGCGAGGCCCTGTGAGAACGCGACTCGAGATCCTGCGCCTGGCGCAGGAGGTCGCCGATGCCGTCTCGGATTCGAAGGAGATGCAGGACCTCCTGGCTGCGGAGGCCGCGCTCGGAGGTACTGTCCCGGACCCCCTCAACCCCGACGATCCGGACCCGCGCGTCCGAGCCTACGTCGACGCGAAGCACCGCGCCGAACGTCTGCTGCAGCAGGTCACGAGCGTGTTCCTCTTTCCCCTGACGGGTCACCTTTCGCCGGAGCCTAGCCAGGACAAAGATTGCCAGAGCTGCGGGGCTTGAGCGGGCAGGAGTGATCTAGTGGCGGAGTCGACGCCGGTGATGCAGCAGTACCGGCGCATCAAGGCACAGCACCCGGACGCCCTTCTGTTCTTTCGGCTGGGCGACTTTTACGAACTGTTCGACGAGGATGCGCGCCTCGTATCGAATCTGCTCGATCTCGTGCTGACCTCGCGCGACAAGGAGACGCCGATGTGCGGCGTGCCCTACCATGCGGCCGAGACGTACCTCGGTCGCCTGGTGGACCTCGGCTACCGTGTGGCCGTCTGTGAGCAGACGGAGGATCCCAGACAGGCGAAGGGGCTCGTGCGCCGAGAGGTCATGCGCGTCGTGACGCCATCCACCTATGCCGGCGAGGCTGAGGAGGCACCCCGCCGGTGGCTCGGCGTGGTTACGCAGGAGGATGCGGCGGTGGGGCTCGGGTTCCTCGACCTCGGGCACGGCAGCTTCAGGGTGGCCGCCGTGCACGGTGAGCAGGCCGACGCCCGCCTGCGCCATGCGGTGCGCGAACTGGAGCGTCACGGTGTGGCGGAACTCCTGGCGGACGATGCGGTCTGCCCGGAACTCGGCGATGTGCCGCGTGCACCGATGCCGACCGAGACAGCACAGGAGGAAAGCCGCCGCATGCTGGGCGACATCCTCCATCGGCTGCCGCCGGCGGCGGCCCGGGCTGCGCTGCTCGGGCACGCGTACCTGCTGGAGACGCAGCGGGGTGCCCTGCGTCATCTCGAGCCACCGCATCTCTACGAGGTTGAGCGCGGGCTGGGCCTCGACCCCGCGACACGGCGCAACCTGGAACTTGTGGAGCGTCTCGACGGCCAGCGCCAGGGCAGCCTGCTCTGGGTGCTCGACGATACCCGCAGCGTGGCGGGACGCAGGCTTCTGCGCGAGTGGCTGGAACGGCCGCTCTCGGAACTCGACGAGATCACCGCCCGACAGGAGGCTGTCTCGGCACTCGCCGAGGATGGCCTCAGGCGAGCGCGCCTGCGCGAACTGCTGAGCCGTGCGCGCGATATGGAGCGTCTCCTCGCTCGCATGGGTGCCGGCAGCGCCGGACCGCGCGACTTTGTGGGTCTCGCGGCGACGCTGGGGCTGGGCCCCGTGCTGAAGGAACTTCTGCCGCCAGGCTGTGAGAGGCTGGGGGCCATCGCTGCGGCGATCGGAAGGCCGCTCGCACTCGAGGCTGAGATCACGGCGGCGCTTCAGGACGAGCCGCCTGCCCTGGCGCGCGAGGGCAACTTCGTGCGCAGCGGCTTCTCGGACGAGATCGACCGGCTGCGCGAGGCCAAGGATGGGGCCAAGGAGTATCTCGTCGAGTTCGAGCGCCGAGCGCGCGAAGAGACAGGCATCCGCACGCTCAAGGTAGGCTTCAACAAGGTGTTCGGCTACTACATCGAGGTGACGCGCCCGAACCTGGGACAGGTGCCCGGCACGTGGGAGCGGAGACAGACCATCGCGAGCGGGGAACGCTTCGTGACGGAAGAGCTGCGACGGCAGGAAGAACTGATCGGCCGCGCAGAACGGGAACTCCAGTCGCTCGAGGCGGCGGTGCTGGAGCTGCTGCGTCAGAACGTCCTCGCGGCGGCTCGCGAGGTGCAGGCGCGGGCGGCGGCGCTCGCCGAGCTCGATGTCCTGCAGTCCCTCGCGGAGGTGGGGCGGCGCCGGGGGTACGTGCGGCCTGACCTGCGCCGGGAGCCCGTGCTGGACCTTCAGGGCGCGCGCCATCCGGTGGTCGAGGCCCTGCTGCCGCAGGGGGCGTTCGTGCCCAACGACGCGCGCCTCGACGCGCGCGGGCAGCGCCTGCATCTGATCACGGGGCCCAACATGGGCGGCAAGTCGACGGTGCTGCGTCAGGTGGCCCTGATCCAGGTGATGGCGCAGATCGGATCGCTCGTGCCGGCCGAGCGGGCGGTCATCGGCCTCGCGGATCGCGTCTTCACGCGGGTCGGAGCCTCGGACGATCTGGCCCGCGGCGTATCGACGTTCATGGCGGAAATGCTTGAGGTGGCGATCATCCTGCGCGACGCGACGGCGCAGAGCCTTGTCGTCCTGGACGAGGTCGGACGCGGCACGG
The DNA here is from genome assembly GCA_027420455.1 of Clostridia bacterium. GTDB lineage: Bacteria > Bacillota > Sulfobacillia > JAJZYS01 > JAJYTV01 > JAJZQO01. The sequence goes on along the minus strand of DAIBJA010000026.1, from coordinate 4,989 downwards.
GCACGGCCGACGGGGTCGCGATCGCCTCCGCCGTGACCGAGTACCTTGCCTCGGTGGTGCGTTGCCGCGCTCTTGTGGCCACCCATTATCTCGAACTCTGCAGCCTGGCCGAGCGCGAGAAGGGAATACGCAACTTCACCGTGGCCGTGGCCGAGGAAGGCAGAAAGGTCGTCTTCCTGCACCGTATCGTGCCTGGTGCGGCGAACCGTTCCTACGGCCTCGATGTCGCGCGTCTCGCCGGCGTGCCTGAGGCGGTGCTGGCACGCGCCGAGGAGCGCATCCAGCAGGCTCCTCTGGCCGCCGCGACAGATGACCGGGCGGTGCAGTTGGCCCTCTTCGACGTGCCGCCCCATCCGGCGATCGAACGCCTGCGGCGGCTCGATCCGATGCGCATGACCCCACTCGAAGCCCTGACGGAACTGGCGGCGCTCAAGAGCCTCTGCGAGGAGATGACCTGATGGCGATCCGGCTCCTGCCCCCCGACGTGATCGACCAGATCGCCGCGGGCGAGGTGGTGGAGCGCCCCGCGTCGGTGGTCAAGGAACTGGTGGAGAATTCGGTCGACGCGGGCGCGCGGCACGTCTACGTCCGCCTCGAAGGAGGGGGCATCGATCTCGTCGAGGTGACCGATGACGGTGAGGGCATCGCTCCCGCGGAGATTGCGCTCGCACTCGCGCGCCACCAGACGTCGAAGCTCAGGGCCGTCGACGACCTCAGCGGCATCCGCAGCTTCGGGTTTCGCGGCGAGGCGCTGCCGTCGATCGCCTCGGTCTCGCAGCTCCGTCTCGCGTCGCGGCCGCCGGGACAGCCGGGAGGGGTCGCCATCACGGCGGCGGGGGGGCGGCTCGAGGAGCCGGTGCCTCTGGCCATGGCCCAGGGTACCAGGGTGACGGTCCGCGATCTCTTCGGTCAGGTCCCTGCTAGGCGCAAGTTCCTGCTGACACCGCCGGCGGAGGCCAGGCGGGTCATCGCTGTGCTGGAACGCATGGCCGTTGCGGCGCCGCAGGTGGCCTTCTCGCTCACGGTCGACGGGCAGGAAGTACTGCGTACGAGCGGAGGCGGCAACCTGAGCGAGGTGTTCGCCGATCTCTTCGGTGTGGATGTCGCCGAGAGCCTGATGCCGGTCGACGGCAAGCTGGACGCGGGCCGTGTCCAGGGACTCGTGTCGCGTCCAGGCCGCGACCGCGGCAACCGTCAGTGGCAGTTCCTGGTCATCGACGGCCGACCGGTGGAAGTCGGTCGGCTGCGCTACGCCATCGAGGCAGCCTACCAGGGACGCCTGCTCAAGGGGAGGTTTCCCGTCTTCTGCCTCAGGCTGGAGGTGCCGGCAGGGGACGTCGATGTAAACGTGCACCCGGCGAAGCTCGAGGTCCGTCTGCGGCGCGAGCGCGAGGTCGCGTCGCTGCTGCACGACGCGGTGGAGGCAGCGCTTGCACCGCAGCCCCGCACGTTCCCTTCGGCGACGGCTGAAGCGTCCGTTGAGGTTTTGGTGACGCCCGGGATCACCGTCAGCGCAGAGGAGGCTGCACCAGCGCTCTTCGCCCTGGCCGAGGAGAGACGGGGCTACGGCGCTGCATCGCCGCAAGAGGCCGAAGCTGCCCTGCCGCCGCAGGCGCCTGAGGTGCTTGGACAGGCCGGGAGACTCTTTTTGGTGGCGGCGGACCACGGCGCGATCTACCTGTTTGACCAGCATGCGGTGCATGAGCGCATCCACTATGAGCAGCTCGAGAAGCGCGATTTCCGAGCGGCGCAGCTGCTCCTTTCGCCGCTCGTGGTGCGCCTCAGTGCGGGCCAGCTCCAGACTTTGGCCGAGCATCGCGACGATCTTGCCGGGTACGGGTTCCAGGTGGAGAACTTCGGCGATCGTGACGTCCTGGTGCGGGCCGTGCCTCGGCTCTTTGGCCGCGAGGCGTCGCCGTCCCTCCTGCCGGACCTGCTCGAGGCCCTCGCCCAGGGCGGAGAGGGGCCGGTAGAGCGGGAAGAGCGGGTGCGGCGCGAGCTTGCAGCCTGCCGGGCCTCCGTCAAGGAGCAGGACCGGCTTGGCCTCTACGAGCAGCAAAGCCTCGTACGACAGCTCTGGAACTGCCGCGAGCCGCGCTTCTGTCCCCACGGCCGGCCGACCTACCTGAAGCTCGACTATGACGAGCTCCGCCAGAGGTTCCTCCGGCGATGAGGCGGAGGATCGCCGTGTTCGGGCCGACCGCTGTCGGCAAGAGCGCATTCTGCCTTGCGCTCGCAAAGGAGATCGGCGGCGAGATCGTCAACGCCGATGCCGTTCAGCTCTATCGCGGCTTCGATATCGGCAGCGCCAAGCCGTCCTGCGCGGAGCGCGAACGCGTCGCCCATCATCTTGTCGACGTGGCCGATCCCGGTATGGACGTGACGGTGGCGACGTATCAGATGCTCGCAGAGGCGGCGATCGGAGAGATTGAGCGCCGCGGTCGCGTGCCGATCGTCTCGGGCGGGTCCGGCCTCTATGTGCGGGCGGCGCTCGGTGAGTGGGACACCTTCGGCAGGCCACCGGATCCCATGGTGCGACAGTGGGTGGAGTCAGCGTCCCTCGACGAGGTGTACGCCCGGGCGCTGGCCCTAGCTCCCGGCGCTGCCGCGCGGCTGTCGCCGCAGGATCGGCCACGGCTCGTGCGCCTGATCGAGCGAGGCAGCGAAAGGCACCAGACTGCACGCCTGCCGTCGTGGGAGTACATCAAGATCGGGCTCTATCTGCCGCGCGAGGAACTCTATGCCAGGATCGATGCCCGCGCACTGACGCTGTGGCCCCACCTCGTGACGGAGACGAGACGCCTTCTTCCCTGGGGGCCGGCCGCAGTGGCGATGGCCGAGCGCACGATCGGCTACCGTGAGGCGTTGCGTCATCTCCGCGGCGAGCTCGGCCCGGACGAGGCACTCAGAGAGGTCCAGACCCGGACAAGGCGGTTTGCGAAGCGTCAGCTGACCTGGTGGCGGCGCGAGCCGAATACCATCTGGCTGCGGCCGGAGGAAGGGGTCCGACTGCTGCAGGGCATCGTGTGAGTTGAGGGTCGAGAAAGTATGCCTAGAGCGGGGCGCCGGATGGCGTCCCGCTCTAGGCCTTCTGGACGGCTTGCACAGGGGAGAAGGGGGCAGATTACCAAAGTCCGAACGGACACAGATGGGTCCATGAGACCCAAATATGAGCAGGAACATTGGACCATGACGCGAATATACGTGGTCAACATCGGCCGGGCGCCGTCCAAGCGACGCACAAGCCGGTAGCAGGGAGGAGGGGTACTGCAGCGCCGATGGGCGCAGCAACGAGGGTCGCGCGCCGCAGCGTCCAGCACAAGGAGGGACCGTGTTTGATTAACAAGGGACTGAGGAAGGAGATGAGCCGACTCGACCTCACGATGGCCAGCCTCGGGGCTATCATCGGGTCCGGTTGGCTCTTCGGATCCCTGTTTGCAGCCAACGACGCGGGTCCTTCGGCCATCATCTCGTGGGTCATCGGCGGCATCGCCGTGCTGCTGGTCGGACTCGTCTACGCGGAGCTGGGCGGCATGCTGCCGGAGGCTGGCGGCATTGCCCGCTACCCTCACTACTCCCACGGTAGCCTGACAAGCTTCATCATGGGCTGGGGCGCGTGGATCGCCTACGCCTCCGTGCCGGCCATCGAGGCTGAAGCTGTTGTGCAGTACGCCTCGCACTACATCCCTTCGATCTACAACCCGGCTGTCGGACTGATTCAGGGAGGCGGCATCGCCCTTGCGGCAGTATTGATGCTCGTCTTCTTCATCATCAACTACTTCGGCGTGCGACTGTTCGCCCGCGTCAACACCATCGTGACGGTCGTCAAGTTCGTCATGCCGTCTCTGACCGTGATCATCTTCCTTATCGTTGGCATGCACTGGGGCAACTTCTCGAGCCACGGTTTTGCCCCCGGTGGCACTGCTGGCGTCCTGCAGGCGGTCGCCACGTCCGGCGTCGTCTTTGCCTACCTCGGATTCCGCCAGGCCGTAGACCTCGCGGGTGAGGCCAAGAACCCGCAGAAGGACGTGCCGCGGGCCATCATCACCGCGATAGGCATCGGCATCGTGCTCTACGTGCTGTTGCAGGTCGTCTTCATCGGCGGCGTGGCGCCGGGCGCCATCGCCGGCGGCTGGGCGAAGCTCTCGTTCTCCGCGCCGATGGCCCAGGTGGCGACGGCGCTGAACCTCGGCTGGCTCGCCATCCTGCTCTACGCCGACGCTGTCATCTCACCCGCCGGAACGGGCAACATCTACATCGCCTCGACCGCGCGTGTGATCTACGCGCTCGCGCAGAACCGCTACTTCCCGAAGGCCCTCGCCAAGATCGACGAGCGCACGGGCATTCCGTATGCCTCGCTCTGGGTCGCCTTCATCCTGGGCCTGATCTTCCTGCTGCCGTTCCCGGCCTGGCAGCAGCTGGTGGGTCTCGTCTCCTCGGCGACCGTCTTCACCTACGCCATCGGCCCGGTGTCGGCGGCGGTGCTTCGCCGCACGCACCCGGACGCGAAGCGCCCCTACAAGCTCGGCGGCATGTCGGTGATCGCGCCGATCGCGTTCGTCGTCGCCTCGCTGATCATCTACTGGACCGGCTGGAACATCGACTGGAAGCTCCTTGTGACACTGCTCATCGGCGTGGTGCTCTATCTCATCTTCTCGGCGATCATGCCGAACGAGATCGAGCGCCCGGACGCCAAGTCCATCGGTGCCGGCGTCTGGCTGGTCGTCTACCTCCTGTTCATGCTCGGCATGTCCTACGTCGGCTCGGCGCGCTTCGGCGCCGCGGCGAACGGTGGCAAGGGCATAATCCACTACCCGAAGGACCTCATCGTCGTGGTGGTCGCCTCGCTCATCTTCTACTACTGGGGCGTGGCGAGCGGTCTGCACACGCAGATGGCCGACGAGGCCGTGCAGGCGGTGGCGATCGAAGCCGGGGACTGAGACATCCCTCCGACCTAAAGAGAGCGGGACCTGTCACTCGTGCGACAGG
>DAIBJA010000015.1 GCA_027420455.1 Clostridia bacterium | reverse complement strand
CAACGCGGCCGTCATGAAGGCCGCGCCGCAGAAGGTGTTCGGCGTCGCCTCCGGCATGCTGCGCACATTCCAGAACGTCGGCATGGTCTTCTCGTTCTCCACGGCCCTGCTGGTGGCGGCGCACGCCCTCTCGCGCGGGCTGGCGTTCGCCATCTTCGTCGGCAACGCAGTGGTCTCCGGCCCCGACGGCGCCGCCTTCCTGCGCGGCATCCACGCTTCCCTGTTCGCCTCGGTGGCGGCCCTCGCCGTGGCTGCACTCCTATCGGGCCTGCGCGGCCCGATACGGCCCGCCGAGGCGCGGCAGGGCGGCTAGGTCCTGGAGCTCTTGCACGAGATGAGGGAGGGAAGGGTGTGCGCTACGAGCTTTCGGTTAACGGCCAGCCGCACGTCGTGGACGTGCCGGCCGGCACCAGCCTCACGTCGGTCCTGCGCGACGACCTGGGCCTCACCGCGACGCGCCTCGGCTGCGGCCATGGCAGCTGCGGCGCCTGCTACGTGCTGCTCGACGGCTCGGCCGTCGCGTCCTGCACGATGCCGGTCGACGAGGCGGTCGGACACGAGATCGTCACCGTCGAGGGCCTCAGCCAGGACGGCCACCTCCATCCGCTGCAGGAGGCGTTCCTCAAGGAGGACGCCATGCAATGCGGCGCCTGCACGAGCGGCATGCTGATCTCCGCGGTGGCGCTTCTCGAGGAGAACCCGCACCCGCAGGAGGAGGAGATCCGGGAGGCCCTCTCCGGTCACCTCTGCCGCTGCGGCGTCTACGGCCGCATCGTCATGGCGGTCAAGGAGGCGTCGAGATGAGCCGCGAGGCACCGCGGCGCTGGGGCGAGCGCCCGCCGGAGCAGCTCGAGAAACGGATCGTGATCGGCCCCGAGGGCGAGGTCATCGCGCGCTCGGGCAAGGTGGAGTATGGCCAGGGTATCCGCACGGGCTTCAGGCGGATCGTCGCGCACGAACTGCGCCTGCCCGAGGAGGCGGTGCGGGTCGAGCTCGGCGAGACCGACGTCGTGCCTTGGGACGGCGGCACCTTCGGCAGCATGTCCACCCAGACCGACGGCCAGGCCCTGCGCCTCGCGGCCGCCTACGCCTACCAGCTCCTGCTTGAACGCGCCGCCGCGCGCCTGGGCGTCGCCCCCGCCAATCTGGTCGCTCGCGATGGCGCCTTCCACGCGACGGATGGCCGAGAAGCCTCCTACGCGGAACTGGCCGCGCAGGCCCCGCTCGCGGGGCCGCTGCCGGCGGCCGCGGACGTCGCCTTCGCCCCTGGCCCGGACTTCGAGCCCGAGCCGGACCGCGTCGAAGCGCGCGCTCTCGTGCTTGGCCAGGTGCGCTATCCCCACGATGTCCGCCTACCCGGCATGCTGCGCGGCCACGTGCTGCCGCCGCCGAGGCCCGGCGCGCACCTCGTCTCGCTCGACGACACGGCGGCCAAGGCGCTGCCTGGCGTCGTGGCGGTGGTGCACGAAGGAGACTTCGTCGGCGTCCTCGCGGAGCGCCGCGAGCAGGCCCTGCAGGCTATCCAGTCCCTCGAGGCGACCTGGAGCGATCCCGAGGGCGACGCGGAACCCCCGCTCGAGGCGCAGCTCCGCCAGGACAAGGATGTCGAGGCGGCGCTCGCCTCCGCCAAGGTCCGCCACGAGGCCACCTACCATACGCCGCACATCGCCCACGCCTCGATCCTGCCAAGCGCCGCCGCGGCGGACGTGCGCAAGGACGGGGCGGACCTCTACGTCGCGACCCAGCGGCCCTTCGGCCTGCGCGACGAGGCGGCCGCGATCCTATCCCTCGACCCCAAGGACGTCCACGTCCACCCGCAGCAGATGAGCGGCATGTACGGCGGCGGCGGCTGGGGCGTCGCGGCGCTCGACGCCATCCGCCTCTCGCAGGCGGCCGCGCGGCCGGTGCTGGTGGAGTGGACGAGGGCCGAGGAGTTCCAGCGCTCGGCCCAGCGCCCCTGGCTCGACGCGAAGATCGAAGGGGCCGTGGGCCCGGACGGCCGCATCGTCGGCTACAGATCCCACGTGCGCACGAACCCGCACATCTACGCGAGCGGCCGCGTGCCGCCCGAGGTGGCCGGCATGACCTCCGGCCGCAACGCGGTGCCCCCCTACGATCTCGGCCAGATGGATGTCTCCCTCACGGTGGAGCGCGCCCAGATCCAGACGTCGGCCTTCCGCTCCCTGGCGGCGGCGCCGAACGTCTTCGCGAGCGAGTCCTTTATCGACGAGCTCGCAAGCCTGGCGGGCGTCGATCCCCTCGAGCTGCGTCTGCGCCACGCCACGGACCCGCGCCTGCGCCGAGTGCTCGAGACCGTCGGCGCGATGTCGAACTGGCCGGAGCGCCCACGGGGCGACGGCCACGGCTTCGGGCTCGCGGCCACGATCTACCATGGCACCTACTGCGCCGAGGTGGCGGAGGTCTACGTCTCCCAGAGCGGCAAGGTGCGGCTCGGCAGGGTCTTCGCCGCCGTGGACCCCGGGCGCCTCGTGCATCCGGACGGCGCCAGGAGCCAGATCGAGGGCGGCATCGTCCAGGCGATGAGCTGGACGCTTTTCGAGGAGACGAAGGTCTCGGACGGTCGCATCACCACGCGCGGCTGGCGAGACTACCCCATCGCCACCTTCCGCGACGCGCCGGAAAAGATCGAGGTGCGGTTCGTCTACGACATGGAGACCCCGTCGACGGGCATCGGCGAGCCGGGGTCCGTGCCGATCGCGGCGGCGATCGCGAACGCCGTCTGCGCCGCGACGGGTGCCAGGGTACGGGAGCTACCGCTGAGGCCAGCCCGCATCCAGAAGGCGACGCGCTAGCGCCCGATGGGACGCAGGGAGCCGGCACGCATGGCGCATGCCGGCTCTTCCTGCATTTCGAGAGGTGTGGCGGGTCCCGTCGCACCCGGGTGCCCCGCTTCCCACCGTCGCCTAGCCCCAGCGCGCCATCGGCGTCCGGCTACTGGCCCGTGATGTTGATCGGGCCGTAGTCCGCGGCAATGACCTGCACTTTGGCCTGGCTACCGGCCGGCGGGACGATCGCCGCCAGGGTGATCTCCCCCTGCGACTCGATCTTTGAGTAGTTGCCCACCGGCATCACGCCGGCGAGCCCGTCGCTGGCGCCCTTCTGGACCACGTAGTGGGTTCCCGGCGCGGCGATGTGGGTCTCGTCCGCCTCCACGCAGCAGAAGACGAGAGCGCCCCCTCCCTTGAGCGCGAAGGCGTAGGGAGTGTCCCCGAGGGGCTTGGCGGTGAGGCTGGCCGTTTCGCCCGGGCGGCGGTAGAGGAGGCCGGAGAAGGTCTGCGTCGTCGTGGGCGCGGGGGCGAAGGTCTGGTCGGCGACGGTCTTGCCCTGCGAGCCGGTCTCAAGATCCGCGGCATACCGCTGGGCGAGCTGCGTCGGCGTAAGCTTCAGCTTGCCGTAGTTGGACGGGAGGATGAAGGTGGCGTAGCCCTGCTTGTCGAGCGCCACGTCCGGAACCGGCGCTCCCCGGTAGGTCAGGGGCGAGTAGGTCTGCACGTAGGCCTTGCCTTCCTGCTGGAAGATCATGTAGGCGTTGTCGATGAAGGCGGCGAAGAAGTTGCCGCCCCTGGGGAGAAAGATTTCGAGAGGCGCCGACGCGAGGTTCTTCGGCGCCGGCGGGGCCGTCTTGCCAGCGGCCTTGTTGAGGAGCCAGTTCTCGTCGTCGATGTAGACCTGCGGGGGCGCCTCCAGCTTCTGCTGGACACTGACGTCCCACGTCAGGTTGGCCTTGAACTCCTGCGTCATGTAGCTGCGCACGATCTCCTTCGCGTGCGCGATCGTGAGCCCGCTCGGCGTCGGCTGGGCGGGTTTCTTGGCCGCCGCGGCGTGGGAGCCGGACCCGCAGCCTGCGGCGACGAGCCCGGCGATCGCGACGAGGACCAGAGCGGCCCTGCGCCATGTCGATGCGGCATCCATCATGATGTGCCCCCCCAAGGCAAATCTTACCGACAACATGGGGCTCAGAGGGGGCGATGTCAACAGGGAGTTGCACGGCGGTAGACAGGATGCGCTCCGGACGGCGATGGGAGACAGGCCGCACCTTTCAGCCGCCGCAGCTTCTGCCGCGGATGCGGATGACGGGAAGCGTCCCGTCCCTTGCCGTGGAAGGCGCACCTCACCCGGGGCGGCGGGAGCCGAAACCCGACTCCCACCCATGCTGTCGCCCGCCGGTCAGCCTCTATGGAGCCTCAAGGCCGCTCGCCAGGTGAGACGGGGCCCGCTGTGCACGAGCGCCAGGGCGTAGACGCGCGCCGCGAGCCGCACCTCGCCCCAGATGGCCAGGAGGGTCAGCAGGACCGCCAGGGCCACCTGCCACGGCGCCACGGGGCCCAGCGCCAAGCGCGCCGGCATCAGGATCGGCGCGAGCGGCGGCAGGAACGAGAGGATGCGGACGGCGGCGTTGGTCGGCTCGGCGATCGCGAGGTACGTCAGCATGAAGCCCGCGATCAGGGGCACCATGAACGGCGCCGCGATGGTCTGCACGTCCTCCTGACGTCCCACGAGGGCTCCCCCGACGGCGTACGCGAAGGCGTAGAGCACGTAGCCGAGCAGGAACCAGAGCAGGATGCTCGGCAGCAGCGTCCAGACGGTACCGGGGATGGCCGTGTTCTGGAAGACGGCGTTCGCGACGAACGCCGCCGCCACCGTGAGCAGCATCTGGCCAAACGCGAAGAGGCCGATGCCGAGCACCTTGCCGATCAGGAGATCGGTGGCGCGGACGGCGGCGACCAGCACCTCGGCCATGCGCGAGGTCTTCTCCTGCGCGACGCCTGCCACCACCGCGTTGCCGTAAAGCGCGAGCGTCATGTAGAGGAGGAAGGCGGCCGCGAGAGCCGCGACGTCCCGCGCCACCATGTCCTTGGGCGGGGGCTTCAAGGTCTTCACACTGAGCGGCACGGGCGTCAAGGCCGAGCGCAAGACCGGTATGGGTACCCCTGCCCCGAGCAGCACCCGCTGCTCGTGCCAGACGTTTACAGTCGCCTGCAGGATTGCCTGGATCCTCGGCGCCAGCGTCTGGGTCTCGAAGTAGCCCACAGAACCCGGCACCGTCACGACGGCGGAGCTGCCGCGCAGGGCGAGGGCGACGTCGATGCGTCCCTGGCCGAGCTGCCTTTTGGCCGACGACGTCGACGCGACGTTCCGCAGCCGCATCTCGACCCCGGTCGCCTTCGCGGCCGCCTGGATGTCGGCTCTCAGCGCCTGCGCGGGTCTGCCCACGAGGCCGAGCGTCGTCGCGCTCGCCGGCGCGTGGACGAGGGCCGGGATCGCGATCAGCAGGAAGACGAGGACCGGCATCAGGAGCGTGACGACGCGGGTCGCGCGGCTCCGCATGCGCTCTTTGAGCTCGCGACCCGCGACGAGCCAGATGGTGCCCAGGCGGCTCACCGCGCCACCTCCTCGCTCACGGCGTTGCGGAATAGCTCGCTGAGGGGCGGCACGTCGCGGCGGAACTCCCGCACGGGACCCTGACGGATCGCCGCCCGCAACACCGCCTGGTCATCGCTGCCGCCATCGAGGGCGAGCAGGGTGCGCGTGCCTTCCTGCCGCAGCACGCTGACGCCGGGAATGCCGAAGGCCCAGGCGCTTTCGTCGCTGCCGACATCCACCCAAAGTCGCTCGCCCCCGTCTTTGGCAAGCTCCGCCACCGTGCCCACGGCCACCATCTGCCCGCCGCGGATGATGCCGACCCTGTCGCAGAGGCGCTCGACGAGCTCGAGCTGGTGGCTCGAGAACAGGACGGGGACGCCTTGTTGGGCCTGCTCGCGCAGGACGCCGCTCATCACGTCCACCGCCACCGGGTCGAGGCCGGCGAACGGCTCGTCCAAGATCAGGGCGGCCGGGCTGAAGACGAGGGCCGCCGCCAGTTGGGCGCGCTGCTGGTTGCCATGGCTCAAGACCTGCACCTCGTCGCCGGCGCGCTCTAAGAGGCCGAGCCGCTCGAGCCAGAGCTCCGCGCTCCGCCTGGCGTCCTCCTGCCTTAGCCCGTGCAGCCGGGCAAGGTACTGGAGCTGCTCCCCGAGCCGCATGGTGGGATAGAGGCCACGCTCCTCCGGCATGTAACCGAAGCGCTGTCGCGCCGCAAAGCCAAGGGGAGCTCCCGCCCAGCGCACTTCGCCCCGGTCCGGGGCGAGCACCCCCATCGCGATCCGCATTGTCGTCGTCTTGCCGGCGCCATTGCTGCCGACGAAGCCGAAGACCTCGCCTTCCCGCACCTCGAAGCTCAGGTCCCTGAGAGCCCAGGTGTCGCCAAAGCGCTTCTCGAGGCCAAGGATCTCGAGCACGCCCGCCACTGCTCCTTCCGGCCGCCGCGTCGGCGGTCGGCGCCGCCCGCCCGCCCGGCTGGAATCCTTCACCTCCCTTCCCGCGGCCACCTGCCGCGGGACCCTGTCAGTAGTCCGCCTCGTGCGGCTCGAGGTAGCTCTCGTTCGCCTCCTCCGGCAGGCCGAGCTTCTGGCGCAGGAGCTGACGCGCGATCGCGGGGCCGCGGTCCATGCCGAACGTGCCGAGGAGCAGGAGGACGCCGCCGGGCCTCAGCCTTCCCACCGCCTCCTCGATGGCGGACGGCAGCTCCTCGTGGCGCGAGAGCCTCAGGCCGCCCATGTTGGCCGCCTCGCTGAACGCGGCGATCTCCTCGGACCGCACCTCGTAGTCCACCGCGTACTCGCGAAGGTCGCTGCGGCTCTCGCTGACGATCAGCGGCGCGTAGCGCAGTTCCTGCTGCCAGTGGGCCAGGATGCGCGCGATGCGGGCGTTCACCTGCGGTCCCCGGTTGCCCCTGAGGGCGCAGACGACCACCACCTGCTCGGGACGGAGGTCTCGCACGGTGCGGAGCACCGCGTGGTAGCTCGCCTCGTTCATGGCCACGTCGTTGTAGATGCGGTAGGGACCCACCGCCTGGCACTCGAGTCGCCGCGGCGGCGCCTTGAAGGAGCCGAGGGCATTCGCCCCGAGGTCTCCCGGCACGCCGAGACTGAGCGCCGCGGCGAAGGCGGCGGCCGCGTTGAGGCCGTTGTGCCGGCCGGGCATCGGCATCTGGAAGGCGTAGTCGCCCTCGGGGCCCAGCCTGCCGGCTTTCACCCTGAGGCGCCCCTCGATCCCGCCCTGCCGCTGCTGCAGGTCCAGGAGGTGGACGTCGGCGCGCGCGTCCTGGCCGAAGCTCACGACGTCCGCCTGGATGCCGTCGCCCATCGCGAGGACGCGCGGATCGTCGGCCGACAGCACGGCCGCCGCGCCTGCCGGCAGTCCCCGGATGAATGCGCGCTTCGCGTCGTAGTAGTCTTCGACGCTCTCGTGGAAGTCGAGGTGGTCCGGCGAGAAGTTCGTCGCGATGCCCGCCGCGAACCGGGCGCCGCGGATCCGCTCCTGCCGCACCGAGTGCGACGACACCTCGAGCACGGCGTGGTCATGGCCGCGATCGAGCGCCGCCCGCAGGAAGCGCTGGAGCTCATGGGCCGGCGGCGTCGTCCACTGCGGCCGGAAGGCGACGTCGGGGAGGTCGACGAGGGTGGTGGTCCAGTAGGCGCACTTCCTGCCCGCCGCCCTGAGGAGGTGCGCGACGAGCAGGGCGGTGGTCGTCTTTCCGTTCGTGCCGGTGACGCCCACGAGCGTCATGCGCTCGGCGGGGTCGCCGTAGAAGCGCCGCGCCGCGTCCGCGAGGGCCGCGAACGGACTGTCGTGCCAGAGGCCCGCCGCCCCTTCGGGCGCGTCGGTGCCGGAAGGAAGAAGCAGCGCGGCCGCGCCGCGCCTGAGGGCCTCGGCCGCGTAGAGCCCGCCGTGGGTCAGGCTGCCCGGCAGTCCGACGAAGAGGTCGCCGGGATGCGTGCGGCGGGAGTCGATGCTGAATCCACGGATCGTGACGTCCTGCCAGCGGCCGAACGCCATGCCCTCACCGCTCGGGAAGAGGTCCCCGAGCTTGGCCTCGCGCATTCTGATCACGGCCAGGTCCCCTCCCTGAAGCAGCGGAACACGATGTAGGCGTCCTCGCCGTTGCCGAAAAAGCTTTGGCACCTGCCGATCTCGCGCCAGCCGATGCGGCGGAGCACCTGGCGCTGCGGCTCGTTCGAGACGCGCACCTCGCCGAGGAACCAGCGGGCGCCCATGGCCTCGGCGATGGCCTCGGCCTCCTGCAGGATGCGCCCGCCATAGCCGCGCCGGCGGTAGGCGGGATCGGTGGCGTTGCTGATGACGAGCGCTGTGGGTCCCGAGACCTGAAAGCCGAAGTAGGCGGCGAGGCGTCCCTCCTCGCGGATCGCGAGGTAGCGGACGGAAGGATCGCGATAGAGGCGCTCGAGCGATGCAAGGTCCAGAGGCTCTGGGAAGACGGTCGCCTCGATCTCGGCGACGCGCCCGAGTTCCTCGAACCTGAGATCCTCCACGAGGCGGCGCTCGTCCGGCATGGGCGTCCCTCCTTCCCCCTACCTTATGTCGCAAAAGCGAATGCGCACGCCTTCGACCGGGAAATGCACCGCTGCTGCGAGCGCCACATAAGCCTTACATATGTAACGCTGGGAAGGTGACGGCATGGAGGTGCCTCTCTCGCCTCTGGCGCTCGTCGCGCGCGGGTTGCGCCTCTACCCGGAGCGCCTCGCCGTGGTCGACGACGGTCTTGAGCTGAGCTATCGCGATTTCGGACGCCGCCTCGAGCTCCTCGCGGGGGCTCTGCTGCGGCGGGGCGTGCTTCAGGGCGACCGGGTGGCCCTGCTCGCGCCAAATACCCTCGAGGCCCTCGAATGCTACAGCGGCGTGCCAGGCGTCGGGGCGATCCTCGTTCCGCTCAACACCCGTCTCGGCCCGGCCGAGTATCGCTACATCCTGGGACACTCCGGCAGTCGGCTTCTGCTGCTCGACGCCTCGCTCTACGCACGCATCGCGGAGGTCCTGCCGGAATTCCCGGACCTCGAGGTGATCGTGCAGCGCGGCGAGATCCCGGGCTATCTCTGCTACGACGAGCTCTTGCAGCGAAGCCCCGGCCTGCCCTTCGACCCCGAGGCGGTCCGCGAGGACCAGGTGCTCTCGCTCAACTACACGAGCGGCACGACGGCGCGCCCGAAGGGCGTCCGGCTGACGCACCGCAACGCCTACATCAACACGGTGAACATGCTGCTCGCGATGCGCACCACGGCGGACGACGTGCACCTCCATGTCGCGCCGATGTTCCACGCGAACGGCTGGGGCTACGTCTGGGCGAGTCTCGCCGTCGGCGCGGCGAATGTGCCGCTGCCGACCGTCGAGCCGCACGACACCCTGCGCCGCATCCGCGACTACGGCGTCACCAGCCTATGCGCCGCCCCCACGGTCCTCACCATGCTGCTCGGCGCAGCCGACGACGACCCGGCGCCGCCCGGCGTCCACGTGGCGGTGGCGGGCGCGGCGCCGCCGGCGGCCGTGATCCGTCGCGTCGAGGAGGAACTCGGCTGGACGGTGCAGCACTTCTACGGCCTCACGGAGACGACGGCCTTCCTCACCTACAACGAGCCGCCGAAGGGCATCGAGGAGTGGCCGCTTCTGGCGCGCGCCGGCTTCAAGGCCCGGCAGGGCGTCGAGCTGCCGCTCTCGGGCCAGGTGCGGGTGGTGCGCGAGGACATGACCGACGTCGCGCCGGATGGCCAGGAGATGGGCGAGGTGGTGGCGCGCGGCAACGTGATCATGGCGGGCTACTACCGCGACGAGGAAGCCACGCGGCACGCCATGCAGGGCGGCTGGTTCCACACGGGCGATCTCGCCGTGCGCCATCCCGACGGCTACATCGAAATCCGGGACCGCCAGAAGGACATGATCATCTCGGGCGGCGAGAACATCCCTTCGCTCGAGGTGGAAGGGGCGCTTTACCGTCACCCGGCCGTCGCGCAGGCGGCCGTCGTCGCGGCGCCGCATCCGCATTGGGGCGAGACGCCGGTCGCGTTCGTCGCGCTGCGGGCCGGAGAGACCTCCACCGAGGCGGAACTCATCACGCACTGCAGAAACCTTCTCAGCCACTACAAGGTGCCGTCGCGCATCATCTTTGTCGACGAGCTGCCGCGCACGGCGAGCGGCAAGATCCAGAAATTCCTCCTGCGCGAGATGGCGAGAGGCTCCGCGGCCGAGGGCCCGGGACTCTGAAGCCTTGGGCCGCATACCTCCTTCGCTCTGAGGAACGCTCCTCCTGAAAGGAGTGTTCCGATGCCAGATCTGCGCGGGGCGGCACTCGCCGTCCTGACGTCCGTCCTCTTCGCGACTCCATCCCTCGCGGCGCCCGTGAAGACTCCCGTTCCGGCCCCGGCTCCCGCTCCCGCCGTGCAGCGCCAGGCGATGCTCCTGAAGGAGGTGCCGACGCAGGAGAAGCTGATCGCCTTCACCTTCGACGACGGCCCGAACCGCCGCTACACGCCGCAGGTGCTCGAGCTCCTGCAGAAGTACCACGCGCACGCCACCTTCTTCCTGATCGGCCAGGAGGTCGTGCGGTTCCCGGAGATGGTCAAGAAGATCGAGGCGGCCGGCATGGAGATCGGCAACCACGGCATGAACCACAAGTGGCTGCACAAGATCACGGCGGACGAGATCCAGAAGGAGATCACCGGCGGCTCCGACGCCATCACCTCGGCCGGCGGCAAGAAGCCCTACCTCTATCGCCTGCCCGGCGGCTTCGCGAGCGACGACGCCTCGAAGCTCCTCGGCAGCCTCGGCTACACCGTGATCGGCTGGAGCGTCGACACCCGCGACTGGCGCATGAGCGCGACGGCCGAAGGCATCGAGCGGATCGTCATGCGCGACGCGGCACCGGGGCGGATCGTGATCATGCACGATGGCTCCGTCCATCGCGAGGGAACCATCCAGGCCCTCTCGCACGTCCTGCCGGCACTCGAGGGCCAGGGCTACAAGATCGTCAGCATCGGCGAGCTTCTGCAAAAGAGCAGCTACCAGGCTCTGCGCAAGCTTCCGCCGCAAAAGCCCTGCGGGGCCAAGAAGGTCAAGAGCCAGCCCAAGAAGGAACGCCCGAAGAGCTTCCTCGATCGGCTCAGGTCCACGGGCCGGAAACCGTCGGGGCGCTAGGCCAGCTGATCCACCCCTGAAAATCCCCAGCCTTCTGACCCAAGGCCCGGCGCCGCGGATCCCATGGATCTGCCCGACGCCGGGCTCGTTCTGCGCCTTTTTGTGGATCTTTGTCACCTGCGCGCGACTCGGCCGGGACGCGGCCACAAGTTGGCGACAGGCTTCGAGGGTTGGTCGAAGCAGCGCAAGACTAGCCGCGGCGATCCTGCCAAGAGACGCGCGGAGAAGACCGCCGCGAGGATGCGAGGGCGAGTGCTGGCCCATGCAGGGGGAACGTGGCTGGAAGAGTCGATCCTGGTCATACATATCCTATGTTTCGAGGAAGGATCAGGAAATTCGCAAGGGAAGCAGTTGCCTGACGGCGTCGTGAGCCGAAAGGAGGTCCACTGCCCAGGCAAGGTGTTTCCTGCGATGAGCAATACAATCCAACGGAAGCGATGACTCCCCGCACAGCACTGGACGCCTCATGGCGGAGAGGAGCAAAGGCGTAACCGGCCGGTTGGCGGCCGGTTCATTTTGTCTTCGGCGTTTGGGAAGTGCGTGGCTCGTCAGCGGCGGCTCGGGTGGTCATCGCCGACTGCCCTCTCGGCGCACGCCTCCCATGTCCAAAGTTGAGGGGAGGTCCACGCGGCCAGTGTCTAAAGGAACAAGAGCCGGATTGCGCAAGGTGCTCGGCGCCGTCATGGGCGCCGTCCTGGCAAGTGCGAGCTTTGCAAGTGCCTTCAACTTCGCGGCTGCCACACCTGAAGCGGCGGCCGCCGCCGCCAGCCAGGAAACGCGGGCGCAGTTTGTCGAGCAACTCGGACAAGCACTATGCCTGGAGCCCACAAACGATGCGCCCCAGACCTTCTCGGACGTGTCCACGAGCGACCCTGACTTCGGCTATATCATGGCCGCGAGCGCGCAGGGCTGGATATCGGGCTTCCCGGACGGCACATTCCAACCGCAGGGGAGCCTGACCCGCGAGCAGATGGCCAAGGTAGAGATCGTGGCTCTGGGGCTGCAGACCGAGGCCCAGGCACTGAACGATCAGCAGCCCAACTATGCCGATGCGGGGTCGATCGGCAAGTGGGCCTGGGGCTACGTCAATGAGGCCACGAACATCGGCATCCTGCAGGGCTTCGCGGACGGCTCGTTCGGACCGACGCAGACGTTCACGACAGACCAGGCGTCGGACGCGCTCAAGGAACTGACGTCCTATCTTGCGGCGCACACGCAGCCGACGGTCACCGCTGTGGCGCCGTCGACCGGCGCCGGCGGAACTTCGGTCACCATCAGCGGCGCGGGCCTCTGCGGCGCTACCGCGGTGTCCTTCGGCACGCAGGCCGCGACCTCGTTCACCGTCAACTCCCTGAACTCCATCACGGCGATCGCGCCGGCCGGCAGCGGCACGGTCGACGTGACGGTGACAACGCCCGAGGGCACGAGCGCGACGGGCGCCGCCGACCAGTTCGCCTACGCGGTGTCCGGTGGCGGAGCAGCCGGAGGCGGCGGGTCCCCGCCCGCGGTGCAGACGGCAACGCCAACCATCAACGGCCCGATCGATGCGGTCGATACCAGCATCAGTGGTACGGCCGTTCCGGGCGCGACGGTCGTCCTGAGCGTCAACGGCACGGCCCAGCCCTCCGTCACCGCGGACGGAAGCGGGGACTGGACTGTCCGTGGACTGACGCTCGCCGGCAACGACGCGATCACCGTGACCGCGCAGGCGAGCGGCGAGTCGGTGAGCGCCCCCGCCACGGCCACCGTGGCAGAGCCGGTGTCGGTCCAGGGCATCACCCTGAACATGTCGGGCAACGGCCCGAGCAGCTACGCCGCAACAGGCAGCGGCACCAGCTGGAGCGTGACCGTTCCGATGGATCCCGCGTCGACCATCGGCACCTCCGACTACCAGATGACCTCGGCAAGCATGAGCATGACCGGCGCCGACACGACGAAGACCTTCGAGGTGACCTTCGTCAGCGGACCTGGCGTGAGCGACGGTCAGTCTTACGGGTCTTTGAGCTACGCCGATCCCGCCGGCTGGACCCTGACGCCCGCAGGCGAGCAGACGTTCGAAACGCCCGGGACCTGGGTGCTTACGGCTCCGGTGCAAGATGGCGCAGGCCAGGTCACGAACGTCGACCTGACCCTCACGGTGTCGGCGACCCTCTACGTATCCACCACCGGCAACGACCTCGGCGGCACAAACATGTGCACCGACCCCGGCGCGCCTTGCGCCACGGTCAATCAGGCGGTCTTGGCCGCCGACTACTTCGGCGGTGACGTCACGATCGACATGGCGGGCGGCGACTACACCCAGCAGATCCTGATCGACCCCGGCACGGGTTCGGAGCGGCCGGCGACCACGCTGGGCAACCCGTTGACCGGCATCACCCTCCAAGGCAGCACCGATCCGAGCAGCCCCACAAGCATCACCCTGCCTGCGAGTCCGGTGGCCATTCCGGGCTCCTCGACCCTGATCGCCGGACTTGGCGTGACCGGCACAGACGTTCCCCTGACGATCTCGAACCTGTCGCTCGACGGCAACGCGAGTGGCAACGGAGTCAACGGCTGTGCGGGTACGAACAACCAGGTGGCCGGCATTGCGTTCATCGGCGGCTCCGGCACCGTGCAGCATGTCACGCTGACCAACTGGGCGCCGCAGAGCGGCATCGGCTGCGGCAGCGGTCTCGGCGTCCTCGCCATGGATGGGGCCACCCTCACGGTTCAGGCCTCATCGATCAGCGGCTACGGCAAGACGGGCATCTACGGCGACGGCAGCGGCACCACCTTGACGGCCACCGGCAACACGATCACCGGCACACCGACCGCTCAGTTGGCCACCAATGGCATCGAGGTGGACTGGGGCGCCACGGGCACCGTCACGGGCAACACGGTGACCGGAAACGACTACCTGGGGAACTCAGCCGCCGCGGATGCCCAGTACGATCCCCAGGCGAACTACGCTGCTGGCGTGCTGCTTTATGGCGACACGACGTCGGCGCCCACCCTGGTCGACGACAACCTGCTCACGAACAACCAGACCGGCGTCGAGCTCGTCGCGGGCAGCGCGAACATCCAGGGCAACCAGATCAGCGAGACCGGCGAGGGGATACCGGACAGCATCGGCATCTACGCCGTTCCGAACGACGTCTGGTCCGGCGGATATGACCTGCCCCCCGACGGCACGTACACCGTCACCGTGAGCGACAACACGATCACCGGCATCCCGTGGGCCGGCTGGAACTATTCCGACCCCGGCGTATACGGGACCGACATCTGGGTCGGGAACGCCGATACCGCGGCTAGCTACGGCACCATGACCGCTACCATCGTGAACAACCAGATGGACGGCGGCAACATGGGCATCATGCTCGGACCCAACACGGGCGGCAACACCGTGACGGTCACGGGCAACACCGTGCAGGGCTTTCAGCGCAACGGCATCACCGTTGGCGCCTGGTACCTCGGAGGCCACGGCATCGACGCCAACATCGCGGACAATACCGTATCGGGTCTCGGCGCCGGCCCCAGCAATGACGACGTCTGGGCCCAAAACGGCATCGAGACAGGCAACGGCGCCACCGGCAGCATCACGGACAACCACCTGACAGGGTTCGTCTTCACTGCGTACGACAATCCGGGCCAGGTCGGGGCGACGGACACCGCGATCATGCTCTGGGACAACAGCGATCTGCAGGTCGTCGGCAACACCATCACCGACAGCCAAACAGGGATTACGGTTTACAGCGACGACACCGCCTGGAACCCGTCCGATGACGCGTCACAAGGCGATGTCGTAGAGAACAACACCATCACCTACGATCCCGCGTACCGCGCCCCCTTCCTCCTGAGCCAAGAGACCTACGGCACCTTGGGCATCGGCATCGCCGCCTACGCCAGCCCCGGTCTCACGGCACCCGTGTCGGCGACCGTCGAGGGCAACACGTTGAAGGGCCCGAACGGCGTGGCGGGGTCGTATCCCTCCACGGCGGTCCACATCGGGGACGTCGCGGCCAACAGCCCCGCCGGCAGCGTCAGCGTGGCGGGCCTCGGCGACAACACGATCGACAGCAACTGGTCGGACGGCCAGGAGGGTCCGGTCTACGCCGTGCACTACGACCCCAACGGCGCCACCTCTGGCACGGTGCCGCAGGACGGGTACTCCTACACACCGAGCTCCACGGTGACCGTACTCGGCAATACGGGCGGCCTGGTCCGCACCGGCGATTCCCTCAGCGGCTGGAATACGGCAGCTGATGGCAGCGGTACGACATACGCGGCCGGAAGTCAGTTCCCGATCGCGAGCGACACCACGCTCTACGCCATGTGGACACCGGAGCTGAGTCCGGCGCCGACGGCAGCGGCGAGCACAGATGTCTTGGGCGACACGACGATCACGGCGTCTGCGGCGAGTGGCGACACGCTGACCGTGCAGGTATCCGGAAGCAGCATCCCGACCCCGGCGGTTGGGAGCGCGGCTCCGACTACCGGCAGCGGCGTGACCACGAACTACACCTCCGGAACAGACCTCGCGGCCGCCGCAGGCGACTACATCGGCGTGTACGAGGTCAACGCTGGCGGTAACGTAGTGGCGTTCAGCCTCGTCGGTCCGCTCACCACCGGCGATCTCGGCCAGACGGCTCCCGCGATCACGACCGTCGCGGCAGCCTACGGCAGCGCCTCCGGGACGACGGCGATCGACGTGACGCCGAACACGGCGGGCGACACGTTCCTCGTGCAAGACGTAGGCGCAGCCCCGACAGTAGCGCCGCTCCTGGGCGCAACCCCGCCAGGCGGCGCGACAGCGTACACCTCAGGCAGCAACCTCGCCGTCGCGGTGAACGACCTTGTGGACATCTACGAGGTGAACGGCGGCAGGATCGTGGCGTTCACAGAGCTCACGATCACGAGCGCCGACATCGCTCCCTAAACGCACGCGCTGTCGGCGAACGGGGGGAGGGAGGCACCACTGCGTGCCTCCCTCCCCTTCCTTGTGGCCGAGCGCCAGCGGCCGCGGGAAGAACCCCTCACGCCACCGGCCGCTTCCCCGGCCATGTGGCTTCCTGCATACTGAAAGGTGCCCCATCCGGCCGCAGGAGGCGAAGCATGCCCGGCGAGATCCGATTTTCGGACAACCTGACAGTGCTTAGGGGCCTGCCCTCGGGCAGCGTCGACCTCATCTACATCGACCCGCCTTTCAACACGGGCAGGCTCCAGTCCCTCGACCGGATCCGCACCGTGCGCTCCGATGAGGGCGACCGCACCGGCTTTGCAGGCCGGCGTTACGCCACGGAGAAGCTCGGTTCACAGGCCTACCTCGACGTCTTCGACGACTACCTCAGCTTTCTCGAGCCGCGCCTGCGCGAGGCCCACAGGGTGCTGGCCCCGCACGGCTCACTCTACTTCCACATCGACTACCGCGAAGTGCACTACTGCAAGCTGCTGCTGGACGGCATCTTCGGCCGTGACGCCTTCCTCAACGAGATCATCTGGGCCTACGACTACGGCGCCAGAACGCGCCGCAAGTGGCCGGCGAAGCACGACAACATCCTGCTCTACGTCAAGGATCCCGCGAACTACGTCTTCAACGTCGACGCGATCGACCGCATCCCCTACATGGCCCCGGGGCTGGTCGGGGAGGAGAAGGCGAAGCGCGGCAAGCTCCCGACCGACACCTGGTGGCACACGATCGTGCCGACGAGAGGCAAAGAACGCACAGGCTACCCGACGCAGAAGCCGCTGGCCATCCTTGAGCGCATCGTTCTGGCCTCATCGAATCCCGGCGACCTGGTCCTGGACTTCTTCGCCGGCAGCGGCACGACGGGAGCCGCATGCCTCAAGCTCGGCCGTCACTTCCTGCTCGTCGACAACAATCCCGCCGCCATGGACGTGATGGCGGTGCGGTTCAAGGACGCGCCGGACGTCCGCTGGGTGGGCTGGACGCCAGAAGGCGACCGCAGCAGCGAGAACTGACACGCCATGCAGACGCATCGGGCGGCGCCAAGTGCGCCGCCCGATGCGTCGTTTACGGATGGAATTCTAAGCTTTGGTCAACCCCTCAGAAACCCCACCGACTTGCCCGCGCCTGGGCGCTCCACTTCGACCCGCACGATCGCGTGCCACGGCACGGCGGTCGTGGTGCCCGCGTCCGTCTCGATCAGGAGGCCCTCCTCCATCTCCTTAGCGACGGACACGGCGGTGACGACACCGCCGTCCAAGAGGGCGAAGCGCAGCTTCGCTCCCTGCGGACCCGCCGCCTTGAGGGCAAGGAACAGATCTCTTGGGAACGATGGGAACCCGCTCGCCTTATCCATCTTCCACCACTCCTCGCTGGCCGACGGTCGGGAACCACCCGGCCGGCCCTAGCCACGGTTTCGCGGGCCCGCGCGCCGGTCCTGCCCCGCGTCGGTGTCCACGATGACTCCCTTGCCATGGTGCTTGCCCTGGTAGAGACGCCTGTCCGCCAGGCGGTAGGCATCCGCGTAAGTCCCCGCCTCGCGCGGCAGTTCGACCACTCCCAGGGTAGCCCCGCTGCCGAACTCTCCAAGCGGACTGCGCTCGATGATCTGCTGCAGGCGCTGGCGCGTGTCTTCGCCCAGCCCGGCGTCGTACATCAGCCAGACGAATTCGTCTCCGCCGATGCGGGCCACATCGTCCGTCGGGCGAAGCGCTGTCTGCACGTAGGCCGTGAAGTTCTTGAGGAGACCGTCAGCCGCCTGATGGCCAAAGCGGTCGTTCACCTGCTTCAGGTTGTCGAGGTCGAGGAGCACGAAGAGTGCCGGACTTGATCCTCCGGCCCTGAAATGCGCCTCGAGGCGCTCCTCCAGAGCGCGACGGTTCAGCGCTCCCGTCAGCGGGTCGTGGCGGGCGAGGAGCAGGAGCTGGCGCTGACGCCAGCGGTTCACGGTGGCGAGGCCGAGAAACTCGAGCACCGCAGGCAACGTTTCGGCCTTGCCGGACTCCTCCTGCGCAATGTCGACCAGCAACGAAGCGATCGGGGTACGGCCGTCGCGAATACCGAAGTGGTAAAGGCTGCGCCCTGGAACGGCCAGGGGATGGTCCTGCGGCAGCGGTCCTTCGGGTGGGAGTTCCACGCTGATGTCCCCGAGGAACGCGCGGGCTCCGGGCCACCAGCGCTCGCGCAGGCCAATCTCGCGTGCGTCACAGGTGCCCCAGACGTCGTGCAGCGTCCAGTCGCTAGCGCCCGTCTCGCTGCGCATCACCAGGATGCCGCCGCAAACGCCCGTGATCTCCGGCCAGCGCCGGCGGAAGGCGCGGAATGCCGCCACCGACGGCGCCTGCGGGTCGGCGCTGCCCAAAAAAGGCTGGTAGTCGAGGGCGATGGGAGCGGTCTCCAGCATCCACGAGAAGACCTGCCTGCTCTGCTGCAGCGAGGCGAGAAGATCCTGGTTCGCCATCAGGGCACCGAGGAGTGGCGCAATCTCCTCGATCGCCTCGATCGCGGGCACGGGCAGGCGGTCGCCACGGCTGTCGCCAAGGCTCAGGACCCCCTGGACGACGCCCTTGTGCATCAAGGGGATGGCGGCCGCCAGCCGGACGCCGTGCCCGGTCGCCCCCTCGCCTTGGCTCCCCGGCAGATAGACGATCCTGCGCTCGTGGTAGGCCCTTTGCACGATACCGTCCTCGCGCCGGAGCGAGACCTCGGTCTGGCCCTGGCCTGAGGCCCCGGGACCCTTGGCCGCGATGGCGACGCAGCGGCTGCCTTCCGCGCGCGGCTGCCAGACAGCGGCAGACCGGAACGGCAAGGCGTGGACGAAACGCTCCGCCATGTGGGCGAAGTCCTCGTCCCCTTGCCAGGTGGCGAGCCAGCGCGCGACCTCCTTGCGCCAGAAGAGGTGGTGGCTCGCGTCCCGTCGCGTGCCGTGACCGGTCTCGTGCGGACCGAGCGCTTCCGGGCGCTGGGCAAGGCTAAAACTCTCCACGGCACCGATCACCTTGCCCTCGGGGGACAGCACCGGCTCGGTGTGCATGGTGACCCATCGCCGCTCGCCGTCCGCGTCCCGGAGCGACAGGAGGTTGTCCTGCGGCGTGTTCTGCTGGATCGAGCGCACGAGTGGGCACGCCTCGAAACAGAGCCTGTTGCCGGCGAGGTCCCGGTGGTCCATACCGCTCAGCCAGCACGGCAGGCCGATCACCTCGGCAGCCTTGCGGCCTGTGATCGCCTCCGCAGCCTCGTCCCAGGCCACGATACGCCTGCCCCGGTCCGCGGAGTAGTGGGCGACGCCCTCGCCTGTACCCGAGGCCGCGATCTGCCGCACCGCAGCGGAAAGAGCATCTGTCACTGCAGGCAGGTTGGCGAAGGAGAGCGTCCGCTGCGTGGGCTCCGGCTCCGGGCGCCCCAGCAGGAATCCCTGGCCCATCACCACGCCGAGCCGCACCAGTTCCTCGAGCTCTGCTTCGGCCTCGATGCCTTCGGCGATCGTGGCGATGCCAAGGTCCGAGCACATGTGCAGCATCGCCGCGACGATGGTCTGGCGCCAGCGGTCATGGTCGATGCCGTGCACGAGACGCTGGTCCACCTTGACGACATCGGGCTTGAGCGCGAGTACGGCCGCCTGGCCGGCAAAGCCGGAACCGAAGTCGTCCAAGGCTATGCGATACCCCTCCGCGCGCCAGGCTGCCACCTGCGTCTGCAAAGCCTCTGGATCGTCGAAGAGCGGCGACGCCTCCGTGATCTCGATGACGGAGTGGCGTGCCGGCCAAGGAGACTTGGCAGGAGCGATCGGCAGGCCGACAAAGCGCGGGTTTGCGTTGACGAACAGCATGCCAGGAGGCGTGAGGACGTTTCCCGCCGCCACGAAGGCCATGCGGCGGCACGTTTCTTCGAACGACTCCTCAACGCGCTCGTTGCGAGCGAGCTCAAAGAGCTCCGCCGGGGTCGCGAAGAAAGATTGCTCAGGTCCCCGTATCAGGGCCTCATGTCCCCAAATGGTGCCGGAGCGCAGATTGTAGATCGGCTGCCATGCGATCCAAAGCTCTGGAATGAGTTCTTCGAGCACGGAGGACCTCCATTGGTTGAACGCCTGCTGCGGGGCCGGCATATCTTTGCAGGTCTCGTCGGTTCCGTCATTTCGCTAGGCGCTCCGATTTGCCTCCCGAGGCCAGTGTGCAGCCAACACATGCACGCCCAGAGGACGGCAAGGCGGGGACGGGTACGGACAGCAGCGCCGACATCGTGATCGCAGTCCGTCAGCCTGCCACGATAGGCGGGTGTCTGCTCTGCCTCGGTGATTGCGACCTGATGCACGACTGGCACGTATGGCCGGGAACTGCACCCGCTCAAGATGGCCGGCGTGCCCGGCGGTCGAACAGAGGCGAAGCCTCGCTGATCTCGAGCATGGTCTGGTCAGACGGCCAGAACGAGCCCGATGGCGCGATCGGCGGGCCCATAAGCGTGCTGCACATCGTCGTTCTGGTCGTGGCTGGACACGCGGGCGCAGGCGACCGTGCGGCGCTCATCGGATGTGCTGCGGTACAGTTCGGATGCAGATTGGCCAGATCATAGCGACGATGCTTCCCGGCGTATGCTCAGGACCTAGCCTGCTCTCCGTTTCCTACCGCCTGAGCGTCGTGATGGCTGCACCCGAAGCCTTAGATGTCCGGCCAGTCTCTCCACATCGCTAGGATTAAGACTCATTCGGTAAACCTCCACAACTCTGTCCGGACCTTGTCGAATGGACCCGCCCCACGCCTGCCGAATGGTATCCGGCGCGCCTCCGGGCAGCCGCGGGCTCGCCCGCCCCGCCACACGGGGACGCTCCACGTCACGTGGGCCCATGCCTCCGCCCTGGGCGGGCATCGGCTGGCCGGGGTTGCTCTCGCCGCACCACGGCAAGGATCTCCTTGCCGAACACCGCGAGGCGCGGCTCGCCCATGACCTTCATGCGCCTCAGCTCCCCAAGGTCGGTCGGCAGCGCCTCGGCAATGGCCTCAAGATGCCGGCGGGTCAGGATCTCCTCGTCCGCGACGCCGCTACTTCGGGCCCGCTCGCCACGCCAGGCGAGCAGGCTCTCGAGAACGGAATCCCCCGCGCGATCCTGTGGAGGGGCATGCCCAATGGCTTCATGCGCCGCCGGCGCCGGCCTGCCTGGCGTCCTCGCGACCGGCCGTGTCTTGAGCACCGCCGTCGCCGGGCGGCCGCCGAACGCCGCAGGATGGCAGCGGTCGCAGCACGCGTCCGCCTTCGCCCGGGCGGGCGGCGCGCCGAAGTAGTGGAGCAGGAAGGCGCGGCGACAGCCCGTGAGATCGAGGTAGCGGCGCATCGCGGCGAAGCGGTCGAACTTCGCCTGCCTGCGGCGGTCGATGTCCTGCAGGATGTCGTCCGCGTCCCCTTGACTCAAAGGACTCTTCAGCGTGATCGCCTCGAGCCGGCGCTCGCGGGGTCCCGTGGCGGCGAGGCCGCGCTCCACCAGCTGGGAGACGAGCAGCGTGGCCTGGGCCCGCTCCCCCTCGCTGATCGCGAAGCGGTGCGGCGTGCCGACCGGCGTCGCCCGCAGCTCCTCGAGCCGACGCCGCAACCAGCCTTCGTCCGGCTGCTCGCGCTCGAGCAGAAAGAGACGGAGATCGAGATCATCCTCCAGCACCGTCAGGAGCATCGCCCAGGCGGGCCGGCCGTCGCGCCCGGCGCGGCCGCTCTCCTGGGCGTACGCCTCGACCGACTCCGGCACCGTGACGTGCAGGACCATGCGGATGTCCGGCTTGTCCACGCCCATGCCGAAGGCGGTGGTGGCGGCGATGACACGCACCTCCCCGGCGAGGAACCGCCGCAGCACCGCCTCGCGCTGATCCGGCGCAAGGCCGGCGTGGTACGCCGCCACCTCCTCACGCAGGGCGTGCGAGAGCCACTCGGCCCAGCCCTCGGCCTGGGCGCGCGTCGTCGTATAGACGATGGCGGGGCCTGTGCCGAGGCGCCTCAGCCAGCGCGCGGCAGTGAGGCGCCGCTCGCCGTCGTCCGCCGCCTTCAGAACGCCGTAGCGCAGGTTCGGCCTGTCCCATGGCGCCACGAGCACATGGGCGATGCCGAAGGTGCCGACGATCTCCTCGCGCACCCTGGGGGGCGCGGTGGCGGTGAGGGCGAGCAGCCTGGGCGAACCGAGGCGTTCGTGGACCTCGCCGATCAGACGGTAGTCCGGGCGGAAGTCATGGCCCCATTGCGAGATGCAATGCGCCTCGTCCACCGCCAACAGGGCGACCCGGACGCCGGCCGTGGCCCGCTGGAATTCGGGGCTGCGCAGGCGCTCGGGCGCCACGAAGGCGATCTTGACCCTGCCCTGGGCGAGCAGCCGGTATGCCCGGGCCAGCTCCTGCTCGGACAGCGCGCTGGTGATCGCGATGGCCCGGATGCCCTTCTCGGCGAGCGAGCGCACCTGGTCCTGCATCAGGGCGATGAGCGGCGAGACGACGAGCGTCAGCCCGTCCAGCAGGAGAGCCGGCAACTGGTAGCAGAGCGACTTGCCGGCGGAGGTCGGCATCACCGCGAGGGTGTCTTGCCCGCTCAGGACCGCCTCGATCACCTGCCGCTGCATGGGGCGGAAGGCGGCGAAGCCGAAGCGCTCCCGCAGCAGGGCCGAAAGATCCGGAGGCGCAGTCTGCGAGCGGCCCAGGCTGAGCCGTCCGTCCCTGAGCTTCCATTCCACCTCGTCCCCCGGACGAAGCCCAACCGCTTCGAGTACCCGCGCCGGCAGCCTGAGCGACCCGTCCTGCCCGACCTTGAGACTCACCTTGGCACCTCCCGCGCAGAGGTTGTTGAGACCGCATCGCTGAACCTTTGGGCATCGTCCAGCCGCCGGGCTGCAGCTGCAGCCCGGGCAGGCGGGCGGGGCCTAGGCCCGCAGCGCCAGGATCGCCTCGGCAAGCGTCGGCGCCGCGACAATCCGCCAGGAGCGGAGCAGATGTTCGACCTCCTGCAGGGCGTTCTCCGCCAGCGGGCCCAGCACCAGGACGCCCGGAGCCGTGTCGCGCAGGGCGCCGACGCGGCCAAGGATGTCGGCGGGCGTCGCCAGATGTCCGTGCAGAGTGCTCTCCCCTGCCGCGACCACGCTCTGCAAGTAGGCTTCGCCCCGCAGAGCGGAAACGAGCGCGAGGAGCGCCGGCAAGGCCAGAGATGGTCCGTCCTGCACGGTGCCACCTGCCACTTGCAAAGCCACGGCGCGGCCCTCGAGGCCAGTTTGGCCAAGGCGCAGCAGGCGCTGGTTCGCGAGCAGGAAACTGTAGGCGATCCGCTCCGCCTCGGCGGCGACCGGCGGCAGACGTCCCTCGGACCTCAGCCCGCGACCCGTGGCGAGCAGCGATGCCTCGACGCGCAGCAGGCGCCCACCCGCCTCGGCGCCGGCGTCGCGGTCCAGGTGGAGGCATTCGCCGGCAGCCATCGCGAGCGTCCGCACGCGGGCGGGTCCGGCCGGCTCGAGATCTCGAGCCGCAGTCTGCGGCACGCCCTGAAAGCCCACCCGCCGCGGCTGGAACTCGCCTGGCGCGATGCGGCAGAGCTGGTCGTGGATGCGCTGGCGCAGTTCCCCCGCCAGCGTCAGGATGGCCTGCAGAACCTCCTGGTCGCCCGTGGGGCCGTTCGGGTAGATGAGCTTCAGGAGGGCCTCGGCGCTGCGTGTGACGGCGACCGCATCGCGGCGCGTCATGCCGGGCGCGGGCGGGTGGCGGCGCAGGAGGTCGTCCATCTCCGCCGCGAACGGGAGGTCTCGCAGGGCGATCAGCACCTCGCCGAAGTAGTCCGAGACGAAGCCGAAGCCGGTGGCGAACGACGCGGGCTCGAGCTTGGGCAATTCCCAGCCGGGCAAAAAGGCGTGCAGGCGGTCCAAAAAGGCGCTGTCGCGCAGCTCCTCGGGTAGCGGCTCGCAGAGGTGGCGGTAGCGCCGCGACGGCAGGTCCCCCTCGACGTCGATGTTGCCGAGCAGCACCACCGAGCAGTCCGAGCTGAACTCGTGGCGGCCCCGGCTGAACTGGCCGCTTTCGAGGAAGTCCTTGAGCGCCGCCGCCACCTCGGCGCCGCCAAGATGAAGGCGCGCGATCTCGTCGAAGGCCAGCAGGCGCCGCTGCGCCAGGAGACCCGGCCGGCCGGTCGTCAGGTGGACAAAGAGATTCGCGGGCGTCACGGCACCGCCGGAGATGACGAAGGCGTCCTGCGACACATTGCGCGCGAGATACGTCTTGCCGGTGTTCTTGGGGCCGAGCTCGAGCAGGTGCAGGCTGCCCTCCGCGAGCGGCGCGAGCCGCATCAGCAGGAGGAGCTTGCGCCTGAGGGCCGCGTCGGCGGCAAGCCCTAGCCCGAGGTGCACGGGGTCGTAGCCCGCCGAGGTCAGAAGCAGGTCGATCCAGCCTTCCGCCGAGAAGTAGCTCCTGCCCTCGAGGAAAGGTTCGAGGCGCGCATGCGCCTGGACCGGTTGAAAGTCCCGCACCAGGGTGGCGGGTACGCCCTCCGCCACCGGCTGCCATGCAAGGTCGATGCGGCCCCAGAGGCCGCCTGCCAAAAGTCCGGCATGATCCTCCGCCAGAGCCGGGTCGAGCCGGACTTTAAGGTCCAGGCTCGCGATGCGGCCGACGTAGCTGCCGTCCTCGACGTCGACGGTCACCTCGAGCCGGTCGACGATGCGCAGGCTGCCCTCCTGCACCAGCCGGTGGCGCCAGAGATTGCGCTCGCGCGGCAACGGGTGATGGCTGCGCAGGTAGTCCTCAATGGCTGCGATCGCGGTCTCCCGCGGCCGCTGCGCCAGAAGGTATTCGCTGACGTAGCGCGGCACGTGCCCTTGCCCGCCAAGGCGCAAGGCCATTCCCTTCGGCAGCACCACCGATTCTCCGAGGGCGCCGAACACCTGCAGCACGCGCTCGTCCAGGGGCGACGGGCGATCCATCAGCCGTCCCAGTCGCGACGCACCGGGCCGCCGTCAGGCGGCTCGGCGGTGGCCGCCGCCTCGGACACGGCCTCGGCCTCAGGCACCATGACGGGCTCGGCAAGGCCGTGCACCCTGAGCTCCGGCTCCACACCGTACACACGGTAGAGGTCAAGGAAGTGCACCGCTGCGCGCACCATCTGACGCACCTTGATGTCACGCTCGCGCAGGGGCACGCGGATGCGCGTCAGCAGCGCCTTGCCGTCGAGCGGCGGGGACCAGCCGAACGCTTCGGCGTGCAGGCGCACAATGCCGTCGAAGACCTGCCCCAGGTCGGACTCCGTAAGCGGCGGCAGGTTGGGCGCCCCCTGCAGTTGGCGGATCGGCCCCTCGATGCGTCCCGCGAGTTCCCCGTCACCGCGCTCCACAAGCCAGAGCGGCAGATCGGTGGTCTCCTGGAGCGGGTCCGCGAGGGTCTGCTGGAACGACGCCGCCACGGCGACGACGCTGTAGGTGCGTGGCAAGGCCTTCGCGTCCTGCAGGCGCCCGAGGAAATCGTAGGAGCGAGCGCGGGCGCGGCGGCCGACGCTGCCGATCATCTCCGCCTCGTCAATCAGGATGACCCAGCCGGAGAGACCGGCAATGGCCGCTGCCTCCGCGACCAAGCGAAGGTAGTCGAAGGACGCGTCGAGTTTGAAGCGCTCGATCTGGCCGAGCTTGCGGCCCGTGTTGTCGAGGTAGGCACGGCGCAGGTCGGGCAGCGCGAGCAGGTAGCCCGCGAGGTCGCGGTCGAGTGGGTCCGGGTCGCCGCGGGCACCGTCGAACCTCGCCTCGAGCACGGCCGCCAGCTTGGGATGCAGGCGGGTCTGCGCAATGCGCAGCAGGCGCTCGCTCGCCTCGCCGCTGCGCTCGATCGCCTGCCAGAGCGGATCGAGGCCGGGCCGGTCGACGCCCGGAAAGAACGTGCCCGTCACCAGTTTGCGGTAGACGCGATCCACGCGGTCCAAGGGCGACTCGCGGCTCACCGTCAGCACACTGGTGAGAAAGCGCTCCCCCTCTGCCAGGTTGCGCACCGCCTGCAGCATGTGGCTCTTGCCGTCGCCGTAGTTGGCGGCGACGATGCGCATGCTGCGACGCACGCGACCTTCCTGCACCGAGCGCAGGTCCTCCGCAATGTCTGCCATGATGCGGCCGCGGCCCGCCGACAGCACGTCCGCGGCCATCCGCGACGGAACGCCCGCCCGCAACTGCTCGATCGAGGTGCGCGCCAAGCTACGCTCCAACCGTGTCCGCCTCCCTGCCCGCGATCGCCTCGACGAGGAGCTTCACCGGCGAGATAGGTCCCATCGCCACGAGACTCCCAGACTCCAGCACCGCCTGCGGCGAGGCCCCGTAGGCCTCGGCCAGGGCCGCCCGCCAGGCCGGCCAGTTCCGGCGCCAGACGACGTCCAGATCCTTGACGTCGTCGAAGGGGTTGGGCCGCGAGCTCTCCACCTCCGGCTCGATCCGCATGGCGAGCGCGGCGTAGCTCAGGAGGCCCGCCCGCTCGTCGTCGAACACCTCCGGCCGGCCGGCGAACAGCACGAACAGGCCCGGCATCCCCGGCCCCTCGTCGATCAGCTCCCGGATGGCCTCGAAGGCGTCGTCACGGCGCAGCCGCGTGTAGCGCGCCGGTCCCTCGCCGCCCAAGAGGGCGTCCATATCGTCGATCGTCAGCACGAGTCCCTTGCCGCCGACGAGGCGCCGCGCGTGCAAGAGGGAGCGCAGGATCTCCCGCGCGCCGAAGCGGTCGAGAGCCATGCCGATGCCGGAGCGCCGCCGCAGGGTGGCCGAGACTTTGGCGCCGGACATCCAGGCGGCGGCCGCCTCGCGATGCCCGAGGTCCTGGGCATACCCCGGCCTCAGCCAGGCGTAGGCCAGATGGCGCAGGGCGGTCGCCACCGGCGGCGAGATGCGCGGCTCGGCATAAAGGAAGTCCAGGGCGCCCGCGAGATCGGCCGCGACCGCGGCCTGAGGGCGTCCGCGGGCCACGAGGTAGGCCTCGAGGTCCCCGTCCTGGCCCGGCCGGAACTCGGCCGCCCCGGCGCGGCGGGCGGCCTCGACCGCAAACGGCAACGCGATCGCGTCCAGGGAGATCCCGCCGAGAATGGCGCGGTAAAGCTCGTCGAAGCGGCCGATCCGCACCTCCCGCGCCGAGACGTCGGCCGTGAGGTAGCCCTCCGCCGCGGCGACTTGCCGCATCTCCCGCAGCAGGCGGGTCTTGCCGCTGCCCTCGCGCCCTCTGAGCCACTTGACGGCCGAGCCGCCCTCGGCCACGTACGAGCGCAGGTACTCGTCACGCCAGAAGGCGGCGATGCCATCCGGGTCGACGAAAGCTCCCCGCTCAGCCATCGTCCTCGACCTTCACCAGCCGCAGGAGGCCGAGGGCGTCGGTGCCACCCTTGGCGTTCGGCACGGCCAGATTGCCCGAGCGGGCGTTCAAGAAACTGAACTGGTGGTGATCGTAGACCATGTTCGACTCCCGGCGCAGGCGGTAGATGTCGAAGGCGAACTCGCTCTTCGTGTAGTCGGCTGTGCCGCTGCGCATGGTCAGCACCCCGTAGATGCCGAGCAGCGGGACGTCCATGTTCTTGGCCCGGCCCGCCTCGCGCAGCAGCGCGTGGGCGGACGTGAGGGCCTTCATGAAGCGTTCCTGGTTGAAGCTCGAGCGGTGCAGGGCCTGGTGTCGCGCCTGCACCTCCGCCATCAGGGCGCGGGGTTCGAGCGTCGACGTCCTGCGGCGGGATACGGTCGCCTGCTCGGCAGAAAGGTCCAGGGAGAGCTTGAGGGGAAACACCTCGTAATCCGGGAAGCTGCCCTGCAGCGGCAGACGCATCTGCTGGGCAGCCTGCTCGATCGCCTCCGCGTAGGCCTGTACGCCGGCCGCAGAATCCGCGGCCCGCCAATCGCGCAGCCTGGCGTCGGC
The DNA here is from genome assembly GCA_027420455.1 of Clostridia bacterium. Lineage (GTDB taxonomy): Bacteria > Bacillota > Sulfobacillia > JAJZYS01 > JAJYTV01 > JAJZQO01. Next base: position 19,652 of record DAIBJA010000015.1, on the reverse strand, counting down.
CCTGTCGGCCGCGGCGGCCACGGTCCCCGCCAACTGAGCGGCCTCCGGCAACCGCTGACGCAAAAAGCGCAGATCCCAGCGCTCCGCCGCCTTGGCGATCTGGCGGCTCAGCCGCTGCAGCTTGGCCGCCTGGCCGGCGAACTCCCGCCAGGATTCCTGGATCGCGTCAGGCAACAGGGTTTTCAGCTCATCCTCAAGAAGGATCTCGTCCAACCGTCTACCTCCCTGAAGGCGCCGGTCCAGGGTGGCCTGCGCCGAAACGGTGTCGGGCGTTTATTCGACAGATCGCCGCATCATCCCCTGCAGGGATGTTCTGTCACCGGGCTCTCCGCCTGCGCCGGCAGCAAGACCTGGGGCAGGGCCGCCGTCCGGGTTCCCTCGGCCGGATGGGCACGCGAGCGCCCGGCCCCATGCAGGCAGCCTGCCGAGAAGGGAATGAGGACATGCCCGGAACCGACCGCGGGGAACTTGCCACCGCCGCAGCCCTGGCCCTTGCGACCATGCCCGTCCCCGCAGGCGTCGAGGAGATCCGCCCGCTTCTCCCGGCCCGCCTGCGCGACGCTGGCCCGGACCTGCTCGGGGCGGCGCTCCGCGCCCACCCCTTTTGCGTCAGCGTGGCCAGGGGACGGTATAGCTATCTGCCCCGGGCGATCGAAGAGTCCAAAGTTTATGTTCCCGGACCTCCCTCCGCCTCGGGCCGCGCCCTTCGGCTGCCGCCCGAAGCGCAGGCGCTGCTCTGGCCCGAGGGCCTGAGCGCCGCGATCAGAGCGCAGCAGGCAGCGCACGTCCGCCTGCCGTCAGGAGGCCGGGCGACGTGGCGCCCGGACCGGGTCTGGATCACCGACCACCTGTCCGCGCCCTACACCGCTGGCGAGGGCCACTGGCTGTCCTGCGTCGACTTCCCGACGCGCAACTTCAGGCTCGATCCCTGCCCGCCCCCCGATCCCGGGCAGGAGGCCCTGCGCGAGGAGCGCTGGCGCGCCTTGGCCATGTCCCTGATGCGCCCTCTCCAGCCGTATGACCATGGCCTGCTGGCGCGCAAGCTACTCGGCGCCGGCGTAGGCCGCGACGACCCGCCCTGCGCCACCATGTCCGAGCTGACCGCCGTGCCGCCTTTCGATCAGCACCATGACATCACGTATCGCCCCGACCTCACGGACGCGATGTGGCGGCTCTTCCGCCATCGCGGCGCCGCGCGGGAAGGGCCTTTCACGCTGCCGCCGCCCGCCGCCCTGGATACGTCCTACCGGCTACAGGTGCGCCTGGCGGGCGGCAGATGGCGGGCGGGGATCGCCCTAGGGGCCGCCCACTCCCTGGATAACCTGCACCTGCTGCTGCAGCGGGTCCTCAACTGGGACGACGCCCACCTCTACGCCTTCTATCTGAGCGGCCGCCCCTTCGACCGCTTGACGACGGTCGCCTGTCCGATGGCCGGCGACTCCCCGCCGGCCACGGATGAGGTGACCCTCGGCCATATCGATCCTGCCCCCGGCCAACGTCTGCTTTACCTCTTGACTTCGGCGACGAATGGCGTTTCGAGCTTACCGTGACAGAGCGCACCGTGGGGCAGCGGATCGCGGGTCCGCCGCTCTGCTTCGCGACATCGGGGCCGCCGCCGCTCCAGTACGGCTGAGCTGGCTCCAATCGCGCGATCCGCTTGCCCGGGGCGGTAGCGGCACTGCTGCAACCCGCGTGCCACCTCCGCCAGGCCCCAACACAGGGAGCCGGCTGGCGCACGACGCGACCCCGCAACGCGGCACAGCGGCCGTTCGCGCGACACCCGCTCCGCGAAGGCGATTGCGGGTCTCACTCAGGTCTCACAGCGTCAAGGCCGGCACGCGGCCCGCGAGCCCTTCCGCCGCCTGACGCGTGCGCAGGGCATCCGCGTCGAATGAGGCCGCCACGGCGCCGTCCTCCGTGCGCAGTCCGCTCTGGCCCGTCGCCAGGAGCAGGAGGGCGCCCGCTGTCGCACGCGGGGAGACGCCGGGGTTCTTGCGACCGATCCGGCGCCACAGGCTCACCGCCCGCAGCAGAAGCGGCAACTGCCAGCGTTCGGAGCCCCTGGCCAGCAGGGTCCACTCCACCTCGTCGATCCCGGCCGGCGGGCCGAACCGGTTGCCCATCTCGTCCAAGCCGATCAGTTGGTGTCCCAGGTGCACAAGCGGCGCCAGGCGGTCCCCCTGGACGATCCGGCAGGGCAGGACCTCCCAGAGCGTGGCCTTCTCCGCCTTGCCGTCGGTCAGCAGAGAGAACTCGCGTTTGTGCCGTCCCACCTGCACCTGGCCAGACAGGTGATGGCCCTCGAACAGGGCGAGCGACGACAGCCTGGCACCGGTCACCGGCGCTTCGGGGTACGGCAGGTCCAGCAGCACGTGCAGTCCCCGCCAGTCGAACCAGCGCAGGGCGATGTCGAGCGGCGAATGCCTAGCTATGGGAGCCTCGGCCGCGCCGCCCGCCAGCACGGAGCGGAAGAACTCCTCCGCCAGAGGCGGCAGCGGCTGCCACGCGCGCCACCGCTCGCTTTGGCGATCCGGCCGCGCCTTGCCCGGATCGGTCCGCCGCTGCGGGCGCCTGCCGGACCCTGCGGCAGGCGCCCTGGGCCGCGCCTGGGTTTGCTGTTGCCCGATCTGCGCCATCACCTGCGCCGCGGTGGGCGCAGGCGCCGTCTTCTCCGCCGTGAGCGCAGACGAAGGAGCAGGCTGCCCACTCCTCCCCTCCTGGCAGGCCCTGCAACCGAGCGCCTCCCTGCCCGCGACTAGGGGCTGCGCAGCGCCGCAGAGCGGGCATCGCAGCGGCAGGAAGCTGCCGGCGCCGAGCAGGAAGTTGCAGGCGAGCGGATAGCGCCGATCCCCGCGCCGCACCTCGAGCTCAAGGTGCAAGGCTGGCGCCAGCACAAGATGCAGCCGATAGGGTTGGACGCTGGCCTCGACGCGGTACTTGCGCTCGATCTCGACCTGGCGGCGCTCCGCCTCGTGCGCCGTCACCTTTGCCTGCTCGTCGTAGAGACGCTGGCGCTCCTCTGCCGCACGCTGGCGCCGTTTCGCGATCTGCGCCAGCTGCGCCGCGTAGAAGGCCCGCGCACGCTCGCGCTCCTCCTTCATGTCCGAAAGCGCCTGGCGGGACAGTTCCTCGGCCCGCTTGGCCGCCTGCCGTTCGATCTCCGCTTGCGCGACCTCCAGCGCAGCCGCGACGTCCGGCAGCAGGACGCTCCACGGCTCCGGGGCCGACGTGGGGCCAAGGGACAGGACGCGCTGCCCGATCTCCGGCGCCAGCGGCAGGCACGCAACCGCGTCCAGCAGCGATTCGCCAATCTCAAGGAAGCGGTCCTCACCAGTCAGCGTGATGAGCGCGCCCACCCGCAGCAGCGGCAGGTAGACCTGCTCGGGCGGCACCAGCAGATCCAGGCGGCCGTGCTCCACCGGGTAGAACTCCCTGAGGCGCCCGAGGAGCGCCTGCGCATCCGGCAAGGCGCTGGCCGGCACAGACAAGGCCTGCCAGCCCGCGTCGCCCTGGTACAGCACATGCTCCGCCGCTGCCTCCAGGACGGGATGGCCGGCGATCACCAGCATCTGGCCGCCCTCCTGCGCTACCTCGGCATCCGAGGTCAGGGCAAGCTCCTGCGGCAGGGCGAGAGCGGCGGCGAGGTCCGTCGGCAGGTGCACGAGCGCCTGGTCGGGCTCCACGACCACCTCCGCGCCCCGGGCCTCGGCATAGCGCAGGAAGAACCGCAGCGCGGGCTCGAGACTCAAGGCTCGTCGACCTCCCCCAGCAGGCTGTCGTTCTTGCTGCGGCTCGCGAGGTATGCCTGCCTGGCTTCCGCCAAGCCGTCGCCGATTTCCTCGAGGCGCCGCGCGAACTCGTCGTCGCTGCGACTCTCCAGATAGGAGGCGAAGATCATGGACTCGAGGTCCAGATCGTCCTCGATCCGGCCAAGGATCATGTCGAGCTCGCCCACCACCAGCTCAAAGAGGTTGATCTTCGCCTCCAGCACACCGAGGATGCGCTCCTCGAGCGTGCCGCGGGAAACGAGGTTCGTCAGGCGCACGTCCTCGGTCTGTCCGATGCGGTGAATTCGCCCCAGGCGCTGCTCGATCTGCATGGGATTCCATGGCAGGTCGTAGTTGACCATGACGTGGCAGAACTGCAGGTTGCGGCCCTCGCCTGCCGCTTCGGTCGTCAGCAGGAGGTCACGGTCGCCCTCGAAGGACGCGATCGCCAGGTCCTTCTCGCGACGGCTGAGACCGCCGTGGTAGACGGCGGCGAGCAGCCCCTCCCGCTTCGCCTGCGCCGCGAGGTAGGCCAGCGTGTCGCGAAAGGCGGTGAACACGACCACCTTCTCGCCCGCGGAGAGGCGTTGGCGCAGGTGCAGCCAGAGCGCCCGGGCCTTCTCGCTCGCCGTGACCGCCCGAGCCTGCTCCGCCAGGCCCGACCAGCCCATGCGGGCAAGTCCGCCCCCGAGCGCCTGCGGGCTGGAGCCGGCCAGACGCTGGATCTGGCGCAGCGTGAAGATGGCGGCTGTGGAAGCCCCCTGGGCCTGGCGGCGCACCTCATCGGATACCGCCCGGTAGAGCTCGGCCTCCGCCGCGCTCGGCGCGACGAGAAGGGTTTCGGCGATGCGCCGAGGCAGCATGAGCGCCACCTCGCTGCGCCGATGCCGCACCATGACGTCGCGCATCGCCCGCTGCAGGTTTGAAAGATGCGCGACACCGCCGCCCGCCTCGGGCTTGTGGCGCGCCTTGAAGGTGGCCGGCGTGCCGAGATGGCCCGGCCGCACAAGGTTGACGAGCTGGTAGAGGTCGTCCAGCCGGTTCTCCACCGGGGTGGCCGTGAGCAGGAGCATGTACCGCGTACGCAGCGCCTTGACAAGCGAGGCCGAGGCGGAGCGGGGATTCTTGAGCCGATGGGCCTCGTCCACCACCACGAGATCCCAGCTGATCTCCGCGAGGCGTTCGCGCAGGGGGCTGCGCCGGGCGGACGCGATCGAGGCGAGCACGATCGGCGCCGCGAGAGGGTCGCCCTCCCGCTCCCAGGCCGCAGTGCCATAGGCGACGAAGGGGAGTTGGAACTTCTGGCGCAGCTCCTCGCTCCACTGGCCGACCAGTCCGGCAGGTAGCAGCACGAGGGTGCGCCTCGCGAGGGCACGCATATAGAGCTCGCTCAGGACGATGCCCGCTTCGATCGTCTTGCCGAGCCCGACCTCGTCGGCCAGTATGCCGCGGCCGTGCATCCGGCGCAGGACCGCTTCCGCCGTCTGCAGCTGGTGCTGGTAGGGCGTGAAGCCGAGGCGCGGCGGCGAGATGAGGACATCGAAGCCCGGCTTGGCCCAGACCTGCAGGGCCTGGTCGACGAGCTCCGCGTAACCGCCCTCGACCTCCTTGCCACGCCGCAGGGCGTCGGTAAGGGTCTGGAACGAACCCAGGTGCTTCGGCAAGGCCGCCGGCAGGGCGGAGGCGACGTCGACGCTGCCGGCCGGGCCGGCAGTGACCCTTGCGAACGCTCCCAGCCGTTCGAACTCCCGCCCCTCCGGCCCGCCGAGCGGCGTGAGGTCGAGGAGGGACGGCTCCACCGTGCGTCCACCGGGCGTTCGCAGCGCAGGCGGGCCGCCCAGGCTGTCTCCGAACGCGTGCAGCGCGCCGAGGAGGCTCTGGGTGGGGGCGAGGAACCCTTCTTCCATGTCCAGGAGCGCGAGCCGCGGCAAGGGCGAGCGCCCCGCAGGACGAACGGCAGGCTGCAATGGCGCTCAGCTCCCGCGGACATTTTGGGGACAGGTTCGCCCCGGACCGCAGACAGTCCTTCGTGGGGGGGCGCACGCAGACAGGGCGTGCAGCCGTGCGCAGCGCGCAGATCGGCCGACAGCCTCGAGTCGGTCGATCTCGCGGACTTGAGACGGATAGGGCCATGGCTTCGGCGCAGCCCCGCTGCTCGCTGCACCGGGTGGCAGGGCAGGCCGACAGCCTCCAGGGAGCGCTGGCGGCAGATCGGCGCAAGCGCGGTCCGCCGCCTCAGGAGTGGCGCCTTTTTGTGCCGCAGTCGCATCGGTGGACCGATTTCGGAGCCGTTGCCAGCTCCTGTGCGCTCAGTCTGGCCGTTCCCTGCGGAGCCTCGCGAGACTCGCCTGCCCACGATATCCGGGACGAATCGTCGCGTCAAGCCATCGCGAGGTGCATTGGGGCATGGACCACGGAAGCGAGCGCTGCCATCCTGCCTTCCTGAGAGTTCTGACCGGAACCGACTCCGGACGGGATGCGCCTGAGACGAGCATGCTCCCAGGGCCGTTCGTCGCACAGGTGAGCGGGCACCTCGACCTCTGCCGCGACGGCTGGCGCGAGAATCCGCAGGAGGTCACCTGCTCGGTCTGCGGCGCACGGAACCTCTACGACGTCGGCCCCGTGCTCGTGTCGCAGGATCGTGGCGGCTCGCCGCAGGTCACCTTCGTCGGCTACTTCCGCTGCCACAGCTGCGGCGCCGGCGGCCCTTGGACCTCGCCGGATCTGGACTACCTGGCCCTGAGTGCCATCGCGGGCGGGGTACTCGGCCGCGCGTTCGGCAGCAAATCGCCAGGGGGGCTGGGCGAGATCGAACTCTTCGACGGCCACCGCCCGCGCAGCAGCGCCGACGCGGAGGAGCATCTCCTCGACCTGCTGCTCGCGGATCCCCTGAACGCCCAGCACTTCGTCCGCCTCGCGAACGTCTACCTGACGGGCGGCAGGCCAGATCTCGCGATGGCCGCTGCGGAGCGCGCCCTCGACCTCGAACCGGATCACTTCGAGGCCCTTCTGCTGCTCATCGGCCACATGCTGCGCCGCCTCGATCCGGCGGAGGCCGCACGCCACCTGCGCCACGCCGTCGCCGTGGCGCGCCGCTACCGTGCCCTGCCGCTTCAGGAAATGCGCAAGCTCCTCGCGGCCGCGCTGAGAGACCTCATGCGTATCCATCGGAACTCTGGGGACGAGATTCCTTTCTTCCCCTCCGAGGAGGAAACCGGCGACACGATATGGACCCGCATGGAGGAGACGACGATCCATATCCGCGCACGCGGGGACGACGCGGCTGCATACCTGCCCCTCGCCTCGCTCCTGCTCAGCCCGGATCGCACGCCGCCCGACCACTGTGGGCCCAAGGGTGACCTCATCCCGTCGGGCCGCGAGCCGTGGCGTCGGGAGCCGGGCCCAGGTCGCAACGAACCCTGCCCGTGCGGCAGCGGCCGCAGGTACAAGCACTGCTGCGGGCGCGACGCCTGGCCGCAGATCCCCCGCTGCCCCGGGTGCCTCCCATCGCCAAGACGTACCCCGCGCGGCTTCGCCCCTTGGGCGGCCCCGTGCAACTGCCCCGATCGGTCGAGCCATTCCCGCCCCTGCGGCGCCGGCCGCGAGCGGAGCGCATCGCGGGCGATGCAGCCGCACCTCCCAGGGCAGGTGATACGTAGGCCTACAAGCGGTACAAGGCCTGGATGTCCTCGAGGGGGATCGCCTCGATGAACTGCTCGCCCTCGAACGCCAACTGAGCGCGGCCGCGCTCGACGCGCAGCACCCTGCAGCGGCGGACCCGCGACCAGGGCTCGGCCCAGCCTGGCGCCCCGCCGAGCACGAGTGCGATCGTCTCGCCGCTCTCCTGCGCGGCGTGGAGCGCCGGCAGCAGCGTCGCCTCGCTGAAGGCTGTCCACTCCAGGGAAAGAACGTCGTCGATGAAGCCCCAGCGCAGCCGCACGTAGCCGTGCAGCGCGGCGTACTGCCGAATGGCGTAGAGCGCCTTGACATCGCTCTCAAGCCGCCTGCGCAGGCGACCCCAGGTGGCCTTTGCGATGTAGCCGGCCAGAACCTCGGGATCGGCCAGGGGGCGCTGGATGCCGGTCGTGGAGCGGCTCACGAGTTCGAACGTGATCCTGAGGCGTCGACCCGCGCGGTTCAGCCTGACCGTCCGCTCGGACGGTCGCAGCTCCTCGAGCTTCCAGTCGTAGGGGGCCAAGCCGAGCACCTCGAGGGCGTCGCGGACGTCAAGCCCTGCTAGGGCGTCGTGGCGGCCGAGCGCCTGTGGCAGGTCTGCCATCTCCTTTGGCAGGAACGTCCTGATCTCCCGCCGCTCGACATCAAGCAGCGCGGCGCAGCCGGCCCGCCCGTCCGGAAGTCGGACAAGGCGCAGCACGGCGTGGCTCCTATTGCGCTCCTGCGCAGTCTCTGCCTCACGCGCAAGCCTTTCCCTTTCCCGCGCCGCCCTGGCGTAGTCCTCCGACCGCTGCTGCGCCGCCAGACGCTCGTAGTGCGGGCGTGCGCGTTCGCGCACCATGGCCCGCATCTCGAGGAGTTCGGGGCAGTCGCGGTTCAGGTGCGCAAGGCCCTCCGGCCCCAGCGAGACGAGCGGCGTCTTCCAGTAGCGGACGCGCGTCTGGTCGAAGGCAAAGCGCCAGCGGGTCAATCCCGCGAGAATCTCCTCGACCGCCTCCAAGGCCAGCGGCGAGCCATAGCCGTCGAGGACGGCGGCCACTTGCCGGGAGGCGGCGAACCCGTAGAGGCTCGCATCCCGGAACGCCGCGGTCACCTCGTCTTGGGAGAGCGGCTCCGAGGGGGCCGGCGAAGGCGGCGGCGGGGACGGCTCGGGCACGATCGCAGGTCCCTTGGGCGGGGGCAGCAGGCCGAGCCCGCGCAAGAGCCAGGGAAGCTCCCAGTACTGGAGGTCCAGGTCAAAGCGGCCGTGGGTATCGCGGTAGATGGGCGGCCGCCCCGCCCAGGCCTTCTGCACGGAGACGGCGAGGTTCCCGACGCGGGAGGGCACCCCGGCCCGCTCGAGCCGCGCCACCATCTGCTCAAGATCCAGCGGGCCGCCCTGCTCCAGGATGGCGACGATCATCAGGTGCAGGATCTTGGCACCGGTCAGCTGGTACGCGTCTTCGACGCTCGCCTGGCCCACCAAGCCCAGGCGCACGACGTAGCGGTTCTCCTGGGCTGGTCGCGTCTCCACGATGTCTCCCTCCACGTCTTCCGCCGTTGGTCTCGGGGCAACTGCGGGCGCCAGGCGACCCCTGCGGCGCACACCTCGGGATCGTCCATTCTCCTGCGGCCACGTCGCTCTCCTGCATCGCGGCCGGAATCCGCGCCGCGAGGCGTCATCGGGCGGCACCGGCTCCTTCAGGACCAGTTCGACGCCTCCCGCTCGGATATCGCCGTCCGCATGACCAGGAGCGGGGCCTCGTGGCTGCCTCACTCCCCGCGCAGCGAAGCAGCCCGCCCCTCTCCGAGGCGGGCTGGTTGTCTGGCTGGCCTTTGCTCTCAAACATGCCGCTCGGTCCAAGAGAAGTCAGTCTCGCGGAGGTCACGGCGCAGGTCCCCCAGGGGCCAGCGAGTCTAGCCAGATGCCGCCGAAGTCATAGGTCGACTGAGATAGTGTTGTCCGGACGTGGCGGAGGTGACTAGACCTTCCACGATGACGAACTGCGTCGACGATCGTGTTGCCGCTCGCCGTCGCGTGAGTCTGCTGCGTTTGCAGGACACCCCCGACGCAGCGATCCGTCACTTCTCCTGGCAGTTTTGGGACCCGCGCTTGGTCGACGGGGCGTCTTAGCTCGCCATGTCCTTGATTAGACTTGCCGGCCACTTGAAGACGATGGTCGCGAGGGCCGGCTTGCCGCTGCCCGAGAGCGCCCCTTGGTACAGAGCCACCTGGAATGGCTCCTGGCCGCTCAGGTTGTCGGCGAAGAGCGCGAAGGTCCAGGTGTTGCCGTCATGGGATAGTTCCGAAAGATGCGCACCGACGGTCGACCCATAGTACTGGTAGCTCTGAAAGACGCTCACGTCGGTCACGCCGGTGGGGCAGAGGACAGTCACCTTGACATCGATCGTGCCATTCACGCCGTAGTTGGGGTCGAGACTGGCCTCAGCCGTCACGTCGAGCCCGTCACCTTTGAACTGCTGCCCCGACGCCGTCAACGTGCCGGGCGAGCTGGTTGGTCCCGCAGGGCACGACACGCCGCTTGCGGCTGACGTCACCGCCGGGTTGCCACCGCCCTGGTTTCCGGAGCACGCGGCGACGCCCAGCAGCGCAGCTCCCACGGCCAGGCCAAGAGCCAGACGCCGGATGTTCGGCCTCGATCGAAAGGGCACCATAGAGATCCTCCCCAGGCGCCGATGCCCTGCTGCCTCCCTAACGCACCTTGAACGAGGTGGCGAAGTAGAACATCGGCGCGTTCGTATACTTGGCCAGGAAGTCCGAAGAGACGAAGGCCCTATAGCTGCCAGGAGCGAGTCCCTGCTCCGACAGCCACACGTATTGCCAGTCGGGCTGGATCTTTGTCCCAATTTGCTGGCGCATCGTCGCCCAGCGGTGGCGCTTCGGCTGCCAGCGCTTCAGCGCCCAGTCGAGGGCATAGGTCTGAAACCCCTGCTGGGCCGTTACGGATATGAGGAGATAGAAGGACTTCTTCCTCGGCACGTTGGTCGCGGGGTTCGGACAGCTCAGGACGTCCTGGCCGCCCATCTGCACGCTCTTCGGCTGACTCAGGCAGATCTTGATCGGCAGTGTCTTCTGAGGCGAAGCCGCCGCGCTGACCGGATAGAGCGGCAGCGCTAGCGCGCAAGCGGCTGTCAGCACCGCCAGGCGCCTATGGACCATGTGTAACACTCCCTCCGTCATCCGACTGGTTTCCGGCCGCGTGGGGCTCCCGTCATCATGCCTCGTCCTCCTCCAGGCGCGGCAGGTGGCCGAACGAGAAGGCGTGCAGGAACTGCTGGAGGTAGAGTGGCAGGCCGATCAGGATCAGACCGCCGGCCTGAAGGTCATCGGTGTTGATGAGGTCCGCCCCCGGCCCCTGGGTACCGTTCGCGAGGACGGTCGCTCCCACGAGGAGGAGAAGGTAGCCGAGGTAGAGCAGGACGCGCGAGTTGCGCGGGAGTCCCTTCGAGCCGCGGTTGAGGATGCCGCCGCTCGCAAGGATCTCGTGGCCGATGCCGACGATCAGCAGCAGGGCCTCGGCGGAGAGCAGACCGCGCGTCAAGGTGTGCATCCAGTCGAAGAGGTTCCAGGTGTCGAGGGCCAGCGTGAGGCCCAGCAGCCAGAATACGGCGAAGAGGGCTCGCTCGACGGTCAGGCGACGACGCCATCTGAGCCAGAGGAGGTAGCCGAGGGCCGAAAGGGTCACGGCCTCGTTCATGCCGCGGGCGCCGATCGCCGGAAAGCTATGCGAAAGGACCCAGATCGGGTGGCCGGGACCGAGAGCCATCACATTGCTGACGTTCCAAAGGCCGAAGAGAAGCAGGAATATCGCCCCCGCGCGCCAGCCGGGTCGCCGGCGGGAGATCGGCAGGATCACCGCGGCCAGAACCAGCGCGAGCAGGGCGCTCCAGCCGAAGACAAGATGCAGCCCCTGAGGCATGAAGACGACGAGAATGATCAATAGGGCCGCAAGGAACGGCAGCAGTTCTGGCGGCTCCTCCTCTTTCGGCGATACGGCGCGGCACGCCCAGGCCGCCACCGCGATCAGCAGGAGGGCCGTGATCACGCCAAGTCCCGGCGTCTGCCAGGTTAGCGCAAGGATCAGGATCTTCACGCCTACGATGGCGAGCGCGAACCACCAGACAACCTCCGCCCCGAGGTGGCGGTGGGCATGGGTCAGCGCGAATCGTGTGAGGTAGAGGCCCGTCTGGCCGAGGTCGAAGCCGGAGTAGAAGATGATCGGAATGAACAGGAGGTAGAAAACCATGACCTGGTTCAAGAGGGTCATGGACACCGCGGCGGCGTCGCTTAAGAACAGGAGAAGGTAGGTGAGGACGACCAACCCGCCCGTGATGGCCAAAGCCCACTTGTCGGTCGGCCGCCGGAACGCCGTGTAGATGAGGTAGCCGATCGTAAGGAGGACCGGCAGCGCAACCGCCAGATCGCCGGGCACCACGAGTCCGAAAAACAGGAGAAAGGCAAGGGCGATGGGCCAGCGCATCACTGCGCCGGCCATCGCCGCGCCCGCCAGGAGATACCACCAGCCAGCCGCCTGGAGCAGGGCTCCTCCGGCCAGAACCGGCCAAGGCATGCGAATGTTCAGGAGCCCTGTCGCCGCGTGAACAGCAGCCAGCCTTTCAAGCGGCAGGGTGAGCACCAGAAGGCCCAGGACCACCGCCGCGGTGGCGGCGAAGGCCATGCCGCGGATGAGCGGGTCGAGGGTGCCGAAGCGCACGAAGTGCCCAGCGTAGCGTAGCCAGTAGGGTGGAGTCTCCGGGCGCATGGCTTCTCGCGGCGCGCCCACACCGATCTCAGCCACAAGTATCTCCCCCCGTCAGGTCAGGACGGGCTCACGACAGCTTCGGACGGTGCCTGCGCGGCTGTGACGACCGCCCCGGCGTCCACCAGGCCGCCGCACTTGCCACAGAACTGTGCGTCGTGGCTGAGGCGCCCGCCGCAGTGCGGGCAGTACCTGGGCCGCCGTGCCCTTGTGGGACGGTCCTCCTGGATCGGCTCGCCTCGCTCCTGCCGGTGTGCGGCGAGGATCAGCCCGCGCAGGAAGTAGACGTCGACAATCAGGATGACGACGAACAGCAGATCCGACACCACACCGGTCGAGAGGTCCCACAGCGAGTGCATGGCCATGACCAGGAGCGCGGTGCCGATCAGCTTCAGGTCGATGCGGATCTTGCCGCCCGACGCCTCGCGCCAGGCCACGCCGGCGATGATCGCCGTCCAGGAGCCATGCATCCAGGGCCCTAGGAAGGAGCGCAGGAAGAAGACGTTGAGGAGACCGGAGAGGCCTGCGTGGTTGAATGCGTACTGGAGCTGGGCGAAGGAGTGAATGGCTCCCGCCTGCAGGGCGTTTGCCGCGGCCGCGATGCCGTAGGTCGAGTAGGTGGAGAAGAAGTAGCTCAGGTTCTCCGAGGCGGCAAAGCCCATGCCCGCCGCGGCCCCGAACAGGATCCCGTCCATGATCGAGACGTACTTGCGCCGCCGAAGGAGCCAAACGACGCCGAGGAACTTAACCGTCTCCTCCACCGGTCCGGCGCCCGCCAGACCGAACGGGAGGAAGCTGTTCAGCAGGAAGGCGACCAGGTTGCCCAGGAGCGCGACGCCCACGAAGATCTCCACCAGCACGATCGCCGGGGGCTCTTCGGTAAGTCCCTCGCTGGCCATGAAGAAGACGAAGAGGACGGGCACGAAGAGCGATCCGAACACCAGGAGCCGGATGGTCACACCCGGGTCGTCCAGCCAGACGGCGAGGGCGCCCCACGCAAGCAGCACCAGCAGGCCAAGGAGCATGGCGAGCCAAAATGCCCGCCGGCGGTGCGGCGCGGCGTGCGGCAACATGGTCGAGACAAGGTCCGGAATGGCCCAATGCTGACTTGGGGCCGTCGGCAGCCGTCCCTGCGCTGCCTCCGTCGGCGCCGCCGTCAGGGCTTGGCCGCAGTGGATGCAATGCAGGCCACCTTCGGCGTTCGTGGCCCCGCAACTAGGACAGTACACGCGTCTCCCCCCGTGTGCGCGTTGCGCTAGGTCAGTGGCTCTCCCCTTGTGAAGACTGCTTCGCGGCCCGCTCCATGCGGTTGCGAGCCATCCTCGCCACCGTGAAGTCCGTCCAGAACCAGATGATCACTCCGAGAAACAGGGCGTAGATGGCATCGCCCCAGCTGCCCGAGAGCCCGACCACGACCGCCATGACGACGGCTAGGATGGCCAGGATGCGACCCGCCCACTTGAGTACCTTGATGGTGTCCACTCCCTCTCCTCTTGATGAAGGGAACGGTTTCCGGACATCGTTCCACTGTAATTCATTGAAAGCACTTCCCTGGCGCAGGAAAATCACCCGTAGCGGTGAATGGCCATCACCCGTAGGGGTGACCGGTACCGTTCCGGGAGGTCCAAAGGATGGATGCGGCTGTCCCATTTGCTGGAGACAGGGCTGCGCCTCGCACGCTAGTCCCCGCGATCTCATTTCTTGGCGGCATTTTCGCTTGGCTACTATCTGTACCGCTATTCGGACCAACCTGGCTTGGCCTGGCCGCCGCCGCACATTTGGATCCGACCGCACCCGTCTATTTGTTTCTAGGCGGTCACGCGCTCGGTCTGGCAGGATCGGGCCTGCTCTCGGACATCTGGGCCCCGTTCCGCAAAGCGGGCCTCGCATGGGCGGCGCCTATCTGTCTCGCGCTGACGCTGCTGACGGCCTTCGCCCCCGCCGTCGCCTTGGTGACGTTCCCGCTACTGGGGCTTGTAGCCGCATGGGGCATCGTCGCCTGGGCGCCCGCGTTCAAGGCCGTCGTACCCCTGAGACGCCGGGCCATTGCGTTCGCCGGCGTGCCCATCGCCGCCAATGCCTTCAAGTACATCTGGTCGCTGGGTATCGGCCACGTGCAGCCCGCATGGCTCGTCGTCCTGGCAACCCTGCCGCTGGTGGCGAGTGTGGCATACGGTCCGAGGCTGCGCGGCGTGGACGTGGAGGGACCCATGATGGCCGCGGCCACACCCGCGGTGCCTTTCCCGGATCTGCGACCGCTCTGGCAGCTCGCTCCCTTTCTCTTCGTCGTATACCTGGCGTCGGGCGTGACGTACGCCGCCGTGACGCCCAGTCTTCTGCGGGCATTGCACTCGTCCGTGGATCCGAGTCTGCTGGCCTACGTGGTGTCCATCCCAGTACTGGCCATCTTCGGCGACCGCACGACGCTGAGGAACGTGGCCTTTGCGGGACCCCTCCTGCTGGGCGCCGCATTCCTGGTGTGGGCGGCCTCGCCCAACGCCGGCGGAGCTGCGTTCGTTCAGGTGCTGATGGGTGCGGGCTACGCGGCGATGGACCTCCTGACCTGGGTAGCTTTGCTTGAGATTGCGCCCTCCTACGGCACGGCGACCGTCTTCGGCATCGGGCTCAACATGAATGTGCTGCCCATTCTGATCGGCGCCGGGCTCCAGGCCCAGGTGCCCGCCCTGGCCCGCCTCCCGAACTCTACTCTCGCGGGCGGCATGCTCTTCCTGATGCTCCTCGCCATCGTCTTCTTCCGGGACACCCCTTTGCTCGTGCGCGCGCCGAACAGCAGTAGGCTGGCGGAGCTTCCGTTGGACGCCTTGGACGCGCACGCGATCGAGGCGTCTCCCGCACCCACGACCGCAGACCGTCTAGGCCTCGACCTTGCTGACATGGCCACGACACCGCTGAGTCCGCGCGAGCTGGAGGTGGCTCGCCTCGTCATCCAGGGCATGACGGTGGGCGAAATGGCAAAAGAGTTGATTGTCAGCGAAAACACCGTAAAGACACACCTCGCGAGCGTCTACCGCAAGACGGGAACGCACGGCCGAGCGGAACTCTCGGCCCGGGTCCTGGCCGGTGACGATCGGGGAAGATAGGTAGCGTTCAAGGCGCCCCTTCCCCAGTTTCCCTTAAGCCATGGCGCGCTTCGGCTCTTCGCGCTCCCCACTCGCGGGACGCCGGCACACGATGCACTCGCCGCTCCGCGTGGCCCCAAAGACCGGCCAACCCGAAACAGGCTGCAGCAATGGGGCTGTCCCGAAAGGGTAGCGGGGAACTGCCCTTTTGGGACAGCCCCCTCTGCCAGCACCCGTGGACCCTCTTGGCCTTACGGAAGCGGGACGAGATCACGTCGTCTTACTGACGGTGAGTGTCGTGGGTGAGCTTGTGGAACTCAGGTCCGCTTGCATCACCTCGATGGTGATCGAGCCGTCGGCCAGTCCGCTGGCGTTCACCGTGATCGACCAGCTGCCATCGGCGGCGACGAACGTCTGCTCGCTCAGCATGTCCGGCAGCGGCGACGCGCTGTCCTCGAGCATGACATCGACCACGTCGCCCGCGATGCCGGTACCGGAGAGCGCATAGCTCCCTTCGTTCGCGAGATCGATGTCGCCAGGCGGATTGAGGGTGGGGGCGGCCAGATCCACGGTGATGGCGTAGGTCTCCTGCGACGTGCCGTTCGCGGCCGTCACCTTGAGGAGGTCTCCCGATGCCAAAGCGCCGGTGACCAGCGTCTTGGCGTCGGAGCCGTAGACCGCATACACCTGCGTCGAGCCGTCGGTCGCGCCGAGGGAACCCGTCAGCCCATTTGCCGTGGTGCCGTACGGCACCGCAAGGATCTCGGCCACGTTGTCGACCGTCGCCCCCGGGAGCGACGAGCTGATCGTGGTCACGTCGCTCGGTCCCGGTGGCACGACCCAATCCACGCTGATGGGGCTAAGGGTGCCGGCGTTGTCCGCGACGGCCGCCTGCGTCACCCACGTCCCGGCCGTCTCGAAGGTTTGGGGCGCCTGGGGAGTGAGGTTCCAGACCCCGCCGGAGTAGGCCAGCGTGCCGTAGGGATCGCCCGCGGCGACGCCGGGACCGCTCACATAGGTCACGGGATAGCTCTGCGCGGTGTCGGCCCCCGTCATGTCCAGGGTCGCGCTCGTCATGGCGTAGGTCGCGCCGCTGACCGTCGCCTGCTGCGGCACGGTCACCGTCCAGGTGCCGCCCGTCCCCTCAGAGACGCTGACGCCTGCAGGGATGGAAGAACTCCAGTCCAAGCTGAGGCCCGTGACGGCGACCGGCAGCACGTAGGTGAAACGATCGTCCGGACTCGTCGCGCTCGAACCGCAAGGTGTCCTGACCGTCACGTCGACGCTCCCAGCCGTGCCGGCGGGCGCCGTGGCGACGATCGAAGTGTCCGAAGCATCGGTAAAGTGGCTGGCTGGGGTGCCCCCGAAGTCCACGGAGGTGGCACCGGTGAAACCGGAGCCGGTGATCGTTACGGACGTGCCGCCGGCCGCTTCCCCGTTCACCGGGAAGACGGCCGACACCTCGGGCAGGACGCCGACCGCGAACAGCGTTCCTGTGATCTGCGGGAGCGACGGCGTCGTGCTTTGGTCCGAGGTGTAGTTCAGGCAGCCGCCACTGTCGACCGTCGCCGCCGGCGAGACCGGGGTCCAGGTCCCGTCCTGGAGCCAGTAAAGCTGGCCGGGTTCCGCTGCGCCGCACTGCCGCAAGGTGAGGCTGGTGAAGGTGCTTCCCGGGGACAGTGACGCGCCGAAGTAGGCAACCGCGCTGAAGGCGGGCGGCGGGCCGGGGTCGGGAGTAAAGTCCTCCACGGTGACGGTGCCCGTACCTCCGCTGCCCTCGGCCGTCGTGTCGGACGTGCCTCCGCTGCCGCCGGCGGTGACTGCCGTCGCGCCCGCTGTGGTGGCCTGGGTGTCCTCGCCGACGATCTGGACCCCCGTGTTGACGACCGTCAATTGGCCGGTCGCTCCCCCGACGTTCGGTGCCGCCGCCACCGTGGCGATGATCCTTCCGCTCTGTCCGACGGTGCCGCCTTGGTACTCCACGCTCGCCGTGCCGCTACGGTCGGTGACGACTGTCGCCGCGCTCAGGTCGGCGACGGAGAGCGTGCCATCCACGGCGAGGTCCACCGTGACTCCCGATATCGGTGCGCCGAACTGGTCCTCCACGGTGCAAGTCACCGTGACGGGCGCGCCGAACGCCAAGGCATCGGGCGCATTGGGCGATACAGCAATGGTCGTGGGCACCCGAGCGACCCGGCGGGCTTTCGGCGCAGGCTCGGAATAGGTGAAGAGGTCGGAGGGTGTCTGGGAGCTCATGCCGCCGGGCGCAGTGACGATGACAGGCACCGAGCCCGTTCCGGGCGGAGCTACCGCGACGATCGAACCGTCCCCGTGGACCGTGAACGAGAGCGCAGGCGTGGGCCCGAACTCCACACCCGTCACGGCGGTGAGCCCCGTTCCCGTGATGACAACAGATGCGCCACCGGCGACAGGGCCGGTCGCAGGCGCAATGCCGCTGACCGCGGGCTTCGCCCCCCGCGCGTACGCTCGCAAATAGGCCACGGCATCTGCCGCCTGCCCGACGGTGAGGACTTGCGTCGGGCCGAACATGTTGCCGGGTAAGCCCTTCAAGATGCCGACATCAGTCGCCTCATCGATGTATCCCCACGCCCACCGGCCGATGCAATCCGCATCGTCATATCCTGGCCGCACCGTCATTAGGCTCATGGCTTGGCCCTGTAGTCCGAGGGCCGCGACCTCGATTTTGGCCACCTGCTCCCGTGTCAGGGAGGCCGTCGGCGCAAACCGGCTCCCTGGGAAGCCTGAGACCCACCCGGCTTGGCTGGCGGCCATGACGTAACCGTAGTCGGGGTCGCTTGCGGCCAGATCCGAGTAGGCGGGTGTCGCATCGGGCATGGCGGGCAGATGGAGCGCCTGCGCCAGTTGGGCGACAAAGGCTTCGCGTGACTCATCCGTCGGGACGGCGGCGGCGACGCGCGACGAGGCTGTCAGGCCGCTCGTGGCTGCGAGCACACATACGATCACCAGCAGGGCACGCCCGCATCGAGGCACTTTGGGCCGCGGGGCGGCAGTTCGAGCCTCCTTTGTCAGCCACCGAAACACCACTGCGGGCCTCAGAGGCTGCGACCGCCAAGGCCGGTACGCCGATCGCCGGTGCCGCCAAGGACATTGTCGTGAAAATAGCACTCCAGCGCCTTTGTCACAATTGCCTGTTGCGATTGCCCGCTCTCGGCGGCAAGGGCCACCAGCCGCCGCTTCAACTCCAGCGGAATTCGGACTTGGAACGCCACCATGCCGACCGGACGCCATTCCCTGGGCATCGTTTATCCTCCCCGATCTATTGGGCCCTTGGGGCTGCCCAACATCACAAATTGCCCCATATCCTCTGAAAACTCCTTGTTTTAGCAATTTCCAATCGTTCGACATTTGGTTGCAACAAGGGACCCGTACCTAGTCGGGGGCGCTCGCGACGCGGCGATGGTTCCTGAGGGGCATAAGGAAAGGAGCCGCCCCGATGCGGGGGCAGCTCCTCGGGGACTCAAGCCCACGCCTGCCGGTTTCGGTCCGCCTAGATCGGCCGGTCCGCACGTCGAAGTACAAGTACCGGCTGGCACCGCTGATGCTGGTACCGTGGACCGTACACGTCACCACAGCGTACTCCGCACGCTGCCCCAGGCAACCCTTGAAACATCCGTTGTCACGAGATCCAGAGCCAGGCAACGTCGACATGCTCGCGCTTCGGTAAGTGTTCCACCACATCTCCCGCTTGTGCAGTTGACCCCGCTGTACTAGTACTAGCGTTCCCTAAGACCCCGATATTGCGGCCGCGAGGGCTCTTTGCTCCAACCAGCGCCCCCCGCGGTGTCACGTGTCCGAAGCATCGGACCTCCTGATTGCCTCTCAAGAGGTACAACGAACGGATGTCCGCAATGGGCCTACCGGAGCGTCCCGCTGCGAACAACGCGAAGGGTACATCTATTCACTGTGTACCTGTAAGCATTGGCAGGAAACGGCTCGCAGTTCGCGAATCATTTGCGAGTTTCAATACCGGCACTTTTGCGTCATGTGCGGCCTAAAGGCACTTGAGCAACAGTTCCGGTTATTTGACGGAACGAGTGGCCAGTAGCCTGTCAAGCGGGTAGAAGAGCAGGAAGATCATATTGATCATGTTCTGCACCCGACGGTAGCCGCGAGCGCGGCTCTTGGCCGCCTGGACGACGCTGTTAACGCCCTCGAGGACGGCGTTGGTGACACGTGTCGTGGCGCCGAGGAGAACGCCGTGCCAGTGGCGCTTGATCGTCCTGGCAACGGTCTTGATCGGGTCGATCTTGCTGCGGATCGCGCGGGAGTACCAGAGCTTGAGCGCTTCCTCGGAGGGCACGTTTTCGTAGAACTCCTGGAGTTGCAGG
>DAIBJA010000014.1 GCA_027420455.1 Clostridia bacterium | reverse complement strand
TCGCGGGGCCGGCAAGGCGCCTTCACGGCACCGACAGCGCCGGGAGAAGTCAGCTTTTCGGACGTTCGAGCGGCCTGCCCTCACGGCAGAGCGGGCAGGCGTCAGCCGGGTATGAAGGAACCTCGAGCGTCAGAAGAGCCTTCAGCGGCACGCCAAGGTCCACCTGGCCGCCGGTGCGGTCGGCGATGATGCCGACTCCCTGAACGGCCGCACGCGCCTGCTCACAGATGTCCAGCACCTTCTGCACCGAGCCGCCCGTCGAGACCGCGTCCTCGACCACAAGCACCCGCTCTCCCGGCCGGAGCGCAAATCCCCGCTTGAGAGCCATGCCCTCGCCGGCCTTCTCGGCGTAGATCGATCGCACGCCGAGCGCCCGTGCCACTTCGTGCGCCAGGATCACGCCCCCCATGGCCGGGCCTACCACCGTCTCGATCTCCTGGCCCTCGAACTGTTCGGCGATGGCCCGTCCGAGCTCCTCGGCCGCCGACGGTTGGGAGAAGGCCGGCGCAAAGAGAAGAAAACGGTTCGAATGGCGGCCGGATGTGAGCAGGAAATGTCCCTCCCGCAGCACGCCCCATACCTTGAGCTGCTCGAGCCAGTACGCGGGATCCCGCATCAGGCACCCTCCCCTTCCGCGATCTCGGCCACGAACGCCCTTGCTGCGGCGACAGGATCGGCCGCTTGGGTGATTGGCCGCCCGACGATGATCAGGTCGGCCCCTGCCTTGAGGGCCGCCGCCGGCGTCACCACGCGCTTCTGGTCACCGGATGCATCCTGGGCGCGGCGCACCCCTGGCACGCCGATCGTCGCGTCCGGCGCCAGAGCGCGCACCAAGGCCGCTTCCTCACCCGACGTGATGTAGCCCTTGAGCCCGGCCTCCCTGGCGATGCCGGCAAGGCGCAGGACGATCTCCTGCGGCAGCTCCTGCCAGCCGATCGACCTGGCCGCCTGCACGTCGATACTCGTCAGCAGGGTGACGGCCAGGAGCCGCAGTTCGTCCCCCGCCTCGGTCTGGGCCGCCCGCAGCATCGCCTCGCCGCCTGCCGCATGCACGGTGAGGTAGCGCACGCCCAGGCGGCGCACCGCCCGCACGCCGCGGGCAACCGTCTGTGGGATGTCGTGCAGCTTGAGATCCAGGAATACCGGCAGCCCGAGTTTCACGATCTCCTCGGCCACCTTGGGACCGCCCTGGTAGAAGAGGTCCATGCCGACCTTGAAGCCGCCGACCTCCGGCGCGAGCTTTGCAGCGAGCGCCAGCGCCGTCTCGGGCTCCATCTGGTCCAGCGGGATGAAGAGATGCTCGCGCGCATTCATGAAACCACCCCCCTAGCCTCCGGATTGGCTGCAGCCCAGGCCTCGTCCACCGAGGTGAACCCGGCGTTCTCCATCTCGCGTTCGAGTTCGGCGATGATGCGGGGCGGCGCCAAGGGATCGCGGAACACCGCGGTGCCGACCGCGACCGCCCGCGCCCCGGCCATGATGTACTCGAGCGCGTCACGGCCGCTCTCGATGCCGCCCATGCCGATGACCGGGATGCTAAGACTCCGCGCGAGATCGTAGACGATCCTCAGGCCGACGGGCTTCACGGCAGGGCCGGAAAGACCGCCTGTCGTGTTCGCGATCACGGGCCGGCGCCGCTCGACGTCGATCGCCATGCCGAGCAGCGTGTTGATGGCGGAGAGCGCGTCGGCGCCCGCCGCCGCACAGGCCGCGCCCAATGCCACGGGATCGGTGACGTTGGGGGAGATCTTGACGATCAGGGGCAGGCTGGTCGCCTGCCGCACCTTGGCCACCAGTCTGCCTGCGCGCTCGGGGTCCTGCGAGAAGAGCAGCCCATCCGCCACGTTCGGGCACGAGATGTTGAGCTCGATCGCCGCGACGCCCTCCTGCCCGTCCACTCCGCGCACCACGGCCAGGAAGCCCTCCTCGTCGTGGCCGACGACGTTCACGATCACCTGCGTGTCGTACTGGCGAAGGAACGGCAGATCGACGGCGAGGAAGTGGTCGAGGCCAGGATTCTGCAGGCCGATGGCGTTGAGCATGCCGCCGGGCGCGCGGGCGATTCGCGTCGGAGCGTTGCCAGGCCACGGCTCCCGCGACACACCCTTGACCATCACGCCGCCGAGCAGCGCGAGATCGTAGAGTTCTGCCGCCTCACGGCCATAGCCGAACGTGCCGGATGCTGTCAGCACGGGGTTCTTGAACCTGAGTCCCGCGACTTCGGTCTCCAGATCCATCAGAGTTTCACCTCGTCCCAGCGGAAGACGGGTCCCTCGCGGCAGACGCGGGCATAGGTGCCGTAAGGGCCGAGCTCGGGATCCGGCTTGGCCCGTTCGACCGCGCAGCCGAGACAGACGCCGTAGCCGCAGGCCATCGCCGCCTCGAGCGCCAGGTAGGTGTCCGGCACGGGCCGGCTTGCCGCAAAGGACTGCACCGCCCCCAGCATGGGCTCCGGCCCGCAGGCGAAGACCGCATCGGCGTCGAGCCCTGCCAGGAGATCCGTGACGGGCCCGTGATGGCCGCGCGAGCCGTCGTCAGTCGCCGTCAGCACCCGCATGCCAAGGGCCTCGAGTTCCGCCTGTCCCAGGAGGCCCGACCGTGTCCTGGCTCCAATGAGCGCTGTCACCTGGCACCCCCTCTCCTGCAGGGCGCGACCGAGAGACCAGAGCGGCGGCACGCCTACTCCGCCTCCGACGAGCACCGCCCTCAGCGGATGCTCGGGCAGCGGGAAGCCCTGACCGAGCGGCCCCATGGCCTGCAGGCGGTCGCGGGCGCGCAGAGCGGCGAGGGCCTGGGTGCCGGGGCCGACGACGCGGAACAGGAAACTCAGCCTGCGCGGCGAGAAGGTGCGGTAGAAGGAGAGCGGACGCGGCAGGTAGGTATCCCTGCCGTCCCCTGCCGAGAGCATGTAGAACTGGCCCGGCGCCGGTAGCTCGTCGTCAGGGAACTCCGTGACGAGCTCGACGCAGTCAGGCGCCGGCTGCAGCCGTTCGACGACCCGGATCTCCTGCGGCTTCAAGGCAGGTCGGGCGCGAAGTAGTCCTGGAGCGCCCGCACCTCCATGCTGCGAGGCTTTGCCATCACGCCGAGCATCGCGCGCGCCGTGTCGAGCGACGTGACGCAGGGCACGCCGTGCTCCACCGCGGTCCTGCGGATCTGGAAGCCATCGCGTTGGGGACTCCTGCCCTGTGTGAAGGTGTTGACGACGAGGTCGATGTCGCCGGAGCGGATGCGCTCGAGAATGTCGGGTGAGGACTCGCCGATCTTGGGCACCTCCTCCACCTCGACGCCGGCCGCCCTGAGGGCGTCGGCCGTGCCGTGCGTGGCCGCGAGCCTCGCTCCTGCGCGATAGAGGTCGGCAGCGAGCGGCAGTACCTCCTCCTTGTCGCGGTCTGCGATGGTGAGGAGTACCCTTGGCCGCTCGGGCACGCGGTAGCCGGCCGCTGCAAAGGCCTTGATCAGGGCCTGGGAGAACTCGGGATCGATCCCGAGCACCTCGCCGGTGGACTTCATCTCGGGGCCGAGCGTCGCGTCGACGCGCCTCAGCTTGGCCCACGAGAAGACGGGACACTTGATGCCGACATGCGGGCTCTTCGGCCAGAGGCCCGCCTTGATGCCCTGCTGGCTGAGGTTCCGGCCGAGCGCCACCTGCGTCGCGATGGCCGCGAGCGGCACACCCGCCACCTTCATCAGATACGGCAGGGTGCGCGAGGCTCGCGGATTCGCCTCGATCACGTAGAGCTGGCCCTCATACGCGACGAACTGGACATTCAGTAGGCCGCGCGTCTCGAGACCCAGAGCCAGCCGCCGCGTCGCCTCGCAGATCTCGGCCTCGAGAGCCCTGTCGATGCCGGGCGCCGGGTAGACGGCGATCGAGTCGCCGGAATGCACGCCGGCACGCTCGATGTGCTGCATGATGCCTCCGACGAGGACCTCCTCGCCGTCGGCCACCGCATCCACCTCGAGTTCGAGGCCGGGCAGGTACTGGTCGACGAGAATCGGCCGCCCGGGCATGGCGCCTGCGGCCCGCTCGAGATACTCCGCGAGGTCCTCGGGGCCGTAGCAGATCTCCATGGCGCGACCGCCGAGCACGAAGGAGGGGCGCACCAGCACCGGGTAGCCGATCTCCTCAGCCACCGCGAGGGCGGCCGCGGCGTCGAGCACAGTATGGCCGAGCGGACGTCGCAGGCCGAGCTGTTGCAAGAGCGCGTCGAACTGGCTGCGGTCCTCCGCCGCGTCGATCCCCTTTGCCTGCGTGCCGAGGATCCGAATGCCCTCGGCCTCGAGGCGGCTTGCGAGGTTGATCGCAGTCTGTCCGCCGAACTGCACGAGCACCCCTTCCACATGCTCGCGCTCGGCGATCTCCTGAACGTCCTCGAAGCCCATCGGTTCGAAATAGAGCCGGTCCGACTGCGTCCAGTCGGTCGAGACGGTCTCGGGGTTCGAATTGATCATGATCGACCTGCGCCCTGAGGCCCTGAGAGCTCCAAGGGCGTGCACGGCCGAGCAGTCGAATTCGATGCCCTGACCGATGCGGATCGGTCCCGAGCCGAGCACGAGCACCGAGCGCTCGCCTTCCGCTACCGGCGCCTCATCCTCCATCTCGTAGCTCGAGTAGTAGTAGGGCGTCTCGGCATCGAATTCGGCAGCGCAGGTGTCGACCATCTTGTAGGTCGGCACGATGCCGTGGGCACGGCGCAGCCGCCGCACGTCCGCCTCGTCCTCTCCCCAGAGTTCCGCGATTGTGCGATCGGCGCAGCCGTCGCGCTTGGCGGTGCGCAGGACGTCGACGTCAAGCGGGTGGGCCGCGAGCTCCCGCTCGAGGGCGACGATGCGGCCGATCTCGCGCAGGAAGTGGCGATCGATCGCTGTCGCCCGCCAGATCTCCTCGAGGTCGCTGCCGCGGCGCAGGAGTTCCGTGACCGCGAAGATGCGCCGATCGTCCGGCGTGATGGCGAGCGCCATCAGTTCCTCGTCCGCACGGCCGTCGAGCTCCTTGAGGCGCAGGTGGTAGGTGCCGATCTCGAGCGACCGCACCGCCTTCAGAAGAGCCGCGCGCAAGGTGCGGCCAATGGCCATCACCTCGCCGGTCGCCTGCATCTGCGTGCCGAGCCGCCGGTCCGCCTGGGCGAACTTGTCGAAGGGCCAGCGGGGGATCTTGACCACCACGTAGTCGAGCGCCGGCTCGAAGAGGGCCGAGGTGCGCCCCGTCACGGGGTTGCGCAGTTCGTCCAGGGTGAGGCCCAGCGCCAGCTTGGCCGCCAGCTTGGCGATCGGGTAGCCCGTGGCCTTCGACGCCAGCGCACTCGAACGGCTGACGCGCGGGTTCACCTCGATGACGCGATACTCCCCCGTCACAGGATGCAGGCCGAACTGCACGTTGCAGCCGCCCTCGACGCCGAGGGCGCGGATGATGCGCAGCGCAGCCGACCTCAGCAGCTGGTAGTCGCGGTCGGTCAGGGTGAGGCTCGGCGCCACGACGATCGAGTCCCCCGTGTGCACGCCGACCGGGTCGATGTTCTCCATATTGCAAACCGTGATCGCCTGATCGAGGCGATCGCGCATGACCTCGTACTCGACTTCCTTCCAGCCCTGGATCGATTCCTCGATCAGACACTGGTGGATCGGCGAGAGCGCGAGACCACGCGCCAGCACCGCCTCGAGCTCGGCCTCGTCCGGCGCTATGCCGCCGCCTGTGCCGCCGAGCGTGTAGGCCGGCCGCACGATCACCGGGTAGCCCACCTCGCGCGCGAAGGCGATGCCATCCGCCATGCTCTCGACGGTGCGGCTCTTGGGAATCGGTTCCCCAAGTTCGAGCATCAGCGCGCGGAAGGCTTCGCGGTCTTCCGCGCCGCGGATCGCCGCAACCCCGGTGCCCAGCAGGCGCACCCCATGGCGCGCCAGGACGCCCGACTCCTCGAGCTGCATCGCAAGATTGAGCCCCACCTGTCCGCCGAGCGTCGGCAGGAGTCCGTCGGGGCGCTCGCGCGCAATGATGCGCTCGAGGTACTCGGGCAGCAGCGGCTCGAGATAGACCCGGTCGGCGACTCCGGGATCGGTCATGATCGTCGCCGGATTCGAGTTGACCAGCACCACCTCGACGCCCTCTTCGCGCAGGGATTGGCAGGCCTGCGTCCCCGCGTAGTCGAACTCGGCCGCCTGGCCGATCACGATCGGGCCGGAGCCGATCACGAGCACCTTGCGCGGCAGTCCACGGCTTGCCATCAGGCGACACCTCCCAGCGAGGCGACAAAGCGCTTGAACGTGTCGCGCGCCTCCCAGGGGCCTGGCCCCGCCTCAGGATGGTACTGCACCGAGAAGACGGGGCGCTCCTTGTGCCTCAGCCCCTCCACGGTGCCGTCGTTCAGGTGCCGCTCGGTCACCTCGAGCGGCGTTCGGGTAAGACTCTTCTCGTCCACTGCATAGCCGTGGTTCTGGCTTGTGACCTCGCCCGGCCGATCGCTGCCGTGACCGACGGGGTGGTTCGCGCCCCGGTGGCCGAAGGGCAGCTTGAACGTCGTCCCGCCGTAGCCAAGGGCCAGGAGCTGGTGTCCAAGGCAGATGCCGAGCGTGGGCCAGCGGTCCGCCACCTCCCTTGCCTTGGCGGCGAACTCTGGCATCAGGGAAGGGTCGCCAGGGCCGTTCGAAAGCACGACACCCTGCGGATGCACCGCGTCGATCGCGTCGAGCGGCGCGTCGGGCGGCGCCACGAAGACCCTCGCTCCGGCTGCCGCCAACTGGCGCAGGATATCGGCCTTGAGGCCGAAGTCCACCACCGCGACCACCGGGCCCGCGCCCTCGCGCGCGAACCAGTAGCCCTCGCGCGTGGCCATTTCGCGCACGAGCTGGCAGGAGGGCTCCGGGATCCCGCCGCGCGCCGTGCGCGCGATCCTGCCCGCCATGGTGCCGGCCCGGCGCAAATGCCGGGTCAGGGCGCGCGTGTCGACGTCCCCGAGGATGGGCACGCCCGCCGCCGTCAGGAACGGTACGATGCCCAGCTGGCTCGTGGCATGGCTCGGCTCCGGCTGCAGAGAGCGGACGACAAGTCCGCGCAGCGCGGGTCTCGTCGCCTCGAGCGCCGCGGGGTCGATGCCGTAAACGCCGATCTCGGGGAATGTCATGACGACGATCTGTCCGGCGTAGGACGCATCGGTCGCGATCTCGCCGTATCCTGTCATGGCCGTCGTGAAGACGACCTCACCAATGACTTCATCCGGACCTGCAAGACTGCCCGGAAAGATGCTTCCGTCCTCGAGTTCGAGCAGGGCCGGAACCAGATCAGTGCCCAATGGGATGCCACCTGCCTTCCGTGATGATGCCGATCGCCTTGCCGCGCAGAGTGCGGCCCAAAAGCGCTGAGTTGGTGCTCTTCGACTGCAACGTGCCCGAGCCGACGGTCCAGAGGGCGCTGAGGTCGAAGGCGCTGAGGCGCGCCGTCTCACCCTCGCGGATGCCGACCGGATTGAGGCCGAAGATGCGGCGCGGACCGGCCGTCATGGCCGTCACCAGCCGCTCCAGGCTGAGACACCCCGTCAGCACGAGTTCTGTGTAGAGCGAGCTGAAGGCAGTCTCGAGCCCGATGACGCCGAACGGCGCCGCAAGCATCCCCTGGCGCTTCTCTTGCTCTCGGTGCGGCGCGTGGTCCGTCGCGATGCAGTCGATGAGTCCGCTCGCGAGCCCAGCGCGCAGCGCGTCGCGATCCTGGGGCGTGCGCAGCGGCGGGT
The DNA here is from genome assembly GCA_027420455.1 of Clostridia bacterium. Taxonomy (GTDB): domain Bacteria; phylum Bacillota; class Sulfobacillia; order JAJZYS01; family JAJYTV01; genus JAJZQO01. The sequence continues at coordinate 15,221 of DAIBJA010000014.1, read as the reverse complement.
TCATCTTCGCGAGCGTGCCCATCTCCGCGACCGCCTCGTCCGTGAGGAGAAGGTGATGCGGCGTGACCTCGGCGCTGACACTGAGGCCGTCCGCGCGCCCTTGCGCCAGAAGGGCCACCGTCTCCTTGGTTGAGACGTGGGCCACATGCAGCCGACCGCCGACATCGCGCAGGAGTTCGAGATCCCGCGCGACGATCGCAGACTCGGCGCTGCGCGGCTGACCGGGCAGTCCCAGCCGGAACGAGACCTCTCCTTCGTGCATGACGCCGTTCCCCGCCAGGTCAGGATCCTCGGCGTGGCTGACGATCAGGGCGCCCCATGCCTGCGCGTACTGCAGACCGAGACGCATGACAGTGCTGCGGGCGACGCCGTGGCCGTCGTCCGAAAAGGCGATCGCGCCAGCCTCGCGCAGCGCTCCGAACTCTGTCAGCTCATTCCCCGCCTGGCCTCGCGTCATGGCGGCGATCTGGTGCATCCGCACAGGGTGGCCCGCCGCACGCGCGAGCACCTGGCGCAGGAGCCACGGTTCATCGACCGTCGGCTTCGTGTTGGGCATGGCGCAGACGTCCGTGAATCCGCCCGCGAGCGCAGCCCGGAGGCCCGAGTCGATATCTTCCTTCTGGGTCTGGCCCGGCTCGCGCAGGTGTACGTGCACGTCGCAAAGCCCCGGCGTCACGAGCGCCCCTGCGAGATCCACCGTCTCCTGGCCGTGCGGCAGGCCGTGGCCGATCGCGGCGATGACGCCATTCTCCAGGAGGACGTCCGCGCTCTGGTCGATTCCTGAAGCCGGGTCAAAGATGCGGGCATTCCTAAGGTCAACGCGCATCGAGCATCGCCTCCATCAACGCGGCGCGCATCGCGACGCCGCACGCAATCTGGCGGTGGATCAGGCTGCGCGGATCGTAGATGACTTCCTCATCCAGCTCAACGCCTCGGTTCTGAGGCCCGGGATGCAGCACGAGGGCGTCGGATCGCAGCAGTGCGAGGCGCTCCGCCGTGAGCCCCCACTCCCGCCGGTATTCCCCGAGCGATGGCAGGTAGCCGCGCTCCATGCGCTCCTGCTGCAGACGCAGCACCATGACGATGTCGGCAGCGCGGAGGCCGTCCTCAAGCGCCACCTGCTCGGCGCCGAGCGACGCCGCCAGTCCCTGCGGCACCAGCGTCGGCGGCCCCGCGAGCCACACCTTGGCGCCGAGCATGGCAAAGGCGTCGTTGCCCGAACGGGCGACGCGACTGTGCAGGATGTCGCCTACGATGAGCACCCTGGCGCCGGCGACCGCACGACCCGCAAGCCGCACGGCCAGAAGATCGGCCAACGCCTGCGTCGGGTGCTGCCGCCAGCCGTCGCCCGCATTGACGAGCGGCATGCCCACATCGGGCAGGTCAAGGAGCACCCCCGGCTCTGGCGTGCGTACCGCGGCAATCACCGCGCCGAGCGCTCTCAGCGTGTGCAGAGTGTCTTCAAGCGTCTCGCCCTTCTGGATGCTCGAGCCCTCGCGTCCCACCTGCAGAGTGTCGAGTCCGAGCAGGCGGCCCGCCTGCTGGAATGAGTTCCGCGTGCGCGTCGAGTTCTCGTAGAAGACGGTCGCGACCGCCCCCCGGAATTGCAGGGCCGGCTGACCCTCGCTGAGCTCCTGTCCCCGGACGAGCAGGCGCTCGAGTTCTTCGGCACTCAGATCGCGGATCTGGGCCAGGCGGTCGAGGCGAACCGGACCGGGCGACTTGACGCGACCTTGCATTCCTTACCCTCCCCGCGCGTCATTCCCAAACTGAAACGCCCTTTCCCGCTCATCGGCGGGAAAGGGCGTGGCAACATCCACCCAAGCACCCTTGCCGGCCTCGCGGGACCGAACTTAAAGGGACGCGCTCTATTGCTCCCTATTGTCTCGCTCGAGCACGACCTCGTCAAGTCCATCGGTCTCCGAAAGACGCACAAACACACGTTCGGCTTGCGCCGTCGGCACGTTCTTCCCGACGAAGTCTGCGCGGATCGGGAGCTCACGATGCCCGCGATCGATCATGACGAGGAGCAGCACGCGCTGCGGCCGACCCCAGTCGACGAGGGCGTCGAGCGCCGCGCGCACCGTACGGCCGGTGTGGAGCACGTCATCCACGAGCACGACCGCTTTGCCTGTGACCGGAATCCCTGGCGCCGGGCGTGTGTCCAGGCGCCGGTCGTCGCGGTACGGGCCGATCTCGACTCGCGCCACGGGGGGCCGGCGGCCTTCGATCTGCTCGATGAAGGAGCCAAGACGCTGCGCCAGCGGCTCGCCGCGGCTAGGAATCCCGACCAGCACCAGGTCCTGTGCGCCGCCGACCTGTTCCAGGATCTCGTGCGCCATCCGCCAGAGCGCGCGACGCATCGCGTCCGCGTCAAGAATCCTCGCGGCCAATCTGTCCGACCACCTCTCCGAAGTCCAAATGCTGCGACGCGCAGAGACCCTCCAGGTGCTCCAGCATGTCAGCCGGCCAGGGAGCGAACAAGGAGAGCTGCTCGCCGGTCACAGGGTGCTCGAGCCTCAGGCGCACCGCATGCAGCAGTTGCCCCGCGCCGCGCGGGTCTCTGCCATAGACGGGATCACCCACCACTGGCAGTCCGATCGACTGCAGGTGCACGCGGATCTGATGGGTGCGCCCCGTCTCGAGCTGCAGCCTGAGCCAGCTCTCGCGACCAAGCGCCCTGCGCAGCTGCCAGTGCGTCACGGCCGCGCGACCGCCCGGAACGACGCCGAAGCGCTGGCGGTCTCCCGCCCTCCGCCCGATCGGACGGTCGATCGTGCCGCTCCCGGCCTTCGGCGCTCCCTGGACGAGGGCGTCGTACGTGCGGTGGACCGCGCGCGCCGCGATCATCTTCTGCAGCCGGCGGAACGCGACCTCGCTCTTGGCCACCAGCATCAGGCCGGACGTGTCCTTGTCCAGGCGATGGACGATTCCCGGCCGCAGGAGGTCTCCCCCCGGCAGGGATCCGACATGGTGCAGCACTGCGTTGACGAGCGTGCCATCGCGGTGCCCCGCTGCCGGATGCACCACCTGTCCCCTCGGCTTGTCGACGACCATGAGGTGCTCGTCCTCGAACACGATCTCGAGCGGCAGGTCCTGGGGCTCGGCGTGCAGATGCTCCGGCTCCCTCGCGGGCCAGGAAATTTCGTCGCCGGGAGCCACCTTGCGCGACGGCGCGGCATGCCGTCCGCCGAGAAGTGCCACTCCCTGGCGCACCAGCAGCTGCGCCTGGCTGCGCGTCAGGCCGGAAAGTCGAGCAAGGGCGACATCGAAGCGCTCGCCGGCCAGTTCCGCCGGCACGCTGGCGGTCAGTTCTGGCGCCATAGGGCAACGATCAGCACGATCGCGCCGATGGTGATCCCGATGTCGGCCACGTTGAAGACGTAGGGCCAAACCCGCACGTCGATGAAGTCGACAACGCTCTGCTGCATGATGCGGTCGTAGAGGTTGCCCAAGGCGCCCCCCAGAACCCCGCCGACACCGAGTTGCACGATGACCGAGGGCCGCCGGCGCAAGAGGACGATCAGTCCGATCACGGCTGCCAGCGCAACCAGAATCAGCCCCGCGGTCGCTCCGGAAAGCAGGCCGAAGGCCGCGCCCCGGTTCTCGACGAGCGTCCAGTCAAGAAGCGGCAGGACGGGCACGCTCGCGCCGAGCACCAGATGGGCCACAGCCCAGCTCTTGGTGATGCGGTCCAAAACAAAGATCACGATGGCCACCAGGATGGCGATCAAATGTCCGGATCGACCTCCCTACTGTGGATGGACAGCGCTTCGCCTTCTTCGTCTACGAGCAGCTCGACGCCTTCCACGGCGCCATGCAACTCGCCGGAATCCACGTAGGCCTCGTCGACGCGCACGGCCGGGGGCGCATCCTGCGGCGAATCCGCATTGCCGTAGCGCGCGAGAGCCTGCCACGTATCCTCGCCGTCGAACTCGACTTCGTCCCGGCCGTCGCGGAAGGAGTGGGCAAACATCTCGTGCTCGCGCGGCAAGGCGTGCCCCACCGGCGGCCTCAGGCGGTTGCGCTCGACCTCCCTCGCGGCGCACGCGGCGCACGTCTCCGCCCAGGGAAGCGCCTCGAGCCGTTCGGGCTCGATCCTCTGGCCACAGCGCAGACAGCGGCCGTAGCTGCCTGCCTTGAGACGATGCTGAGCTGCCTCCACTTTCTGGACCTGCGCCTGCAGCCCCTCCACGAGTCCGAAGTCCTTTTCACGCTCGAAGAGTTCGCTCGCACTGTCGGCCGAGTGGTTGTCGTAGCTCGAGAGCTCCTGCGTCGACTCCTTGAAGGACGCGCCGAGGCCGTCGTCGCGCAATTCGTCGATCCGGCCCAGCAGTTCCTGCCTGCGCCGCTCAAGCCTGACCTCAATCTCCACTGGAACCTACCTCCCGACGCCCCCCTGCATCTCGTGCTGCACGATGCGCACGAGCTGGGCGATGATCTTGCCGATCACGGGTAGGTTGTCCAGGAACGAGGAGCGCAAGATGTAGATGATGAACGCGCCCAGGATCGCGAAACCGATGGCCATGCCCACGCCGCGGGCGAGACCCGCGACGAAGTTGAGGCCGAGCATGCGCCACGGTCTCCGGTAGAGGTCGACGTAGGCGCCCAGGTTGACAGACTCCATGTAGTCCGCGATGCGCTCGGCGAGTTCCGGGCGCACCTTTGCGGGTTCCTTCGCCGTAGGCGCGTCTGCCCGGGCCTGGCCCGGCTCCCTGGGCTCCTCAGCCATCAGGGGTGCAGAACCGAGCGGCAGCGCCCGCAGAGGTCGTCCTCGACGTCCTCGCGGTGCAGCCAGCAACGCTCACAGCGCGGCGTCGACGATGACTCGACATCCACTCCGCGCTCACCCTCGCGCACCAGCACCCGCGAGACGATGCAGAGGTCCGCGAGCAGGTCCCGTTCGCGCTCCGCAAGGTCGCACAGGTCGCCCGGAGGCAGGGTGAACATGAGTTCCGCGTCGGTCGACTTGCCGATGCGCTTCTCGGCCCGCGCGAGCTCGAGAGCCTTGAGCGCCTCGTCGCGCAGCTCAAGGAGGGCGGTGAAGCGCTGCTCGAGGGCTTCGGCGACGGGATAGTCCGATGCGTGCGGAAAGTCGGCGAGATGCACGGACCAGGCCGCGTCACGCGCACCTGGGAGATAGGACCACACCTCTTCCGCCGTGAACGAGAGGATCGGCGCGAAGAGGCGAGCGAGCGCCGACGCCGCGTGCCAGATGAAGGTCTGCGCCGCGCGGCGCGAGCGATCGGCACGACCGCCGCAGTAGAGCAGGTCCTTGCGCACGTCGAGATAGAGGCTCGAGAGGTCGACCGAGCAGAAGTTGAGCCCGTGGTAGTAGATGGCCTGGTACTGGTACTGGCTGTAAGCCCGCTCGCACGCCTCGACGAGACGGCCTAGCCGGCCCCGCATGTAGCCCTCGAGCCCGTCGAGTTCCTCGAGGGGCACCATGTCCGCGGCGGGGTCGAAGTCCTGCAGGTTGCCGAGCAGGAAGCGCAAGGTGTTGCGGATCTTGCGGTAGCCCTCCGCCACCTGGGCCAGGATCTCCTGGTTGACGTGCACGTCGGCGGTGAAGTCGGCGCTCGTGGCCCAAAGGCGCAGAATGTCCGCGCCGAACTTGTCGAGGATCTCCGAGGGACGCACGACGTTGCCCAGCGACTTCGACATCTTGCGTCCGTCGCCGTCGACCACGAAGCCGTGGCAGAGAACGGCGCGATAGGGCGGCTCCCCCTTGGTCGCAACGGCTGTGGTCAGCGATGAATTGAACCAGCCGCGGAACTGGTCCGGCCCCTCGAGATAGAGGTCCGCCGGCCAGCGCAACTCGGGCCTGGTCATGAGCACGGCCGCGTGCGACGAGCCCGAGTCGAACCAGACGTCGAGGATGTCCTTCTCCTTGCGGAAGCTCGTGCCACCGCAGTGCGGGCAGCGCTGCCCATCTGGCAGGAGTTCTTCCGGCTCCATCTGCCACCAGGCGTCGGCACCCCGCTCTGCGACGATCTCGGCGACCCTGCCGACCGTCTCCCGTGTCACCAGCACCTCGCCGCAGCCTTCGCAGTAGAAGGCGGGGATGGGCACGCCCCAGACCCGCTGGCGGGAGATGCACCAGTCCGCGCGCTCCGCCGTCATCTGGCGCATGCGGGCCTCGCCCCAGCCAGGTACCCACGCGACCTTGCCGGTCGCCTTCAGGATCTCGTCCCGGATGGTCTCGACCGAGCCGAACCACTGCTCCGTCGCCCGGAAGAGCACTGGACCGCGGCAGCGCCAGCAGTGGGGATACTGGTGGCGGATCTCCTCCGAGCGCAGGAGCCTGCCGCGCTCCCTGACGTAGTCGAGGATCTTCGGCTGCGCCTCGTCGTAGCGCAGACCCTGGAACGGGCCCGCGAGCTCGTTGAAGACGCCGTGGTCGTCGACAGGCACCGTCACCGGCAGGCCGTACTGCCGGCCCATCTCGAAGTCCTCCTCACCATGCCCCGGTGCCGTGTGCACAGCACCGGTCCCGTCCTCCGCCGTCACGTGTCCGCCGTAGACGACCGGCACCTGCCGGTCGAAGACCGGATGGCCGAGGAGCGCACCCTCGAGGTCCGGAGCCGGCACCTCACGCAGCATGCGGCCGAGGCCCAGCGTCCCCTTCAGGCGCTCTTCGGCGGCTGCCGCGATGATGAGGCGTCCGTGCTCGCTCTCGTAGAGCCCATAGAGAAGGTCCGGGTGCAACGCGACCGCCTCGTTGGCAGGAAGGGTCCATGGTGTCGTCGTCCAGATCACGAGGCCCGCTCCGACGAGGTCCGCAGCCGCCGGCGCGGACTCGATCGGGAAGCTGACATAGATCGACGGCGACGCGACGTCCTTGTACTCGATCTCCGCCTCCGCCAGGGCTGTCTCATCCACGGGGCACCAGTGCACCGACTTGAAGCCCTTGTAGACGAGGCCGCGCTCGTACATCTCACCGAAGACCCTGAGTTCCTGCGCCTCGTAGACGGGATCCATCGTCACGTAGGGGTGTTCCCAGTCCCCGAGCACCCCGAGGCGCTTGAACTGCTCCGTCATCTGTGCGATGTGACGCTCAGCGAAAGCCCGGCACGCCTGCCGCAGCGCGAGGTCGTCCAGGCTGTGGCGGTCGCGGCGCATCTCGCGCAGGGCCAGCATCTCGATCGGCAGCCCGTGCGTGTCCCAGCCGGGCACGTACGGGGCCGGCCGGCCCTGCATCGTCTGAAAGCGGGTCACCGTGTCCTTGAGCACCTTGTTGATGGCCGTCCCGATGTGGATATCGCCGTTGGCGTACGGCGGGCCGTCGTGGAGGATGAAGGGCTCGCTGTCGGCGCGCAACTCGAGCGCGGCCTGGTAAAGGCCATGCTCATTCCAGTAGCGGAGCCATTCAGGCTCCCGCTCGGGCAGGTTTGCGCGCATGGGGAATTCCGTCTTCGGCAAGAGAACCGTTTCGCGGTAGTCCATGGAAGTAGCCTCCCCTGTTCCGAATAAAAGCGGTGACAGCCTACACGAGGGCGGGCTGTCACCGCGGTACCACCTTGCTTCCCCGGCCGCAGCCGGGCTTCCAGCGCGTCACGTGCGCCACGCGTCGCCAGCTACCTCGCCGCCCCAGGGCGCCGTCTCGCCGCGTACCTTGGAAGTGATCTTCGCGCCCCGCCGCCGTCCCGGCTCGCACCATTCCCGGTTCGCTCCACATTGGCGTGGCGTTACTCTCTTCCGCATCGGTCTCTCCCCGCCATGGCGGGGTCAAATTGTCGCAGGCCTCGAGCCGAAGAACTCTTAGGGTGACTTTACCGTTGGCGACGAGCCCGGTCAAGCACGAAGGCTCATCCCTTCTGCCGGCGCAAGATCGCCCGCAGGAAGGACCTCAGCTTCCCGCTTCCCCGGCTGGCGCCATCCTGCCCGTCGGAGACCACCAGAGTCTGCTCGTCGAGCATCTCCTGCTCGCGCAGGAGTTCCTGCGCGAGGATGTTGTCCGGCTCCTGAAACGGCTCCAATCCGATCACCCCGCATTCCACACCGGACGCGAAGCCGACCGTCGGCCGGCCCTCGCGCATGGCGCCTTTGGCCAGAGAATACCCAGATCTTCTAATCCTGGCAAGCAGTTGTCAGCGAGAGGGCCTGGCAAGGGTTAGCAGCTTCCTTGCCAGCGGTAAGGCTCGGCAGCCGCACCACGGTACCGACGCACAGCCGCGACGAGTCCCACGACACTGCCGAGTGAACATCAGGCCACTACCAGCCGCCAGCCAGGCGCCCTGGGGAACCGCCACAGGAGGCACTGTCGGCCGCAGCGAACATCCAGCCAGACCATCTCATGGGGGGCCTTCGCAATAGCGCATGTCGAAGTGGCACCCGACCGGCTCCAGATCACGCTCAGCCTGGGCGACGAGATCCTGTCGCTGCACGGCGCCTTCCACCTGCCCTACAGCCACATCGCCTCGGTCTCCACAGGTCCCGTGCCGGAGGCGTTCTTCCGCGGCTTGCGCATCGGCACGAACCTGCCAGGGGTCAAGACCGCCGGCACCTTCATCACGGGCGACGGGAGCATCTTCTACGACTTCCACGATCCTGACCGCTGCCTGACCTTGGCCCTCAATCACGATACCTATCGGCAGGTCGTCGTCGAGGTGGATCGCGACCAGGATCCAGGCGAACTCGCGTCCGCCATCCGCCTCCACCTCGCGTCCGACTGACCGCCCACTCCGTCGCCCATTGGGCAGTAGGGAGTGCAGCGCCTATAATGGTGCGGATGATGCGCTCTGGGAGGCCCCTCAATGCGTGACCTGCTCGCACTGCTGGTACCGCCGGACATCCCCGGCGATCGCACGCTCGTCGAGAGCACCGAAAGGGCGCAGGCTCTGCTCGCCTCCGCCCGACCCGACCTTCTCGTCGCGATCGATGCCCTCTGGCGGCCACGCGCCTTCGCGGTCGGAGAGGTGCAGCCGCCGCGCGACGCGTCGGGTCTGTACCACAGTCATGCAGCGCCGGACATGACCCGGACCCTGATCGACACGGCCATCGACTTCGGGCTGCCTGCATTCCTCGAGGACACGCCTCTGTCGCCCCAGACGGCTGCCGTGCTGCGGCACCTCTGGCCCGCCGAGGATCTGCCGGTCCTCCCGCTCGGTGTCGCGACGGCGTCACCCTCTCTTCTGCAGGAATTCGGCCAGGCCATCGCCGCCTCCGGCCAGCGGCTCGGCCTCAAGGTCGTGACGGTCTGCGTCGGCGCCATCGCCCGCGATCATCAGGCGGAACACGACCAGCGGGAAAACCCCGCTGTACGAAGATTTGGCCAGGAGGTGCTGGACCGGCTCAGGCGCAGTTGCGGCGAGGATCTCTTCGACATCGAAGGCGGCCTCTGGGTGCAGGCGCACCCAGAGGCAGAGCTCGGTCACCTGGCTCTACTGCTGGGCACCACGGGCGTCGACGCCGAGTGCGATATCCTCGGCAGCTGGGCAGGCATGGGCATGTTCGCGGCTGCGGTGGCGTTCTTCCGCGGGCAGGGCATCCCGCTGGCCGCCGGCCGGGACTGGGAGGCGACCGACCACCCGAAGCCGCTCTGACGCGCAGCCGAAGGATGAGGGACGGGACCGGGCAGCATAGCCCGGTCCCGTCCCTTGTCTCCCCTCCCAGGCGCCGCAAGGGCGGCGTGAGCGCAGCGTTCGCCGCCCCCCATTCCCGCTTCCCGGCCGGACGGGGCACATGCGCCCTGACGTCTCAAGGATCACCGTACACGCGGAGCAGGACGCCGCGCCATGTTGCCGCCCAGCGCGGCAGGGCGAAGGCGACCGCACTGGCGCACGCGTTGGCGCCAAGGCGCGCCCTCAGGTCGGGGTCCGCCGCCAAGGCGGCAATGCCTTCACGCAGATAGTGCGCCTGCGGTGGCACCAGGAGGCCATTGAAACCATCCAGCACGACGTTGGTGATGCCGCCGACATCGCTGGCCACCACCGCGCATCCCGATGCGAGCGCCTCCAGCAGCGAGAGTGATGTGCCCTCGCTGTAGAGCGAAGGGATGGCGACGATGTCCGCGCGGCGGTAGAGCTCAGGCATCTGGTCGAAGGTAGCGGTCTGCACTCGGGCCGAACCGGCCGCGGTCAAGTCTGCGAGCCTCTCATGCAGCTCCCCCGTCTTGGCCGGATCGTTCGCGTCCACGGCGAGCACCGCCTCCATGTCCCTTCGCTCGCCAAGAAGCGGTGCCATGGCATCCAGGAACAGGTCGAGCCCGCGCGCAGGATCCAGCCTGCGCGGAAAGAGGACCTGCACCTTGCCCTGGCGCTGCGCGGCCGGCGGGTGGAATCTGGCGAGATCCACGGGGTTTGGAATCACCGTGATGCGGTCGGCGTAGTCCGGGAACGTCGCCCGCATCACGTTCTTGAAGTTGTAGTCCACCGACACGACCTCTGCCGCCTGCTCGAGAACGCTGCGGCAGAGGTTGAGATGAGATTCGGCCGCGATGCCCTTGCCGTCCCACCAAACGCCGTGCGAAACCACGAGCGAGTGGGGCCGGAACGCCCTTGGCTCCTGCAGGATCGAGAGATAGAGGCAACGCTCCGTCTCGTGGTGGATGGATTCGAGCGCCGCCAGCGGAGAGATTGCGGCCAGCCCGTGTCCCCGCACGGACACGCCTTGCACGGTTCGCTGCCAGTCACGACTGGCATTCTGGTGCACGTCGACCTCATAGCCCTCATCCCGCATCACATCGATGAGATGCCACGCCAGGCGCTCGAGGCCGCCGGTCACAAGGCGCTCCCCGTCCCAGGTCAGGAGATTCGGTATCACCAGTGAAATCCGCATGCTATCCTTCCTGCCTTTCCGCCAGCCACGGCGCCGGGCGAGCCTCCAGCCACGGTTCCAGCTTGACATGCGCGCTGATGATCGACTCCGTCTGCTGTCTCACCTTGCCGGCGACCGACAGGTCGCGCTCACGATAGAAGAGATACTTGCGCAGGTGGTCCTCCTGCCGCGCCCAGCCGAAATGGCGGACGCGCAGGTGGCTGTAGAACGTCGACCGGTCGAGATAGGCGCGCGGAAACCGGCCGCAGTGGATCGGACGGGGCGGCCAGGCAGACGGGATACCCTGCGCGACTCGAACCGCGACTGGTGAAAATCGGTTCCAGGGGTTCCATGGGCCATCTACCCGCACATGGCTCTCGCTCCCCCAGTGATCGAAGATCCGACATGCGATCACGTCGTAATCGCCCTGGTCCATGAGACGCGGCAATTCGGCAACGGCCCGCTGTTCAAACTCCTCGTCGGCGTCGAGCGCCAGCACCCACTCCGGCTCATGCTTCAGCACCAGGTGCCACAGGTTCTCGCGCAATGCGGCTTCATCCACGGGAAACAGCGGTGAGAGGCCGCGGTGGACCTCCACCTTGGGCGACGAGCGGCAGATCTCGACGGTCGCGTCGGTCGAGGCGTCGTCGTAGGCCACGATGACATCCGCCAGCTCCGCGAGCCCTGCCAATACACGCGAGAGATACCGACTCTCCTCATTGCGGACAGGCAGCATGGCAACCACGCGAGCCAACTCGGGCACCCCCCTCGATGGTGAACAACTTCCCCCCAACAATTTATGTCGCATTGTTCTGTCTGGACCGTGTCCATGGGGTCGCGGCCACATAACATAATCCGGGCAGCGCCCCTGGGGAACTCCACCACGAAGAAAGAGGATGCTACCATGGCGTTCACCTTCGGGATCACCGACCCGACCGGCAACCAGGCCAATACCGGCGACGTGGCGCTTGCGGTTTCCCCCACCGATGCGATCGTCACCGCCACCAACATGACGCCGGGATCCACGGCAACCGGCGTTGTCAACGTGTCCAACACCGGCAGCGTCGACGAGTTCTTCCAGGTGACCGTGAACTGGTCACCCAGCGGCACGACGACGAAAGCCGCCGCGACGCGACTCGTGTCGGAACTCCTGGTCAGCGTCACTGCAGGTTCACCAGACGCCACGGCATCGCCGCTGTTCGCGGGGACGATGTCGGCCCTGATCGACCAGCCGGCCAGCCCGGGGCAAGATCTCACCCTCGCCACCGGTAACGAGGACGTGCAGTTCGAGGTCATTCTGCCCGCCAGCGCTCAATCGACCTACCAGAATATCGATGTCGGCTTCGACATCGTGTTCGTGGCTCTGAGCTAGTGGCATCCCCGGGGCGCTGCCCGCCCTCCGACTCGAACCTGAACGGAGCGTGTTCTGCATTGACTCAACGCGTGGCGATCCTTACGTCGAACCACCTCGAGCCGTCAGGCATGCGCCAGGTTTACGGTGGCGCCGAGCGCTACGGTGTAGAGCTGACGCATCTCCTGCTCGACCTGGGTTACGAGGTCGAGTGGTGGCAGATCGGCGATAACTGGCGCAAGGAAATCATTCCCGGCGTCCCTCTCCGGGGCGTACCCGAGAGCGACGTCCCCTACCAGACCATGCCGCACTTGAACCAAGTCTTCTTCGAGCAGGCGGTCGACGCCGACCTCGCGATATACTTCGTGACCTTCCTTGCCTACCCGACCGCGTTCCCGCGCAGCATCTCCGTTTCGCACGGCATCTATTGGGACCATCCCGGCACCGACAAGTTCCATCCGACTCAGCCGGAGCGGGATGAGTGGCTGCGCCGGCTGGAGCTCGCCATAGGCGGCGTGCGCCGCGTGGTCTCGGTCGACACGGCAACCATCAATTGGGTGCGCGCCACGTGGCCGACCCTGGCCACGAAGTTTGTCTACGTGCCGAACTTCGTGGACACCAAGGCGTTTACGCCCAAGGCAAGATCAGGCGATCGAGTCCGCGTCGCCTTCCCCAGGCGCGCCACCACCGTGCGCGGCATCAACGAGGCCGGAAGGGCGGCCCTCTGGCTGACCGAAGACGACCCCGATATCGAGGTGCACTTCGTCGGCCGCGCCCACGACGACGGGATGGAGCGCATGCTCATGGCCTGGGCCTCGTCCCACGACCGTGTGTACTACTATTGGTTGCCCCCGCATCTCATGCCGGACCTCTATCGGCATACGGACATTGCATGGATTCCATCGAAGTCGACGGAAGGCACGTCGCTCTCCTGCCTAGAGGCCATGGCCAGCGGTTGCGCCGTCGTGACGACGCCGGTAGGCGGCCTCTCTGATCTCGTCCAGGACAACTACAGCGGACTCCTGATCGAGCCGACGGCGCGGGCCCTGTACGACGCGACCCTGCGGCTCAAGCGCGACCCCGAATTGCGGGCCCGCCTGGGCCGCCGCGCGCGCGAAGTGGCTGAGACGTTCGGTCTTGACCGCTGGCGCCAGGGCTGGACCCGGGTCATCAAGGACGTCTCAGGCTGCACCAATCCGTAAGCGGCGGTGGTGTCGCATGCCTTTCTCATCCATCGCCTACAACCGGGGCAACCTGGTCAGCACTGCAGGTGGAATCCTGCTCTGCGAGGTGGCTCAGCAGGTGGAGCTGCTCCAGACCATGCCTGTCTGCCTAGCGCTCCCAGCCGCGTCGACTCAGGGCGCCCCGTTCGTTCCGACCGTGGTGGCATGCCCAAAAGTGCTGCAGGACTCCATCCTGTGTCTTGAGAGCCAGCTGCTCTTCTACACGCGGCAGACGTGGTTGACGCCGCGCACGGCAGTACGCTGCGGGCGATTGACGGCCGAGGCCGTCGTCATTCCCGGCAAGGATGCGGTTGCAGCGCTCTGGGTCCTGAAAGGCAGCTTCACGCTCGAAGAGCGCGAAGGGCCGATCGAGATGACGGCGCAAAGTCTGCCGCTGATGCGTTCCTGCGCATCAGCGGCGCCAGGACTCGGCACCTGGCGGGTTCAGGTAGCTGCCGCATGCCTCGGCTGCACGCTCATCTTTCCTATCGGACATGGCGCAATCCGCAGGCGCAAACCACGGTAGGCGGCCCCATCCGCCGTTGGCCGCCGCGGGTGGCTCCTGGCGCACCTCCAGGACAGGTGAACCTCCGGCCGAGGGAAGGGCGCCCGCGCTCCTCCTGCAATATGCCGCGGTCTGCCACCGTCTTGTCTCGCGAGCGAGCGGGCGGGAAGGTCACGGTGACTCTCTGGGCGGCACCTTCGTCCGCACCCGCCCGGTTGCCACGGCTCTGGCCCAGCGGGCCTGCTATGCAGCTTTGCGGGCTTTGCCCTGCAGAGCCTGGCGGAGTGCGAGCGCGATGAAGAGCAGCGGCAGCGCGATGCCGAGCCCCGCGAGCAGATTCGCGATCCAGCCCCCAGGTTGGCCGATCTCGAGCATCCAGCGCTCCGTGAACCCAGCCGGGATGTTCTTGGCGTTGAAACTGATCAGCGACTGGCCACCTACCAGCACACGTCCGCCGAGAGTGAAGGGCGCCATGCCGAGTCCCGACGGATGTACGGTCGGGCCCGTAAGCATGAGCACGCGGCCGATCGCCGCCGGCGCATGCCAGACGAGCAGGTAGTCACGGTCGGTCGCGGTCGGAATCGCATAGCGTGCACTGACCTGCCCCGACGTGCTCTGGATGAGAACGGCACCGCGGGAAGGCGTCAAGCTGTAGGTTCCGCCCGTCACCGCGAGCGCCTGCGCCCCGACGGCCAGCGGCAGCGCCACCTGTGAGCCTGGAGACCCAGCCGCGATCTCGTAGACCTGGAGCGCGCCATGCGCATAGGTGACGGCCATCTCCAGCACCGACAGCGGCGCAGGGGCAGCACTAGCCTGCACCGGCGCTGCGAGGAGGGCCGAGGCGGACAGCAGGGTCGCGGCAAAGAGGTGCTGCTTCAGCTTCATACCTCGCCCTCCCGCTCGGCCTGCGCATACTCTGCGGGCGTGATCTTGCCCGTACGGAGGTCCTCCTCCAGCGCGGCGCGCAGCGACGGTTCCGCCTCGGCACGCGGCGGCGGCGCGCTACGCTGCAGCTGAACGAGCGGCAGGACGGCCAGCAGCACCACAGCGAGGGCCACAAGCGCGAAGGTCAGGCGATCCACGCCTTCGCCTCCTTGCCCAGGGGGTGTCCCGGGGATTCTCCCCGGCCGTCCGAGAGGGACAGCAGGATGCCGAGTACCACGATGAGCGCCCCGGTCCAGATCCAGCTCACCAAAGGCTCCACGATGAGCAGCAGGGTCGCCTGGCTGCCCTGCCAGCCCGATAGCACCGTGTAGACGTCCGCGAGCGCACTCGAGGCGAGGGCCGGCAGGCCGTTCGCCTGTGCCGGTCCCGTCACCTGCGGGTAGAAGGTTTGCGAGGGTTCGAGTCTCACCGTGCCGCCCTGACTGGAGACGTCGATCGT
>DAIBJA010000011.1 GCA_027420455.1 Clostridia bacterium | reverse complement strand
CGATGGCGTCCTCCTTCGAGATGGCCCCGACGCCGCGCATGCGGTCACGGGCGAGGGCGTTGCGGGTGATCATGCGGTCGGTGTCGCGCAGGACCGGTGGCACGTGCTCGAGGATCGCCTCGACGCGCTCTCTGAAGTCCTCGGGAACGTCGGCGAGAAAGCCGCCGATCCGTACGAAGCTCACCATCATGCGGGCGCCGGAGCACTCCTCAAGGAGGTCGTAGATCTCCTCGCGGACGTTCCAGAGGTAGAAGAAGCTGCTGATCAGCCCCATGTCCATGAGGTTCGTGCCGATGCAGACCGCGTGGTCCATGATGCGGCTGAGCTCGCTCAGGATGACGCGCAGGTACTGCGCGCGCTCGGGGATGGTGACGCCCATCAGCTTCTCGACCGCCATGACGAAGCCGGAACTGTTCATGAAGCTCGAGCAGTAGTTGAGGCGGTCGCAGTACGGGATCATGTTGTGGTAGGTGTGGGTCTCGGCCATCTTCTCGAAGTTGCGGTGGAGATACCCGAGCTCCACATCCGCCTCGCGCACCTTCTCTCCGTCGACCCTCGCGACGATGCGGAAGGTGCCGTGCGTCGCGGGATGCGAGGGACCGATGTTGAGGATCGTCGGCTGCTGCACGATCTCCTGGCCGTCCTCGCCTATGGGCGAGCGCTCGGCGATCGGCAGGGTCGCCGGTTCGTCGAAGGGTTGGCGCAGCCCGGGCGGGTAGTCCCGGCGCATCGGGTGGATGTTGCCGAAGCCGTTGTGCGTCAGGATGCGCCGAAGGTCTGGATGGCCAAGGAAGCGGATGCCGTAGAGGTCGTAGGCCTCGCGCTCGAACCAGTTCGCACCGCGCCAGACAGGCGTCACGCTCTGAACGACGGGGTCGTCTTCGGGCACCCCCACCTCCAGGCGGATCTTGTGCCCGTGCTCGAGGGACCTGAGGTGGTACACGACATCGAACCGCGGCGTGCGCTTCAGGTAATCGACGCCGCAGATGTCGAGCGGCATGTCGTAACTGAGCTCGGGGTCCTGGCGCAGGAGCCTGGCCGCTTCCAGCAGCACCGACCGCTCGAGGCGCAGCGTGAGGTCGCTGCGGAAGTTCCTCACCGCGAGCACCTTGTCGCCGAAGGCCCGGCGGAGCTTGTGGACCGCGAGACCTCCGGCGTCGCCTGCCGATGTGGAAAAGGCCTGCAGACCGTCGGCCGGGGGCATCAGTTTCGTCACGGACGCGTCATAGGTCCAGGGGTGCGGTGGCCTGTGGCTGCGGCCACGCCGCAGGCTGCCGTTCTTGATGCCCTCCTGCAGCGTGATGACCGCGTGCAGGACGGCTTCGGGGGTCGGCGGGCAGCCTGGAATGTAGACGTCGACCGGCAGGAACTCGTCGATGCCCTGGGCGACGTTGTACGAGCGGTAAAAGCCGCCCGAGACCGTGCAGGCGCCCATCGCGATCACCCACTTCGGATCGGCGATCTGCTCGTAGATGTTCTTGAGGACCGGCACCATCTTGTCGGTGATCGTGCCCATGACGAGCAGGACATCCGACTGCCTGGGGCTGAACCGCATCACCTCGGCGCCGAAGCGCGCCAGATCGTAGCGGGAGGAGGCGACGGACATGAACTCGATGGCGCAGCAGGCGGTGCCGAACGGGAGCGGCCAGAGCGACCCACCCTCGGCCCAGCGCGCGAGCGCGTCGAGGCGCGTCGTGACGAAGTTCTGCGGTTCGGTCTCGGCTGGCATCAGGTCATCTCCTCGGCAGCGCAGCGCCAGCCGTTGCGACCGGCGCGTTCGATAGGGTCGCTTTCGGTCGGGGCCGATATACCCGCCGCAGCGCTGCCTGACGGCTCTGGCGGCCTGCGCCGCTTCATCTGCTGCCTTTTTTGAGGCTCGCCGACCTTGTGACGCGCTTGGCTACTCCGGATCCGGGTCGAGGCCCTGCTTCCGGCGCACAGGGCGCAGCCCGTAGCGGATCCGGTACTGGATCGGCGCGCGGCGCAGGTAGCCGAAGGGAAAGGTCCAGATGTGGACGAGGCGCGTCCAGGGCGAGATGGCGAAGAAGGTGAACGCCGCGACGATGTGGAGCTTGAAGATGAAAGGCACGCCGCGCATCAGGGCGATGTTCGGGTGCAGCACGAGGATGCCGCGGATCCAGGGGCCGATCGTGCTGCGATAGTGGTAGGCGCCGAAGAGCCAGTCGTAGACGCCCGTGATGCCCATGCCGAGCCCTACCGTCACGACGAGGGCGAGGAGCGCGACGAGGTCGCTCGTCGAGGTGCTGAGCAGCACCCTTTTCACCGAGAGGCGGCGCACGATCAGCAGGAAGAGACCGATCAGGGCCGCGATACCGGTGATGCGCCCACCCGCGACGGCGACGAAGTGGTAGGCCTCCTGGCCGACGCCGATGGCGTTATAGAACTCCTTCGGGATCAAAAGCCCCGCGACGTGGCCCGCGAAGACGGCGAGGATGCCCCAGTGGAAGAGGGGGCTCGCGACGCGCAACTGGCGCTTTTCTAGTAGCTCGCTCGACTTCGACGTCCAGCCCATGGGGTCGGTCGAGTAGCGGAAGAAGAGCCCGACCACCAGCAGGGTCAGGGTGATGTACGGGTAGATGATCCAGAGAAAGACGTCCATGGTCTCTCCTCCCGCCCCGGCTAGGACTGCGCGTGGTGCAGTGGGTAGGGTACGTCGTCCTCGGCGGCGCTACGCGCGGCGGGGGGCGCAAGACCGCCTGCCTCCCCGGATGTGGGCAGGACCGTGCCCGCGGCGGCGAGCAGGAAGCGGTAGGGGCTTTTCGCCCGCGCGAGATTTGCTGTGAGCCGCCCGACGCACCGCCCGACGCGCGGGGCGAGGTCGTCACCGCTTTTCGGCCGCACGGCGAGCAGCTCGAGCAGGAGGGGCAGGTAGTCCGGCAGCTCGTCCTCGGGCACCTCATAGCCGGCCTCGCGCGCACGCCCTTTGAGGTCCAGGAGCAGCCGGGCCCGCTCGGAGCCTTCGCCCGCCTCGTGGAACGTGAGGTAGAGCGCGTTCTCCTCGTGGAAGTCGAAGATCTCGGAGTAATGGGCCGCGAGCTCGGCTTGCGGCATGGTGCGAATCTCCCGCAGGAAGCGGCCGAGGAGGTCCCGTCCGTCGCCCGCCGCAAGGCTGCGCGCAAGGCGCTCGCACTCGCCGAGGAGGCGCCCGCGCTCCTCATCGGGATAGTCGAGCAGGAGCGAGGCGAGCTTCAGGAGCTTCTGCCTTCCCGTCATGGCTGCGGCCTGCGCTCGCGCGCCCGTGTCAGGAGTCCTTCGGGCGGGATCAGCTCGTCGAACGACGCGGCCCCCTGCGCCAGCGCGACGTTCGGGTTGCCCTCGCGCCTTGCCGTGGGGATCACGTAGCGGTCGTTGTATTTCGCGATCGCGAGGAGGCGCACCATCTGCTCGACGTCGTCCGCCGTGAGACCTGCGGCCTCGAGGTAGCCGGGGTCCTCGGGAAGCCCAAGCATGCGTCGGCGCATCTGCATGCGCATCGCCGCGAGCTTTATGAGCACCCTCCGGATCACCGCCGTGTCGCCGGCTGAGAGCAGGTTTGCGAGGTACTCCTGCGGGATGCGCATGGCGTCGATCGCCGGCAGCACCTCGGCGGCGTCCAGGCTGCCCTTCGCCTCGAGCGGCTCGAGCATGGGGCTCAAGGGCGGGATGTACCAGACCATCGGCAGGGTGCGGAACTCGGGATGGAGCGGCAAGGCGATCCCCCATGTGACGGCGAGCTTGTAGACGGGAGACGCTTGCGCCGCCTTGAGCCAGGCCTCGTTGATGCCGTCTGCGCGGGCCCTTTCGATGACTTTGGGGTCCCGCGGATCGAGGAAGAGGGAGAGCTGCGAGCGCACGAGATCCTGCTCCCGCTCCGCCGAGGCCGCCTCCTTGACGCGGTCCGCGTCGTAGAGCAGGACGCCGAGGTAGCGTAGGCGCCCGACGCAGGTCTCGGAGCAGATCGTCGGCATGCCCGCCTCGATGCGCGGGTAGCAGAAGGTGCACTTCTCCGCCTTGTAGGTGCGCCAGTTGAAATAGACTTTCTTGTAGGGGCAGCCGCTGACGCAGTAGCGCCAGCCGCGGCAGGCCTCCTCGTCGACGAGCACGATGCCGTCCTCCTGGCGCTTGTAGATCGCCCCCGAGGGACAGGAGGCGACGCAGGACGGATTGAGGCAGTGCTCGCAGATGCGCGGCAGGTAGAACATGAAGGTCTGCTCGAAGGCGAACTGCACCTGCCGCTCGATGCCCCGCATGTCCGGGTCGAAGCGGCAGCGCTCGGGGGCCCCCGCGAGGTCGTCCTCCCAGTTGGGGCCCCAGTCGGGCTGGTCGATCGGCTCGCCCGTCAGGTGCGAGCGCGGCCTGGCCACCGGCAGATGGTCGGTCGGGGGACTGTCGATCACGGTGGAGTAGTCGTAGGTCCAGGGGGCGCCATAGTCGTCGATCTCCGGCAGGTCCGGGTTGTAGAAGAGGTTCAGGAGGCGCTTCGCCGCCGAGCCGCCGCGCAGGACGAGCTCGCCCTTGCGCAACGTCCAGCCGCCCTTCCGCTCTTCCTGGTCCTCCCAGCGCTTGGGGTACCCGAGGCCGGGCTTCGTCTCGACGTTGTTGTAGTACATGTACTCGGCGCCGATGCGGTTCGTCCAGGTGTTCTTGCAGGTCACGCTGCAGGTGTGGCAGCCGATGCACTTGTCGAGGTTCATCACCATCGCGACCTGCGCCTTAATCGACAAGCCAGCGCACCTCCCCCAGGCGCCGCACGACGACGAACTCGTCCCGTTGGTGTCCGCACGGCCCGTAGTAGTTGAAGCCGTAGCTGAACTGGGCGTAGCCGCCGATCATGTGGGTCGGCTTCGGCACGATGCGCGTCATGCTGTTGTGCACGCCGCCGCGGTCGCCCGTGACGGCCGTCGCGGGGATCGCAACCGTCTGGTCCGGCGCGTGGTACATGATCGAGACGCCGATGGGGATGCGGTGGCTCACCACCGCCCGCACCGCGGTCGCCCCGTTGCGGTTGAACACCTCGACCCAGTCGTTGTCGCGCACCGAGATCGCCTCGGCGTCCTTGGGACTCAGCCAGATCACCGGCCCGCCGCGGAAGAGCGAGAGCATGGTGAGCGTGTCGCCGTAGGTGGTGTGGATCGACCACTTGTTGTGGGGCGTCAGAAAGCGCAGGGTCACCTGCGGGCGGTCCTGCGCGGGTCCGTCGATGCCCTTGGGGAAGGGCGGCCGCTCGAGCGGCGGCCGGTAGAGCGGCAGACCCTCGCCGAAATCGAGCATCACCTCGTGGTCCATGTAGAACTGCTGGCGGCCTGTCACGGTGCGCCAGGGGATGCCGAGGTCGACATTGCTCGTGAAGGGCGAGTAGCGGCGCTCGTGCGTCTCGATGCCGCTCCAGGTCGGGGCGGTGATCGTCAGGCGCGGCTGCGCGACAAGGTCGTTGAAGGAGAAGAACTCCTGCTCGCGCCCGTCGGCGAGTTGCGCGAGCGTCAGGCCCGTCGTCTTCTCGAGCGCGTGCCAGGCCGCCACCGCCCGCCGGCCGTTCGTCGTGCCGGAAAGGCGCAGGATGGCCTCGGCGGCGTTGCGGTCATCGGCGAGCGACGGGCCCGTGGGGACACCGTTCGCCGGCGAGGGGCCGAGCGCCGCGAGGAGCTGCCCGTACGCCTCCTCGGCGGTCGAGACGACGCCCTTCGCGGACTGCTGCACGGCCCGGGGCCCCAAGGTGATCATGCGGTCGTAGACGAGAGAGAAGTCGCGCGGCACGAGGAAGAAGCGCGGCATGGTGCGGCCCGGCACCGGCTCCGTCTCGCCCGCCCGCCAGTCCCGCACCTTGCCGAGCGGCTGCGCGAGCTCCGATCGGGTGTCGTGCAGCAGGGGCGCCATCATGAGGTCCTGTTGGGACGGGAGGTGCTCCTTCGCGAGCCGCGAGAAGACCCTCGCGATCTCGGAGAAGGTGCCCCAGTCGCTCCTCGCCTCCCAGGGCGGCGAGATCGCCGGCGTGAACGGATGGATGTAGGGGTGCATGTCGGTCGTCGAGATGTCGTGCTTCTCGTACCACGTGGCGGCGGGCAGCACGACGTCGCTGAAGAGGCCGGTGCCCGTCATGCGGAAGTCGATGTCGACGAGGAGGTCGAGCTTGCCCCGCGGCGCGGGTTCCTTGAACTGCACGGTATGGAGCCCGGGATCGGCCTTGGGCTCCGCGAGGATGTGGCCTTCCGCCCCGAGGAGATGCTCGCGGAAGTACTCGTAGCCCTTGCCGTTCGACGTCAGGAGGTTGCCCCGCCAGACGAAGAGCAGGCGCGGGAAGTTCTCGGGCTCGGACGGCTCCTCCACCGCGAAGCGGAGGTCGCCCTTCTGCAGCCGCTCCGCCACGTGCCGCGCGACCTCCTCGTCGGTCGTGCAGCCCGCGGCCTCGGCCTTCTTCGCCACCTCGAGGGAACTCTCGTTGAACTGGGGGTAGGAGGGGAGCCAGCCGAGCCGTACGGCGAGGGCGTTCATGTCCGCCGCGTGGAGGTTCGAGAACCGCCCGCCGAGAGGTGACGAGACTTCGAGGAGCTTCGTGTCGTCGTAGCGGTACTGCTCCGTCGCGAAGTAGAAGAAGGACGTGCCGTTCTGCCAGCGCGTCGCGGGCAGCCAATCCGAGGCGAACGCCAGGGTGCTGAAACCCTCCAGCGGGCGGATCTTCTCCTGCCCGACGTAGTGCGCCCAGCCGCCGCCGTTGACCCCCTCGCCGCCGGTGAGGAGCACGAGGTTGAGGATGGCGCGGTAGGTCATGTCGCTGTGGTACCAGTGGTTGACGCCGGCGCCCATAGCGATCATCGCCCTGCCCTTGGTGCGCGCCGCGGTGTCGGCGAATTCGCGCGCGACGGCGATGGCCTGTCCGCGTGGCACGCCGGTGATCGCCTCCTGCCAGGCCGGCGTGTACGGCGTGGGGTCGTCGTAGTCCTTGGGATAGTCGCCTGCGAGCCCGCGGGCGATGCCGACGTTCGCGAGCATGAGGTCGTAGACCGTCGCGACGAGCAGATCGCCATCCTCCGTCTTGAGCCGCCGCACCGGCGCGTGGCGCAGGAGTACCTGTCGTTCGCCGTCGCCGAAATAAGGAAAGAGGATGGGAAGGGCCCCGTCCGGGCCGTGCAGGAAGGTGAGCTCGGGTTCGATCTTCCGGTCGTCCGGCGCGTCGAGCGAGAGGTTCCAGCGGCCCGAGCCGTCCCAGCGATAGCCGATCGTGCCGTTCGGAGCGAGAGGTTTGTCCTGCCCCTCGTCCCATACGAGCGGTTTCCACTCGGCCTCCTTGGCCTCAAGCCCGAGGTCGGCCATGTTGAGGAAGCGGTCCGGGGCATAGCCAGACTTCCCTCCTGCCGACGCCTCGCGCAGCAGGACAAGGAACGGCAGGTCGGTGAAGCGCCTGACGTAGCCGAGGAAGTAGTCGCAGGGGTGCTCGACATAGAACTCGCGCAGCACGACATGGGCCATCGCCATGGCGAGCGCGCCGTCCGTGCCGGGCCGCGCCGGCAGCCAGGTATCCGAGAACTTGACATACTCGGCGTAGTCCGGGCTCACGGCCGCGATCTTCGTGCCGTGGTAGCGCGTCTCCACCATGAAGTGGGCGTCCGGCGTCCTGGTCTGCGGCAGGTTCGTGCCCCAGATGATCATGTAGGCGGCGTTGTACCAGTCGCCGCTCTCGGGCACGTCGGTCTGCTCGCCCCAGATCTGCGGCGAGGCGATCGGCAGGTCGGCGAACCAGTCGTAGAAACTGAGCACGGTGCCGCCGATCAGCGAGAGGAAGCGCACGCCCGACGCGTAGCTGACCATCGACATCGCCGGGATCGGCGTGAAGCCGACGACGCGGTCGGGACCCCAGCGCTGGATCGTGTGCACCGTGGCGGCCGCGATCAGCTCCGTGACCTCGTCCCAGGTGGAGCGGACGAAGCCGCCCTTGCCGCGGGCGGAGCGGTAGCTCCTGGCCTTCTCGGGATCCTCGACGATCGAGGCCCAGGCGGCCACCGGCTCCAGTTCCGTCCGCGCCGCGCGCCACAATTCCAGCAGGCGGCGGCGGATCAGCGGGTACTTCAGGCGGTTGGCGCTGTAGAGGTACCAGGAATAGCTGGCCCCGCGCGAGCATCCCCGCGGCTCATGGTTCGGCAGGTCGGGCCGGGTGCGCGGATAGTCGGTCTGCTGCGTCTCCCAGGTGACGATGCCGCCCTTCACGTAGATCTTCCACGAGCAGGAGCCGGTGCAGTTCACCCCGTGGGTGGAACGCACGATCTTGTCGTGCTGCCAGCGTCCGCGATACGCCTCCTCCCAGGCGCGGTCCTCGTCGGTCACCGCGCCGTGGCCGTCCGAGAACGGTTCGACGGTGCGGCGGAAGAAATTCAGGCGGTCGAGAAAATGGCTCATGATACGGTCCCGGATCGATCAAGCGGCGGCGCGGCGGTGCGACAGGCGGACGAAGCCGCCGGCGACGATGATCGCGGCGACCCCCAGCACGACGTAGACGAAGAAGCCGCCGGCATAGCCGCGTGCGCCCAGCGCCGCGGCAAACAGCCCGAGCAGCGGCGGGATGACGAACCCGCCGAGCGCGCCCAATCCGCCCACCAGGCCCGAGGCGCCGCCCACCGCGTTCGGCACGTATTTCGGCACCATCTTGAACACCGCGGCGTTGCCGAATCCCATCCCGACCGCGATCAGCAGCTCGCCCGCCAGGTTGATGTCGAAACCGGTCACCGCCGTCAGCGCGGCGGCACCCAGCACCACCAGGATGAAGCCGAAGACGGCGAAGCGCTCGCCGCCGAAGCGTTCCGACAGCGACCCGCCCACCACGCGAGCCAGGGCGGCGAGCACGGAGAAGCCGATCCCGCCCAGCGCGCCGGCCGCCTTCGGGCTGAACCCGTGCAGGTTCACCCAGTAGATCGGGAACCAGGCCGTGAGCGCGAGGAAGCCGCCGAAGGAGACGAAATACAGGAACACGAGGCCCCAGGTGGGCGGCTCGTCGGCCGCGGCGATCAGCGCGCCCCAGACCGAGCCTTTGGGCATCAGCTCCTCCCCCGCCTCGGCGGCCAGCGCCTGCGCCCGCTCCACGCTTTCGCCACGCGCGCGCAGTTGGAAATAAGGCGCATCGGGCGCGAGCCACCCATAGATCCCGGCACCGATCAGCAGAAACGCGAGCCAGGGCGGCGAGCACGGAGAAGCCGATCCCGCCCAGCGCGCCGGCCGCCTTCGGGCTGAACCCGTGCAGGTTCACCCAGTAGATCGGGAACCAGGCCGTG
>DAIBJA010000080.1 GCA_027420455.1 Clostridia bacterium | reverse complement strand
CGTCGACGCCACCGCGAAGGCCACGATGCCGACGAGAAACATGCGTTTGCGACCGTGCCGATCGCCGGCGGAACCGGCGAGTACGGTGGCCGCGACATAGGTCACGCTGTAGGTGGTCACGGACCAGGCCATCCAGGCGAGCGAGACATGGAAGCTGCGCGCGATCAGCGGAAACGCCGGTCCAAGGATGCCCATGTCGAGGGCTCCGACAAAGACACCGAGGAGATAGACGGTGAGCACGCGGAAATTCGGGCGCAGCAGGGGTCCCTCCTCCGCTTGGCATCAGCATGTCGGCGGCATCAGGGCCGTGCCCGCAGGCACTGGAACGGAGCCCGCAGGCAGCGGCTGGGGACGCTCGGACTCCCCGGCAAGGCCGCTTGCAAGGATCCCTTGGCTACATCGACGAAACGCGCCGACCGCACGGGGACGTCCTGGGCGATCGGACAGCATCGGGCCGGCCTGCGCCAGGGGGCGCTTTCAAAGTCTCCCGACTTGCGGAACGTGTCCACTCGGCAACATTGTAAACCATGACCAGCCGTCGCGCCCGGGTTGCGGCGAACACGTGCCACACCGCTTGCCCCCAAGGGCCGTAGGGGGCCCCGCGGTCAAGCGCGCGGCGCTCGCAATAGACGCAGCAGGTCCTTGCGCCCGTGCACACCGACGAGCGCCGCCTGGATGCGCCCGTCAGCACCGATCAGCACTGCGGTCGGCAGGTCCGTCACCTGGTAGGCGTCCGCCACTTCGCCATAGCGATCGAGATAGAGCGGCGCCGGGCTCTTCAGCCGCTGCCATAGCCGCTGCGCGTCCCCGGGCAGTTCGGACGGCAGGAGATCGACGGGCACGAGCTCGACGCCCGTTCTGCGCACAGCCCCGTCTCGCGCCAGGTAGCTGAGGTACGACGGGCAGTTCCGGCACCAGCTCGCGAAGAAGACGAGAAGGTGACGGTGCCCCTTGAGCGACAGCGTCTGCGTTTCGCCGCCAAGGCGCTGCACCACGACGGGCGGCGCGGGGCTTCCCGGTCGCAGCGCAGGTTCCGCCAGGACGAGACGGAGCAGGATCGGAAGATAGAGCATTTCGTATCCCTTCTTGCAGGGTCCGCGCGACCGATCGAGAAGGAGGTAGAGGACCGTTCCGCGCGTCCATGTGCAAGTCTTCCCCTGCCCGCCGCGGCCTACTGCCGACGGGGGGCGATTTCACGTGCCAGGGAGGTAGACGCCATCCGGCAGTTCCTGAGGATCCGCGACCTTGTAAGGCCGGAGTTGCGCTTTTACATCTTCGGTCTGACCGCCCTGGTGCTGGCCGACCTGCTTCAGCTGATCACGCCACAGATCCTGCGCCTGTTCGTCAACACGGTGACAGGGCAGGGCGCGACCATGCAGAAGCTGCTTCCCTATGCGATCGCGATGGTGGTCGCCGGCCTTCTCATTCTGGTGCTGCGCTTCTTCTGGCGCACCAACTGCTTCGGTGCCTCGAGGCGCATCGAGTACCGGCTGCGGCGCAAGCTGTTCGGACACCTGAGCGGGCTCTCCGCGAACTTTTACAACCACCACAAGGTGGGCGACCTGATGGCGCACGCCACGAACGACGTGCAGGCCGTGCGCATGTCGTTCGCCATGGGCGTGGTGGCCTCTGTGGACTCGTCCTTCCTGATCGTCTCGACGATCGTCATCATGTTCAGCGCCATCTCCCCCTCCCTGGCGCTCTTCGCCCTGCTGCCCCTGCCGCTCTCCGGCATCGTCGCCGGCAGCCTCGGCAAGGTGATCCACCGCCGGTTCATCAAGGTGCAGGCGGCCTTCGCCGACATGACCGATGACGTGCAGGAGAACTTCTCCGGCATCCGGGTCGTCAAGGGCTTCGCGCAGGAGGAGCCGGAACGCGGCAAGTTCATCGCGAGAAGCCAGGCCTACGTCCGCCGCAACATGGAGCTCGTCCGCGTGTGGGGCCTCTTTGACCCGCTCGTCGACGCCATCGGCGGTATCTCCTTCGCCATCGCCACCGCCTACGGCGGCTACCTGGTGCTGCTCGGCCACCTTCAGCTCGGCGAGTACGTCGCGTTCCTCTACTACCTGGGGCTCTTGCGCGGGCCGATGGCAGGTGCCGGCTGGGTAATCAACGTCCTGCAGCGCGGGGCGGCCTCCATGGAGCGCCTCAACCGCATCTTCTCTGTGACGTCGGACATCAGGGAGCGGGAGGACGCCGTCGCCCTGCCCGGGCCGCGCGGCCAGATCTCCGTGCGCAACCTCACCTTCCGCTACGCCGAGGG
Organism: Clostridia bacterium; assembly: GCA_027420455.1. Classification (GTDB taxonomy): domain Bacteria; phylum Bacillota; class Sulfobacillia; order JAJZYS01; family JAJYTV01; genus JAJZQO01. The sequence goes on along the minus strand of DAIBJA010000080.1, from coordinate 1,206 downwards.
ACTGCCTGCGGCGCTCGAAGGCGTGAGCTTCGACCTCCAGCCGGGTCAGACGCTCGGCGTGATCGGACCGATCGGAAGCGGCAAGTCCACCCTGGCCAACATCCTGATGCGCATGTACGAAGCGCCTGCCGGCAGCGTCCTGCTCGACGGGCACGACATCCAAAGCCTGCGCATCGAGGATCTCAGATCCGCGTACGGCTACGCGCCGCAGGACGCCTTCCTGTTCTCCGAGAGCATCGCCGACAACATCGCCTTCGCGAGGCCCGACGCCAGCCGCGGCGAGATCGAGCACGCGGCGGAGGAGGCGGCGGTGCACGACAACATCGTCGAGTTCCCGCAGGGCTACGACACACTCGTGGGCGAGCGCGGCGTCACGCTCTCCGGCGGGCAGAAGCAGCGCGTCGCCATCGCTCGCGCCCTTGTCCAGGATCCGCCCGTGCTGCTTCTGGACGACAGCCTCTCGGCGGTCGATACCCAGACCGAGGCGGAAATCCTGGCCGCCCTGCGCCGCGAGCGCCAGGGGCGCACGAACGTCATCATCGCCCACCGCATCTCCGCCATCTCGCACGCCGACCTGATCCTGTTCCTCGAGGACGGCAGGGTCGTCGAGCGCGGCCGCCACCAGGATCTCCTGCGCCTCGGCGGACGCTACAAGGAGCTCTACGATCGCCAGCTCCTCGAGGAACGCATCCTGCACCGCGCAGAGGAGGGAGCCTAGGTGTCCGTTCAGGACTTCCGCGAGGAGAACGCGATCGGCAAGGCCTACGACGGGCGCCTGGTGCGGCGCCTCCTGCGCTACACGAGGCCCTACTGGGCCGCCATCGTGGTCTCGGCGCTGCTGATCGGCTTCGTGACCTCCGCGGATCTGGCGCCGCCGTACCTCTCCGCCGTCGCGATCGACAACTACATCGGCGGCCTCTCGGCACCGATGGCGGCGTTCAGCCCCCAGGCGGCGCCCCAGGGGGCCGTGCTCTACGACGGGCGGGCGTACGTGCGGCTGACCAGCCTCCATCAGGCGTACCACGGCACGCTCTACAACATCGACAAGGCGCCGAACGGCACCGAGTATCTGGTCCAAGGCATCGTGCAGGGCAAGACCCCCACGTGGAGCCATGGCCACTGGACGCTCGGCGGACGGACGCTCAGCGCGACGCCGCTCTCGAGCGCGGCCCTGGGCCGCTTCCGCCAGCAGGACGTGCACGGGCT
>DAIBJA010000010.1 GCA_027420455.1 Clostridia bacterium | reverse complement strand
CGATGGCGTCCTCCTTCGAGATGGCCCCGACGCCGCGCATGCGGTCACGGGCGAGGGCGTTGCGGGTGATCATGCGGTCGGTGTCGCGCAGGACCGGTGGCACGTGCTCGAGGATCGCCTCGACGCGCTCTCTGAAGTCCTGTGGCACGTCTTCCGCGAACCCGCCGATGCGCACGAAGCTCACCATCATGCGGGCGCCCGAGCACTCCTCGAGGAGGTCGTAGATCTCCTCGCGCAGGTTCCAGAGGTAGAAGAAGCTGCTGATCAGCCCCATGTCCATGAGGTTCGTGCCGATGCAGACCGCGTGGTCCATGATGCGGCTGAGCTCGCTCAGGATGACGCGCAGGGACTGCGCGCGCTCGGGGATGGTGACGCCCATCAGCTTTTCGACGGCCATGGCGAAGCCGGAGCTGTTCATGAAGCTCGAGCAGTAGTTGAGACGATCGCAGTACGGGATCATGTTGTGGTAGGTGTGGGTCTCGGCCATCTTCTCGAAGTTGCGGTGCAGGTAGCCAAGCTCGACGTCCGCCTCGCGCACCTTCTCGCCGTCGATCCTGGCGACGATGCGGAAGGTGCCGTGCGTCGCGGGATGCGAGGGACCGATATTGAGAATCGTCGGGTGCTGCACGATCTCCTGGCCGTCCTCGCCGATGGGCGAGCGCTCGGCTAGGGGCAACGTCGCCGCCTGGAAGAAGGGCTGGCGGAGGCCGGGCGGGTAGTCCCGGCGCATCGGGTGGATGTTGCCGAAGCCGTCGTGCGTCAGGATGCGCCGCAGGTCCGGATGGCCAAGGAAGCGGATGCCGTAGAGGTCGTAGGCCTCGCGCTCGAACCAGCCCGCCCCCGCCCAGATCGGCGTCACGCTGGCGACCGTCGGGTCGTCCTCGGGCACCCCCACCTCAAGGCGGATCCGATGGCCGGTGGTGGTGGAGCAGAGGTGGTAGACGGCGTCGAAGCGCGGCGTGCGGGTAAGGTAGTCGACACCGCAGACGTCGAGCAGCATATCGAAGCGCATCTCCGGGTCGTCGCGCAGGAGCCGCGCGACGCCTAGCAGGGTGGTGCGCTCGAGGCGCACCGTGAGGTCGCCGCGGAAGGCGCGCGTGCCGAGCACGCCGGGACCGAACGCCGCGCGCAGCCGATCGGCCAAGGCCTCGTCCACGTCGGACGAGGAGGTCGAGTAGGCCACGAGCGCGGCGGCGGGCGGCGAGAGCTCCGTGACCGACGCGTCGTCCGTGCGGACGTGCAGTGGCCGCTGGTTCGCGCCGCGGCGGAAGGTCCCGTCCTTGATCCCCTGCTGCAGCCGCATGATGGCGTGCAGCACGGCTTCCGGCGTCGGTGGGCACCCCGGAATGTAGAGGTCCACCGGCAGGAACTCGTCGATGCCCTGGACCACGTGGTAGGAACGGTAAAAGCCGCCCGAGACCGTGCAAGCGCCCATCGCGATGACCCACTTGGGGTCCGCGATCTGTTCGTACACGTTCTTCAGGATCGGCACCATCTTGTCGGTGATCGTGCCCATCACCAGGAGCAGGTCGGACTGCCTGGGGCTGAAACGCAGCACTTCGGAACCGAAGCGCGCGATGTCGTACCGGGAGGAGCCGACCGCCATGAACTCGATGGCGCAGCACGCGGTACCGAAGGGCAGCGGCCACATGGATCCGCTTTCCGCCCAGCGCGCCAGCGCATCGAGGCGTGTCGTGATAAAATCCCGCCGTGTTGCGTCAACGGACATCCACACACCCCCATGGGAGCGTTCACCACGGGAGTAGGGAGTCCTCTATTGTGATATGTATCACCCATATGTTGTGGTTAATATCACAGCCAGCTTCGCCAAGTGGTGCCGGCCACTCTTATTCCATACCGGCTAGGCTATTTAAACTCTCCTAGAGCCTGATTAATCTTGCACGGAGGCACTTTAGTCTACCATCTTTGCGGCTACGTTCCGCCCGGGCATGCAAGACCAATGCGGTCCGTGTGGGACGCCGTCCGTGCATGGGCGCGGGGAAGAAGCCCGGCCGTCCGGCTCACGCGACCGGCCGGGCTCTTACACACCCCGTGCCGCCTAGTTGTACTTGACCGCATCGAGCAACTGCTGGAGCTTCCCTCTCTCCTGCGCGGCGAACTGCGCCAGCCGGCCATCGACGGTGGTCTGGTCCGCTTGCACCTTGGGCATCTCATTGTTGTTCTCCGTAATGCCGTCCGAAATCGCCTGTTGCCACGATCCCTGCAGCAGATCCTGCTGCTCGTCGTACATCCCTGCCGACATGGAGTTCGCGTCCACCGCGAGTTCGCGGAACGGTCCCACAACGCTCGCGAGCGACGTCGCGCCGTAGGGCTCCTCCTGTGCCGTGCCGACCAGAGCCTCGAAGCGCTCGAAGTCGGACTGCAGGTCCGAAGCGTCGCCGGAGAGCGCGGATACCGAAGGCTCCGCGGACCTCGCGTCCGCGGGATCGTCGGGGAAGTCCTGCCAGGACTTGTTCGTGAAGTCGGCCGCCGTGCTGTAGTCGTCCCAGTACTGACCGATATGTCCATCGAAGGAGGTCCCGAGGGCCGTGACGTCCTGCCCCAGGCGGTCGACGGCGGAGCACTCGCCGGCGAGCGTCGCGTCCGCCTGGGCGGTCGCGTATTGGGGAGCGTCCTTCGGCACCGCCTGGAACTGCCCTTTGGCTTCCGCATAGGCGCCGCGCTCCATGTCGAACCTGGCGTTCTGCATGTGCGTCGCCGCCGTCCGCAGAACCTCTTGCCGACCGGACCACAGGTAGAGTCCGCCAACTGCACCGAGCAGGATGACCAGGATGACCGCGGCGAGAATCCAGAGCAGGCGTCGGCGGCCCGGCGGTGGCGCAGCGGCGTTCGCCGAAGATCCTTCGTTTTCGGGTGCCGGCAACACGGGCGGCAGGTCGCTCATCGTCATCCTCCTGCACGGCAAGGCATGATGAAGGCGCTGTTCCCAGCCTATGTCCCTGGGCCCAAGGCGGTGCCGCGAGGCGGCGGCCCGGGCCGAGCGGACGCGGTGTATCCGGTCGTGGTATACCGTGGAGGTGAGGTGGTCCCGTGGAGGTCGAACTGGTCTACTTCGAAGACTGCCCGAACTGGCAGGTCGCGCACGCAAGGCTCCAGGAAGCCCTGGCCGCACTGGGCAGAAGCGACGTGCCGGTGCGCCTACATCTGGTGCGCGATCCCGCCGAGGCCCAAACGGCCGGCATGCGCGGCTCCCCCACCATCCTGGTGGACGGCCGGGACCTCTTCCCCGAAGACGATGACCTTCCTGTCTGGTCCTGTCGCCTCTATCCGGTCGAGGGAGTGCTGGAAGGCGCGCCGAGCCTCGCCGCCCTGCTTGCAGCCCTGCGCTGACCGCACGGCGTCCCGCGGCGCTGTTTCACAGATGCCGCAACCTGATACCCCGCGGCAGCGTTCTCCGGAGCAGAGGCAGCTGGATGTTGAGATTTGCCCACAATTCTTTCCCGTTGCCCGCGCGTCCTCAGCCTGCGAAGGGGGATCGTCATGCGCCAAGGGCCTTGGCTTGCGGGAGCCGCCGCGGTGCTCCTGCTCGCCGCCGCGGGCTGCGGCGCGCCGAGCGCCACGAAGTCTCCTGGTCCGGACCGGCGGAGCCCCGCCGGGTGGGAGCTTGCCGTCGTGCGCAATGGCGACATCTTCCTTGTGACCAAGCCCGCCGGTCCGGCGGCGCGTCTGACCGACGGGCTCCACGCCTCCGACCCTCGCTTCTCGGCCGACGGTCGCTACATCGCGTTCCTGGACGGCGGATTGGCGGCGCCCTCGAGCCAGGACCGGCTCGGCGTCGTCGGGGCGGACGGCAAGGGCCTCAGGCTCCTGAAGCTGCCGCAGACGATCCAGCCGCAGGACTTCGCCTGGAACCCCAAGCGGGACATCCTCGCCGTCTGGGGCGGCAGTCTCGCGATGCTGCGCCCTGGCGACTCGCCTCAGGTGGTGGTGCGGCCTAAGGGAACCGTCTCGACCTTCGCCTGGGCGCCGGACGGACAAGGCTACGCCTACACGGTGACGCCGCCAACCGAGGACTTCCCGAACGCCACCGACAAGCTCTACGCGGTCGCGGACAAGGCACCGGGAAATCTGCTCGTCACTTCTCCCAACTACTCGGGACTCGAACTGCAGGGATATTGGCCGAATGGGCAGGGGCTACTCTATTGGGTCGATCCCCTGCACTCCGCCTCGCTCGCGGCGGACGGTCTCGGCCTTGAGAGCCTGTCGCTCGCAGGCGGCCAGCCCAAGAACCTCGCGACCACCCTCCCCTACCCGTCCTGGGTGCAGCCGGGCGGGCAAACGAGCGTCGTGCTCGTCGCGGGCCCAGGGCGGCAGACCTGGACCCAAAAACAGCTGGAGCGCTGCGACCCTGCCACGGGATCCTGCGCCGCCCTGAACACGGGAGCGGGGCAGGTGGCGCTCGATCCCGCCGGCACCGCGTCGGGCAACATCGCGTGGGTCACGGCGACGGACCTCGGCGGCAGCGGCTGGGGCGAGGTGTCGTCGCAGGCGGGCCTAACGAAGTGGCAAGGCACGCGCACGCTCTATGTCGGCTTCGACGGCAAGGGAGCGCAAAAGGCGAAGCTCGTAGCCAAGGGCGATGTCTACGACCCGCAGTTCAGCCCGGATGGCCGGTCTCTTCTCTACGTGCAGGCGAACGAGCTCAAGCTTTGGCGGTCCGGTCGCGGCGCCGAGACGCTCGCGGATCTGCCCCAGGGACAGGTTACGGACTACTACGGCTTTAGGTCCTACAGCCAGTTCGCATGGTACCCGGGGAGGGCCGGCAACTAGGTCGAAGGGTCGCCGCCGGGTGCAGGAAGGCCCCCTCGCCGGTACCTGGCGAGGGGGCCTTCCGCCGGCTTACCTTGCGTCCGACCTGGCCGTCAGGCGGCCGCCCCACGCAGCGGGGCCGGTGGAATCTGCGGCAGGTATTTGCGGAAGAGGGTCAGCCAGATCCAGTTCGACGCTCCCGCGAACAGCATGGCCGCGAGCGACAGAACTCCTGAGATCCTGCCGTAGGCGAGGAACATCAGCACGAGCGAGATGGCGTTCAGGGCCGAGAAGGTGAAGGCGGTCGGGACGCCCCTCTTCTCGAGGATCAGAGCGATCGAGGAGAAGCCCCCGGAAGAGTAACCGCAGGACAGGAGAAGCGCCGACGGCAGGTACGAGAAGAGCAGGATCATCGGGAAGGCCACGAGGAGCGGCAGGGCGTGGAACGGCACCAGCTCGGCGAGGTAGATCAGGATGGAACTGAGCGTCGCCGAGACGACCGTCCAGAGCAGCTGACGGTTTCCCTGGACCCGCCACACGAGCACGAGGATCAGGATCTTCACGACGAAGGTCCAGAAGCCGAGCGGGAGGCCGGTCCAATGGAAGAGCGCGAGCGATACGCCGGACGCGCCGCCCGAGCTGATGCTCGAGGCCTTCTCGAGAAAGCGCAGCTCGCCTGCGAGACAGAGCGACGAAATCCAGAAGCGCAGCGGGGGCAGGCGCGAAGACTTGAGATCAACGTTCGTATGCCGCTCCCCTTTGCGATCAAGAACCGATGCCCGGGATCGCCGTCACGAGCCCAGGGGATCCCTATAAGCCCACATTGCCACAAGGCGCGTTCGCTCGCATGGGTCAGAAGGTCGGGCGAAAGCATTCCGTCTGGCGGTGCGAAGCGCCCCCGGTGGAGCGCGTGTCAACCGCTAGATCTTGAACCCCGAAGCGAGCCAGACCATGCCCTTGTCGATACGCTCGAGGAAGGACCCGGCCATGAAATGGCCGTCCGCGGCAGACCACGCCGCGAGACCGATGCCGATGACGGCGCCGGCGAGCGCCTGAAGCTGCTCGTCGTCCCCGGGACGGCCGGAGCGTTCCGCCAGGATCCCGGTCATCAAGCGTATGGTGCGGGTGAACTCCTCCAGCAGAGCCGCGCGCAACTCCGGGACTGTGCGCATTAGCCGCTCGCGCTCGAGCATGGCGTCCAAATCGTCGCCGGCGGCGTTCACGAGCGTCTGCCGCATCGCCTGACGCATCGCTTCGAGAAGTCCCACGTCGGCGGGCACCTGGCGCATGGCCTCCACCATCTGCTCGTCCATGGCGTCGTACTTCACGAGGTCCACCTTGGTCGGGAAGTAGTGGAAGACCGTCGAGGGCGACACCTCTGCCGCCTCGGCGATCTGCTCCACGGATGTCTCTTTGTAGCCCTGCTGGCGAAACAGGCGCAGGGCATGGGATTGGATCAGCTGACGTGTCCTGGCCTTCTTGCGCTCCCGCAAGCCGGGGCCTGCGGCGCCTTTGGTCCGGGCCACCGCCCTCTCCTCCTCCGCGCGGCACCTGGAGACAGCATACCGCGTGGTGGACATTCCGGCACTAGAACCCACGGGCAGCGATCGTGGCACTGCCTTAGCTCGACTCCCCCACGCGCTCCTCGACCGACCCCCGCCCTCGGGGTAGGAACAGGAGCCCGAGGACGATCGCGACCGCCGCGATGCCGGCCGTGGCAAGCACCGACTGGTCCATTCCGGCCACAAATGCCCTTTGGACCGCCAGGCGGAGCGACTGCGAGCCCAGGTGCCGGGCCACGGCGATGCCGGCAAAGACGCTGGTCTTCACGGCCTCGACCGCTCCGGTCGGCAGGCCGGCCAGCGGTACCCGCGCCTGGTAGGTCGAGTTCAGGATGCTGCCGAGAAGAGACGAGCCGAAGGCTGGCCCGAGCTTGACCACAGCCTGCAGAAGGGCAGAGCCGACGCCGCTCCTGTCCTGCGGGAGCTCGACGAGAGCGGCTGAAGCGGCGGTGGCAAAGCCGAGACCGGCACCAAGGCCCACGATGAATGTCCAGAGGGAGATGTAGCTGTCGGCGCTCTGAACCGTCATCGCGCCGCCGAGGAGCGATCCTGCGCACACCACGGCAAAGCCCCCGGCAACGGTGAATCTTGCGCCGATCTTCGCTGCCACCCGGTCTGCAGGCACCGCGCCCAGGATCATGCCCGCGATCAGGGGCAGCAGCCGCACACCCGAGGCCTCCGGACCCACCCCCTCGATGGCCTGGAGAAATTGCGGCAGTCCGAAGAGCACGCCGAAGAGACCAAGCGTGCCAAAGGCGGTGAGGATGACCCCCCAGGTGAAGCTGCGCGAGCGGAAAAGGCTAAGATCGACGAGCGGCTGCCGAGGCGGTTTGCGGGCCACCCGGCCCTCCCACAACCCGAACAGCAGCAGAAGCGCGATCCCCGCAAGAACCGGCAGGAGGGCCCTGGCGCTACCCCAGCCGTCGCTGCCGGCCGCGATGACGCCGTACATCAAAGCCACTAGGCCGGCGCTCGAGAGGCCGAGGCCGGAAAGATCGAAACCTTGACGGCCACGAGTTCTCGAAGAAGGTACAAGGAGGACGACGGCCACCAAGGCCACCACGGCCACCGGCACGTTCATGAGGAAGATCCAGCCCCACCAGGCGTGCGAGAGGATCCAGCCGCCGATGATCGGACCGAGCGGCAACCCGAGGAAGTTCGCCGCTCCCCAGATGCCGACCGCCCGCGGCCTCTCCTCTTCGCTGAAGAGCGTCGTCAACACCGAGAGCGCGACCACGGTGGCCGCCGCCCCTGCCAGGGCGACAGCGATGCGGGCGGCGATAAACACCGCCGCGTCTGGTGCGTACGCGCAACCGAGTGATCCTAGGGCGAACAGAACGAGCGCCGCCGCCATGACGGTTTTCTGCCCGAATCTGTCGCCGAGAAAGCCAGCAGGCAGCATGCCGGCGACGAGCGCCAAGGTATAGGCCGTCATGAACCACTGGAGGATCGACTCGGACACCTTGAACACACCGGCGAGCGTAGGCAGCGCGAGGCTCAGGACCGTCACGTCCAAGGTGATCGCCAGGACCGCGAGGCTGATGGCACCGAGTGCCCACCAGCGCCGGGTGTTGCGCACCAACGTCCCCTCCCTTCGCAAAGCGGCTTGGTCAATTTCGTTGCATGCACTATATTAATAGAGTCACTATAACTTTCAGTCAACAGTAGATTCGCCGGGCCCGCGCGTACGAATGCGCCCGCCCCGGTCGGGGCGGGCGCTGCGGAGTCCGACGGGAGAGGCGGTCTCGGGCCCCTCAGGGCATGCGGGTAAGGGCCGAGAGAAGATCAGGCCGCCAATCGCGGTGGAACTTCTGCCGCCAGCGCGACTGGCGCGAGGCCGCGAGATCCAGGTCTGCGAGCAGGAGTTCCTCCTTGCCCCCCTCCTTGGCGAGCGCAATGAAGTTCCCGTCCGCGTCGCAGACGTGCGACGCGACGCCGAAGCGGGACACCGCCTGCTCGCCACGGAAGGTGTAGTCCTCCTCTCCGGCGCGGTTGCAGAACGCGATCGCGGTGCCGGTGTCGAAGGCGTGCACCCGCGTCGTGAGCGGCGTGATGTCGTCCTCGTGCTTCGTCCTGATGCACGGGGAGTTGCTGATCTGGACGCAGAGGTCCGCCCCCTGCAGCGCCTGGGCCCGAACAAACTCGCCGTAGACGGCGTCCTGGCAGATGAGGATGCCGATGCGTCCAATCGGCGTGGAGAATACGGGCATCGCGTCCCCACGGCGGAAGATCTCGGCCTCCTCGCAGACGCCCCCGCCGAGATCGTTGCCGTGGAGGTAGAGCGGCGTCACGGCCTTGTCATAGACGCCGACGATCCCCCGGGGCCCGACAAACAGGGCCGAGTTGTAGACAAGGCCCGACGGCGCGACGCGCGGCAGGCCGCCGATGAGGTGGATGCCTCGGTCGTGCGCCAGCTTGCACCAGAGGCGGCTGGTCTCGCCGGGGATCTCCTCGGCGAGTTCCTGGAACCGTTCGCCCAAGGTGTAACCCGAGGTGACGAGTTCAGGCAGCAGGACAAGCTCCGCGCCCGCATCCGCGGCGCGTTCGATCCATACGGCTGTACGCCGCCTGTTCTCCTCGACGTTTCCCTTGACGAGATCCATCTGGCAGAGTGCGATGCGCAACGTCAGCACCATTCCTTTGGGCAGGCTTCGCCGCGCTGGCGGCCGTGGGCCGGCAACCCGTGCAGCAGCGTGTCGGACAGGTTCGCCAGGCCCGGGACGAACGCCTTCCCGCCGGCAACGGCGGGCTTTCACGCGGGCTTCCCGCACGCTGGCGCGCCGTTACAGGACCTTCCGTGCGAGGGCAGAACCCACTGGTTGTGGCGACGGTGCCCGAGCACGTGGCAAATGCCTCCACCATGTCCTTAGGAGGAACGGCTATGCGACCGAACGACTCGCACGAGCAATACGCAGATCTCAGCGGCAGGCGGATCCGCATGCTGGTGGCCGGGAATGGACATCGGACGGTCGTTCTGTGGCCAGGCCTCGGCGCCACGGCGGAATCTTTTGCGCGACTCCTGCGCGAGGGAGCAGACCATGGCTATCGCATGGCCGCCCTCGACCCGCCGGGCCAAGGTCTATCGGACCGCATACCTCTGCGGGGACGCTCCGATGCCGCCGCCGTCTTCCTGGCGGTGCTCGGCGAGCTTGGAGCGAAGTCCGCCGTACTGGGCGGGCATTCCTACGGCGCCGGCGCAACCTTGGCCGCGTTGGCGGGCTCGCGGGAACTCCGGGAGCGAACGCAAGGCGTCATCCTCTACGACGGAGGCTACCTGCCGTTCGACGACTCGCCGGCGGACCGGCAAAGGCTTTGCGAGAGCTATCTCAGCGAATTCACCTTCGCGAGCTGGGATGAGTTCCTCGACCTGCAGCGCAGGGAGGCCAGGCACTGGGACGGCGACTCGGAGAGGGCCGCCCGGGCCTCGATGGTCGAACAGGGCGGGCGTATCCGCCTGCGTCTCGGCGTCTCCCAGTGCTGCGAGGCCATGGAGCTCATGGCAGGCAGCGCGCCAGCGCTGCTGGCGCCTCTCGACCTGCCCGCGGCACTCCTGCTGCGTGCGGGCCGGCCACCGGAGATGGAGAGCGAACGCGTCGCCGGTGTCGAGGGGCTCCGGAGCAGCATCCCCAGTCTTGCCGTGCGCGTGTTCCCGGAGGCGTCGCACGAACTGCTCGACGACGACCCCGCCGGTGTTGCCCGGGATACGTTCGCGTTCCTGGGTGGCATCGCCTGGGCATGATTTGTTGCGCCGCCTTCAGGCTCGCCGCCAGGTCCCCTCGACGGACACCGCTTGCGACACCGTCTGCAGGACGGTGCTGTGCGTCTTGGCGAGATCGACGAGATGCCCCAGGCGCTCGTCGGGAGCGTCCGAACGGATGCTCAGGACATACCCGATGTGCGTCAGGAGCGGGGGATTCTCCTGGCGCATGGCCTCCACCTCGACAGATGCGGACTCGATCGCGACCCGCGACCCGTCCGCCACATGGGCGAGCGAAGTGAGAAGGCAGTCCCCGACCGCGGAGAGCAGGGTTTCGACGGGATTGAAGCCGGCGCTCGGGTCCGCTCGGCGCGCGCCGAGCGCCAGGGTGAAATCCCGGACCTCGGCCCGGGCGTGGTAGGGGTCTAGGCGCCGAACCTCGACGGTGTAGCTCTGCATGCTCTTTCGCTCCTTCCGCCTGCGCCTGGCGACCCGTCCCCCTAGGTTCCGGTGGACACGCCGGGCGCCGCCACCTTGACCCGCGCGCAAACCAGATCGGCCGCCTGGTCCCTGAGCCAGGCCTCGTCCGCCGCGTCGTGCGGCAGATCGGCCACGATCTTCGCGAGCAGGGGCGGCAGGTCGCCGCGGATCGCGTAGTACGTCCAATACTTCTGGCGCCGCTCGACCAGGAAGCCCGCCTGCCTCAGGCGCCTCAGGTGCTGGGAGACGGCGGGCTGACTCATCGGCAGACGCGCGACGAGCTCGCAGACGCAGGCCTCGCGCACCCGCAGGAGGGCGAGGATGCGCAGGCGCGTCGGGTCGGCGAGCGCACGGTAGACCTCCGCCGCACCTTCGTACATCTCCATCACCTCATCGCGATTTACTTATATGGTTTTGCCTGCTATGGTGTCAAATGAGCGTCATGCCCCGGCTCTAGGAGGCTCCACCCATGTCCCATGCGCTGCTGGCGTCTTTGCTCTTCGTCCTTGTCCTCGCGCTCGTCATCTGGCAGCCCCGCGGCCTCTCGATCGGCTGGCCCGCGGCCGTGGGCGGCCTCCTCGCCGTCCTGCTGGGCATCGTGTCGCTGCGGGACGTCGGCACGGTGGTCGGCATCGTCTGGGACGCGACACTGGCCTTCGTCGCCATCATCCTGATTTCCCTCGTGTTGGACTCGATCGGCTTCTTCGAGTGGGCGGCACTGCACATGGCCAGGTTCGCCAGGGGCCGGGGCATCCGCCTCTTCGTCTACACGCTGATCCTGGGCGCCGTCGTCGCCGCCTTCTTCGCCAATGATGGCGCGGCGCTCATCCTGACACCGATCGTCTACGAGCAGGTCAAGGCTCTGAAACTGAAGCCCGCGGCGATCCTGGCCTTCGTGATGGCCGGCGGGTTCATCGCCGACTCGACCTCCCTGCCGCTCATCGTCTCGAACCTCGTCAACATCGTGTCGGCGGACTTCTTCCACATCGGCTTTGTCAGCTACGCGGCCGTCATGTTGCCGGTCGACGTGGTCGCGCTCGCCGCGAGCCTGCTGGCCCTCTATCTCTTCTTCCGCCGGGACCTCCCCCGCACCCTTGCGGCAGGCGCCCTCAAGGCTCCCCGCGAAGCCATCCGGGATCCCCGCCTCTTTCGCGCCTCCTGGTTCGTGCTTGGCGTTCTCCTGCTTGGCTACCTCCTGAGCGAAGCTCTGCACATTCCCGTCTCCCTGGTCGCGGGAGCGGCGGCCATCCTCCTCCTGCTGCTGGCGCGCCGCAGCCCGAGCGTCGACGTCCGGCGGCTGATTGTCGAAGCCCCCTGGAAGATCGTCGTCTTCTCGATCGGCATGTACGTCGTGGTGTTCGGCCTGAGGGACGCCGGTCTGATCTCGCTCCTCGCGACCGCCCTGCGCTGGGCCGCGGGTCACGGGCTGACGGCCGCGGTCCTGTTCACGGGCTACCTCGCCGCCTTCCTCTCGTCCATCATGAACAACATGCCGACCGTGATGATCAACGCGCTCGCGGTGCACGCGTCCCACAGCCAAGCTGCGCTGACGCACGCCATGGCCCTCGCGAACGTGGTCGGGAGCGACCTCGGCCCCAAGCTCACGCCGATCGGCTCGCTCGCGACGCTGCTCTGGCTTCACGTGCTGGAGCGGCGTGGCATGAAGATCGGCTGGGGTTACTACATGCGCGTGGGCATCACTCTCACGATCCCGGTCCTGGCGGTGACACTCCTTTCGCTGGTCGCCGTCACCCTGATCCACGCCTGACGGGTCCCCATCCGCGCAAGGTCCGGGCCAAGACGGCCCGGACCTTCTCTGTCGCGCGGCGACGCGGCGTCAGCGAGGTTCAGGCTGACGCTCGGTGATCAGCCGGTCCGCCCGCTCGAAGGTGAGATACGCGAGCGTCCAGCGCCAGAGGATCGCCACCCTGTTCCCGAAGCCGATCAGGTAGAGGATGTGGACGAAGAGCCAGACCAGCCATGCCAGAAAGCCGTGCAGATGGAGGCGGCCGACCTTGGCGACAGCCTGGCTGCGCCCGATGGTCGCGAGCATGCCGCGGTCATGGTAGCGAAAAGGCCGCGCCTTGTCGCCCCGCGCCCGCGCGAGGATGTTCTCGGCGGCCAAGATCCCCTCCTGGATCGCGACCGGCGCGATGCCGGGCAGCGGCTCCCCATGCGCTCCCTCGACGAGAGCGATGTCGCCGGCGAGGAAGACCTCCGGATGCCCAGGCACGGAGAGATCCGCCGCGACCCGCACCCGGCCGGAGCGGTCCCGCTCCGCGGGAATCTCCGTCCCGAGACTCGACGCCTCGACGCCAGCGGCCCAGAGGATGGTGCGCGCCGGCAGGAACTCCCCGCCGAGGCGCACGCCCTGCGCGGTGACGTCGTCGACGCGGGTGCCAAGGATCAAATTCACGCCCATCCGCCGCAGGGCCCGCTCCGCCTGCAGGCTGAGGTCCCGCGGGAAGGCCCGCAGCAGGCGGTCACCCGCCTCGACGAGACAGACCCGTGAGCGCGCGGGGTCGATGCGCCGGAAGTCTCGCCGCAGCGTCTCGTGGGAGATCTCCGCGATCGCCCCCGCGAGTTCGACGCCCGTCGCGCCGCCGCCGACCACCACGAAGTGCAGGAGAGCCTGGCGCTCCTGCGGATCCGAGGTGCGCTCCGCCAGCTCGTACGCCATGAGGATCCGCCGCCGGATCTCGAGCGCGTCCTCGAGAGACTTGAGGCCGGGCGCGAATCGCTCCCACTCCGGATGTCCGAAGTAGCTGTGGCGCGCGCCCGTGGCGAGCAGGAGGTAGTCGTACGAGAACTCGCCGGCGTCGCTCCGCACCACCTGGCGCTGGAGGTCGATTCCGTGCACCTGCGCAAGCAGGACGCGAGCCTGCCGGCAGGACATCAGGACGTGCCGGATCGGCGCCGCGATCTCACCGGGGGCGAGCCCCGCCGTCGCCACCTGGTAGAGGAGCGGCTGGAACTCGTGGTAGTTTCGCCGGTCGAGCAGCGTGATCCGCACGTCCGCGCGCGCGAGAGCGCGCGCCGCGTAGAGTCCCGCGAAGCCGCCGCCCACGATCACGACATGCGCGGGCGGCTTCGCTCCAACACCCATACGTCATCCTCCGGTTTGGCGCGATCTCGGACAGACTTGCGAGAGAACGTTGACGGCGACGATGCGCGCCCAAGCGGTTGATCGTGCGGCAGATCCCGGGGTCCTGCGACACGAGACTTAGGATGGGCAGAGGACGGCAAAGGCCATCATCGCGCCCTGGTCGCGAGACCCTCGCGTATGTGACGCCTTGCCTAGGCACGCCCGTCCCCTTGGCTCACGATGGGGCTGCCCAGGCGCGCAAACCGGGGGAAGACACTTCACCCTCCCGGTGCGGCCGTGGCCGAGAGGAGGCAGTTGGGATGGAGCCTCTCTACGATCTTCGCTACGAGGTGGTCGGCCACCGCCGCGTGACGCCCGTGATCGTCGAGGTCGCGCTCAGACCCCGCGCGGCACCGCTTCGCTATACCGCGGGCCAGTATGTCCTCCTCTCCGACGGCGAGGGACACCTGCCGCAGCGCTCCTACTCGATCGCGAACGCACCACGTCCCGACGGCCTGATCACGCTGCTCGTGACGCGCGTCGCCGGCGGCGCCCTCACGACATGGCTGCACGAACGCCTCAGGCCAGGCGACGAAGTTGCGCTCGAGGGTCCCTATGGCACGTTCGTGCCCGTCACGGAACGGCCACTCCTCCTGCTCGCCGGCGGCTCCGGGCTGGCGCCGATGCGCGCGATCGCCGAGGCGTCGTTCGCCGAGCGGCCAAAGCGGCCGATCACGCTCTTCTTCTCCGCGCGCACGGCGCGGGACGTGATCGATCGCCGGCTCTTCTCGGAGTGGCAGCGCGGCCATGAAGAGTTCCGCTATCTCCTGACACTGACGCGGGAAGGCGGCGCCCCCTTGCGCGGCCGCATCCCGGACCTGCTCGAGGCGGCGGTGGGCTCCACGGCGGAGCGGGAGGTCTTCATCGCGGGCTCCGAGCCATTCGTCGCGGACTGCCTCCAGGCCGCGCGCCGACTGGGGGCCGAAGGGGCGCAGGTGCGTACGGAGCCCTTCTTCTGCGATCCGCAGCCCTGGCTCACCCTGCCGGGCGACCAACCGGGTTCTTGAGGAGGCCGGAAGATGGCGGACATCTACACGAAGCTCGGCGACGACGGCACGACAGGCCTCCTGTTCGGCGGGCGGGTCTCGAAGGCAGACGCCTTGATCGACGCGATCGGCACGCTCGACGAGGCGGTGGCGGCGCTCGCTCTCGCCCGCGCGAGCGCCCCGGACGAAGAACTTGCGCAGCATATCCTCGAGGTGCAGCGCGGACTTTTCGTCGCCGGCGCCGATCTCGCCGCGAACCCGCGTGCCCGCGCGCGGCTCGTGCCGGGCGTCTCCCTCGTCACGGACAAGATGCTGAGCCGCGTCGAGGAGCTGATCGATCTCTCGGTCGCGAAGCGTCCCTTGCGACCTGTCTTCCTCGTCCCGGGGGCAAACCTCGCCTCCGCGTCGCTCGAAGTCGGGCGGACGGTGGTGCGTAGAGCCGAGCGGCGTCTCGTCGCCTGCCAAAGGGAGGAACGCGTCCCGAACCCCTGGATCCTCCCCTACCTCAACCGCGTCTCGGACCTCATCTACGTTCTGGCGCGCCGGGCCGCCGGCGACGACGAGGAGCCGGTCAGCCACGAGGCCGTCGATCTCCCCTGACCTCCCGCCGCATCTTCCCGGCGACCCGCCCGAGTCGTTGCGCGGAAGGGGGTGCCCCATGACTCAAGAGAGCGAAGACGCCCTGGCGCGCGAGCTTGCGGCGCTTCTGGCCGACGCCCTGAAACGCGTGCACGAGCTCGGCGACCAGGACAGCGCCAGCCGCATCGCGGCCAAGGCCTGGTCGCTGCTGCGCGAGGCCCACCCCAAGGAGGCGCAGAAGATGGACGGCCTGCTGCACCTCTTCACCGGCGTGATGCATCGCCGCTGACGGCCGCAAGGACACCTTCGAGCTGCCAACAGCCATACGGATACGCGGCGAGGCGGCGACGGATCATACCGTCGCGCTTCGCCGTCGCATCGCCGGAACAGGGCGGAGTGCCTAAGCACCCCGCCCTGTCTTGCCGTTGGGCGCCCTGACGGCTGCTATACATGATTGCAATAGTAGGTATTCGATTGTGCATCGCTCCGCGAGACGGGACAGTGCCTATGCTGAGTTGCGAGATAGGAGATGATGCAGATGACGACCGCAGCAGCATCGACAAGGTCTCGGACAGAGGTCGAGTCGCTCGCCGCCTTTGCGGCCGGCTCCAGCTGGCGGAACCTTTCGGCCGAGGCCGTCGAGGCGCTCAAGATCCGGGTGCTGGACGCCTTCGGTTGCGCCATAGGCGCCTTGGATGCCCCGCCTGTGCAGGCGGTGCGGACGCTCACCGAGTCTCTTGGCGGCAACCCTCTCTCCACGCTGATCGGCGGCGGCAAGACCGCCCCCGACCGCGCAGCCTTCCTGAACGGAGCCGCCGTGCGCTACCTCGATTTCAACGACGCGTATCTGGCGCCGCACGAGACCTGCCATCCGAGCGACAACGTCGCGCCGCTGCTCGCGGCGGCGGAGTACGCGAAGGCGAGCGGCCGGGACTTCCTCGTCGCGCTCGCTGTCGCCTACCAGGTGCAGTGCCGGCTCTCCGATGTCGCGCCGGTGCGCGCGAAGGGCTTCGACCACACGGTCCAGGGCGTCTACGCTGCCGCCGCCGGCGCCGCCCGCGCCATGGCGCTCCCCGCGGAGCAGACCGCGAACGCGATCGCGATCGCGGGCACGGCGCAGAACGCCCTGCGCGTGACGCGCACGGGCACGCTGTCGAACTGGAAGGGCCTCGCCTACCCGCACGCCGCGATGAACGCGGTGTACGCCGCGCTCCTGGCGCAAAGCGGCATCACGGGCCCGCTCGCCGTCTTCGAGGGCAACAAGGGGTTCAAGGACGCGATCTCCGGTGCTTTCGAGATCGACTGGCAGCACGAGGACCTCGAACGGGTGACGAAGACCATCATCAAGCGTTACAACGCCGAGATCCATTCGCAGTCCGCCATCGAGGGACTGCTCGCGCTGCGCCGGCGGAGCGGCGTCCCCGCGGACGCGATCGACACGATCTCGCTCGACACCTTCGACGTCGCTTTCCACATCATCGGCGGTGGCGAGGAAGGCGGGAAGAAGGACATCCGCACGAAGGAGGAGGCCGACCACTCGCTGCCCTACATGCTGGCGGTCGCCTACCTCGACGGTGGGGTCGGCCCCGCGCAGTACCGTCCCGAACGCATCGTCCGCAAGGACGTCCAGGACCTCCTGCAGCGCGTCGACGTGCGCCCCGATCCCGCCTTCAGCGCCCGCTTCCCACGGGAGATGGCCTGCCGGGTGACGCTGCACACGAAGGACGGCAGGGCGCACAGCGTCGAGCAAACCGATTACCCCGGCTTCACGACCCACCCGATGAGCTGGGACGAGGCCGCCCAGAAGTTCCAGTCGCTCGCGCAGGACGCGGACCCCGTGCGGGTGCGCGGCCTGATCACCGCCGTCTCGCGGCTCGAGGAGATCGAGGTCTCGGACCTCACCCCGCTGCTCGGGACGGTCCGGCCGCACTAGAGGAGGACATGAAGATGCAAGAGCGCGCGTTTTCCTTCCTGCGCACCAACCGTCGTCCCGAGAAGCCCCGCACGCGCGGCGTCACCGAGATCCGCGGCCCATACTACAGCGTCGTCGGGCCCCGCTACCTCTCGGACGTCCTCGAGACGGCGGGCGACTATGCCGACATCCTGAAGTTCGCCGGCGGTTCCTTCAGCCTGCTGCCCGAAAGCACCTTGCGCGAGCTCATCGAGATCGCGCACAGCCACGACGTCAAGGTCTCGACCGGCGGCTTCCTCGAGCACGTCCTGACCCAGGGGTCCGACGCGGTCGACCGCTACCTGCAGGAATGCCGCCGGGTCGGCTTCGACATCGTCGAGATCTCCACGGGCTTCATCACCATGCCGATCGACGACATCCTGCGCCTCGTCGGCAAGGTCGCGAGCCTGGGCCTGCTACCGAAGCCGGAGGTGGGGGTGCAGTTCGGCGCGGGCGGCACGACGTCCGCCGACGAGCTGGCGTCCGAGGGCGTCTCGGATCCCGCCCGCGCGATCGAGATCGCGAAGCGCTGCCTCGATGAGGGCGCCTACATGATCATGATCGAATCGGAGGGCATCACCGAGAGCGTCCGCACCCCGCGCACGGACATCGCGCAACGCTTCGCGGCGGAGCTCGGCACCGAGAAGGTGATGTTCGAAGCCGCGGATCCCGAGGTTTTCGAGTGGTACATCAAGAACTACGGGCCGGAGGTCAACCTGTTCGTGGACCACAGCCAGATCCTGCAGCTCGAAGCCCTGCGCGAGGGTCTCTGGGGCACGAAGAGCCTCTGGGGACGCGTCCTGACCTACTGACCGCAAGGGGGTGGCCGCAGGTGGTCACCCCCTTTCGCCCCACGCCGCGCGCCTTCGCTGGTCGCGGTGCGTGACGTCGCTCACTTCGCCTTGCGACAAGCCGGGCGATACTTTGGGAAGCACCGTCCGTCGGCTGGCAGGCTCGGAGCCAAGGCGCCCGGTGTGCGGTGCGAAAGGGGACTTCCAGCCGTGGAAGGTTTTCTGGACGAGCTCGCCAAGGCCACCCCGACGCCAGCCTCTGGCGCCGCCAGCTGCTACGTGGGCGCCGAGGCCGCGGCTCTCCTTGAGATGATCGCGGGATTCGCGGTCAAGAAGGGTCAACACTCCGGCGAAGAGCTCGTCGGGCGTGGCAAGGAACTGCGCCATGCCTTCCTTGGCCAGGCCGAACGGGACTCCGCGGCCTACACGCAGGTGATCTCGGCCTACCGTCTGCCCAAGGACACAGCCGGTCGGGACGAAGCCATCGCGCAGGCCCTGCGCGAGGCGACGCTCTCGCCGCTTGCCGTGCTCGATCTCGCGATCGCCCTGATCGAGGCGATCCGCGAAGCCGAGGCGATCTGTCCCAAGACGATGCGCTCCGACTGGGAATGCGCCGTCGTCCTCTGCGGGGCGGCCGTTGAGGTCTCGGCCAAGAACGCCGCGGCGAACTTCGACGGAGCGGCGGGCGTGGAGGACCTTCGCCACCAGCTCGACGCGAAGCTCAGGAGGCTGGCGGAGCTCACGCCGAAGGTCTGACGCCTGCATCCGCTCGCAACTGCGCAGCTCGGCCGCCCCCCGGCAAGATGCCAGGGGGCGGCCGCCTGTTGCCGGTCGGAGCCGGGGACTTGGCTTTGCCGGGCCTTCAGTCGCCTCCGTTCGTCATCCGCACGGCGGACAGTTCATAGCCGACAGGCGCCTCTGCGAGGTCCTCGATGTTGCAGACGCCGGCGATCGGGGAGCACGCGCCCCACATCGGACAGGTGAAGAAGATGACGACGAGCGCTCCCGCGAGGCCAAGCTTCGTCAGCACCACGAGGCCGATGCCGGTCCCGACGAAGAAGCCGAGGTTCGGGCCGGACAGGAAACCCGCCTGCAGCAGGCCGGTCAGGACGATGGTCGGGAAGGCGACCCGCACCACCTTGCGAAAGCCCTCGAGTTGCAGGTGGGAGGCGATCACGGTATCGAGGCAGAGCGTCTCCCGGCCGCTCGCGGCGTTGATGAAGATGTTCCAGGCGGCGCCACCGAACCAGGCGCCGAACGCGAGGAGGTGCACCGCCCGCACGAGCCCCCAGAGCGGGACATCCCCGCCGGGTGCCATCCCTTCGGCCGACACTTCGGCCAGGGCGAGCAGCGCGAGCGCAAGAGCGGACAGGGCTGCCGCACGCCGGGCGCCCCGCCGGTCGCGAGCCGGCAGCCAGAAGGCAAGGGCCGCCAGCAAGGCCACTCCGGCCAGCACGAGAGGTCGCAGGGGATAGTCGGGGCCGCCCAGGGCCACCAGCAGATAGGCGAACACGGCGACAGATCCCGCCGCCGCCATGATGCGGTGCAAGACTCGAAAACGCAGGCCCTCCGCGGCGAGAAACGCCTTCGCCCCCGGCGCGGGCCGCACGCTCTCTGCCCAGGGCCCGATGAAGCCGGCCCAGAGGCTCGAGCCGAGCAGGATGCCGAGCGTCGCGAAGATCAGCCAGCGGACCGCGATCGCGAAGGGGTCGTGGATGCCCTCGAGCCAGCTCGTGACCGAGACGCCGAGGAGCGAGGCGACGCCGATGATGGTGAGCGCGATTTTCGGCAGCATGAACTTATTTAGAAACTGGCTCGTCAGCTCCGACGGGCCGGCTGTGGGCGTCGCCACAGACATCACCTCCATCAGGCGGTAAGTGCGTGGGCCTTGAGGATCGGGATGTGCCGCGCGGCGAGCAGCCCCCGCGCGGCCTCGAGGCTTCCGGGCGGGAGTTTGAGCGCGAGGGCGCAGCGCCCGACCATGCCGGGGGGACGCGGCACGACGGCGACGGTCATGCCTGCCGCAAGAAGCGCCTGCTCGGCCCGGAAAGCCAGGCTGTTCGAGGAGAAGGTGAGATAGTCGGTCACGGCAAGACCTCCCGCGCGACGGCGTGGACCGCCCGGATGGCCGTCGCGACATCCTCCGCCGAAGTGAAGGGACCAGGAGAAAACCGCACGGCCCCGCGGTCGATCGTACCCGCCTTGCGGTGACCCTGCGGCGCGCAATGGAGCCCGCCGCGACAGGCGACGCCCCGCTGGTCGAGGTCCGCCGCGACGTCTTCGGAGTCGGCCTGTCCCACGGTGAACGTCACGAGCCCTGCGCGCACGGTGTGCTCTCGCGGCCCCAGGAGGCGCACACCCCCAATCTCGGAAAGGCCTGTCGCGAGTTCCGCCGTCCGCTGCCGGACATTTGCCCTCGCCTCCCCGCCCTGCTGCGCGAGGTAGGCGAGAGCGGCCGACAGGCCGGCGATCCCGGGAAGGTTGAGCGTCCCGCTCTCGAGTCGGTCCGGCAGGACGTCAGGCTGCTCCTCCTCCTCCGAGCGGCTGCCGGTGCCACCAACCGCGAGCGGCTCGATCGCCTCCACCCGTGGGCCGACGTAGAGAAATCCCGTGCCCTGCGGACCAAGGAGGCCCTTGTGTCCCGGCGCGGCCAGGAGGTCGATCCCGAGGTCCTCGACATCGAGTGGCCACTCTCCGAGGGTCTGTGCGGCGTCGAGCAAAAGCAGGGCACCGGCGGCATGCGCCGCCGCGGCGATCGGGCGGACTTCCACCAATGCGCCGAGAACGTTCGAGGCGTGGGTCAGGGCGACGAGGCGGGTGCCTTCCCCGATCGCCCGCAGCATCCGCTCCGGGTCGACCGTGCCATCCGTCTCCGCCGGCACGACGTCCACCCCGACTCCAGCCCGCGCGAGCCGGCAGAGCGGGCGCCACATGGCGTTGTGCTCGATGTCGGTCGTGACGACGCGGTCGCCGGGGCGCAGGACCCCGCAGAGTCCCACGTTGATCGCCTCCGTCGCGTTCTTCGTGAAGGCGACGCGCTCGGGCTCGAGGGCCCCGATCAGCTCGGCGACCGCCGCCCGGCAATGGAACACGGCGCGCCCCGCCTCGATCGCCTGACGGTGGCCTCCGCGGCCAGGACTCGCGCCGATCCGCTCGATGGCGTCCCGCATCGCCTCCAGCACCGCCGGGGGCTTTGGGTGGCTGGTGGCCGCGTTGTCGAGGTACACCACTCCATCCACTCCCTGCACCCCCTATCGTCGCGCTCGCCTTGGGCAGGCTGAGGAAACCCCGCCTGCGCGCACTCCATGATAGGCGGCCAGTGCCGCGGGGCGCCGCAACAAAAGTGACAACAGAACTCAGGATTTACTCCGTCTGTCCCTCTCCGATCTGCGCGGCGAGCCGCGCCCGATCGACGACGCGGATGTGCCCCCGCTCCAGCTCCAGCACGCCCAGGTGCGCAAGCTCCGCGATCACCCGGTTTGCCACCTGGCGCACCGTGCCGGTCATCTCGGCGATCTCCTGCTGGGTCACGTCCTCGGGCACCCACCCGTCGGGGTCCGCGAGCCGCAGCAGCAGCTTCGCGATGCGCGCCGGCACCCCCAGCAGCGCCAGGTCGCCGGCCAGTTCGACAAGGTGGCGCATCCGCCCCGCGAGATGCTCGAGCGATCCCGATCTGCGGGAACGCTTCGAGAAGGGCCCGCAGTTCCCGGTGGCCGAGCACAAACACGCGCGCCGCACCCTCGGCGATCGCCGTCGCGGCATTGTCGCCACCGTCGAAGGCCGGCGCGTCGTTCAACGTCTCCCCCGCCCCGCAGCGGCGCAGGATCTGCTCCCGACCGCCCCGATCGCCACGCACGAGCAGGACGTTGCCTTCAAGCACCAGCCAAAGTCCCGCGCAGGGCTCCTGTTCGCGCAGCAGCACCTCCGCGGGCGCAAGCCATCGCACGCGGCCTTCGGCTGCGATCTGCCTACGCTCCGCCTCCCGAAGCCCTCGAAAATACGGGCAAGCGGAGAGTGCTTCGAGGGTTGGCGCGGATGACGTCGCGCTGTCGGTGTCCCGCGTTCCCGCCTGCCCCCCGGCGCCGATGCCGTCCCGCTTCAACGGTCCATGCCCCCTCGCGCAGTCGAAGGCACTCCTGCGGCGATGCTGCCCAGGCGCTATCCTGCGCAAGGGTGCCAAGGAGGCCGTCCACCGCCACCTGGATGACGCTTGCGATGCGCGGAGAAGCGGCCGGGCCATGTGCGCCCGGCCGGATCCCCGCTTGCGAAACTGCGCCCCAGGGTGCTCAGGCCAGAGGCGGCGGCGAGCCGAAACCCGTAGCCGTGATGATGCCGGTCACCACCACGAGCAGCTGCCAGCCAAGACCCAGGCGCGGCGCGTAGCGCTCGGCGGCGTAGCCGCCAAGCCAGCCCACCACGACGAACCCGAGGTGCAGCGCGGTGTGCAGGACCGGCTGGGCATCCACCGTGCCGTAGACGTCGGGCAGCATCATGAGCAGCGACAGCGTGCCGAGCCCGAGCACCGCGAAGAGCCACAGCGGGTCGCCGTAGGACAGCGGGCGCCGCCGCACGTAGGCGATGCCGAAGACGCCGCCGGCCAAGAGCAGGAACGCGTGCTCGAGGTGGTGCAGCGACAGCGGCGGCTCGGTGGCGCCGAAGGCGAGCGGGCCGAAGATGTCGATGACCACGAGCACCAGGAGCGCTAGGGGCCAGAGCCTCTGTGCCGTCTTCATGCGCTTCGCTCCCTTTCCACCGCTGCCGAACTGCGTGCGCGGAGCCAGAACTCGATCAGCATCGCCACGAGCCCGATCAGGAGCAGCACGACGAAGCCGGTGGCGATCTCGGCCAGGATCGGCCCAGGCGCGGGCTGCACCGCCTCGCGCCGCGGGACGCCCTCGATGCCGCCTGCGTAGAACATCAGGAGAAACCCGACGAGACCCGTGAAGAAGCACCACTCGATCGACTTCAGCCAGGGGCCCTCGACGGGCCGCTCGCCGATGAAGTACGAGGCGAAGCCGAGCACGAAGAGGAACACGCCGCCCAGGAGATAGGTGTGAAAGTGGGCTGGCACCCAGAGCGTGTTGTGCAGCACTTCGTTGAACGGGATGGTGGCGTCGAGCATGGCCGCGATGCCTCCGACCAGCCAGCCGAGGATGCCGGCCATGAACATGGTGGAGCCGAGCCGCCAGCGCATCCGCGAGCGGTAGACGAGAAGCAGCGAGCCGAAGATGGTCACGACGGTGGCCGGAATGGTGGCGATGTAGGTCGAGGCCTCGCCGCCGATCTGCAGCCACGGCGCCTGGACGAAGTCCATGTAGAGGTGGTGCGGCCAGGCCCACGGCACGAAGATCAGCGAGATCGCCCAGGAAAGCGCGTAGACCTTGTTCGTGTGCCACGTGCGGCCGGTGTAGGCCGGCAGCACGGCATAGATCACCCCGGCCGAGACGTAGATCGCGAGATTGGCGATGGTGTGTCCAAAGAAGTAGGTCAGGTTCTTGATCCAGAGGGGATCGATCGGGAACCTGGGCGAGAACCAGTGGGCCAGGAGCGCGATCACGAGCACGCTGCCGGCCGCCACGGTGATGAGCCCGTCGATCGCCACCATGGTGGCGGCGATCACCTGCGGCGGCGCCACCTTGCCGTCCTTGCGGCGCAGGGCGGGGATCCAGGTGTCCCAGGCGAGACCGTTGAGGACTCCGCCGTAGGTACGGATGATGCCCGCCATGAGGTCGAGGCAGAATACGGCGAAGCCGATGCCGACGAAGAGGACGCCGAAAAAGAACAGGCCGGTGGACCAGGCGGGCCAGGTGCCGAGGAAGGGCAAGGGATAGAGGAAAGTCCAGGCGGGGCCGAAGCCGCCGATCAGCACCGCGACCGCCGCGGCGAGGAGACCCCAGACGATGGCGACGACGCCGAACAGCAAGACTTCCGGCTTCAACCCGAGCTGCTCCTGCAGGACATACCAGAGGGCAATGGCCGTCAACAGCACGACGGTCGAGATCATGCCGGCGCCGTGCAGGGTGAGGAGCGCGTAGAAGGTCTGCGGCTGCAACTGGATCAGGTTGCCTTGGGCGGCCTTCATGATGCCGCCGGCCATGCCGAGCAGGAAGATGAGCGTGAGGCCGACAGCGAGCGTCATGCCGACGAGGCGTCGCGGCGTGAGACCGATCTCCGCGGCGTGCAGATCCACCCGCTCACGGACCACAAGCGGTGCGGCCATCGCCTAGGCCTCCTTCTTGAGGGCCGCGGCCGCCGGGCTGCCGTCCGAGTAGACCGTGAGCTTCTGGTACATCACGGAGTGCCCTTCGCCGCAGTATTCGAGGCAGCGGATGATGTAGGTGCCGGGTCCCGGGAACGTGAAGTAGAGGACGTTCTTGTAGTCCGGCATGGCCTGCACCTGCGCCAGAAGAACACCCTTCGGGCTGTAGATGCCGAAGCCGTGGTTGACGTCCGACGACGTCACGACGAACTTGATCAGCCGCCTGGCCGGCAGGCTAGCCGGCATCGTGAACGAAAACTGGTGCGCCACCACCTCGACGGTGATGGCCGGCGACTTCGCCTCCTGCCGCTGCGCCCAGGCATAGGGCATCGTCCAGGCCGTCGCGGCGAACGAGATGATCAGAAGCGTGCCGTAGAGCCAGCCCCAGCCGCGTCTCAGGCGGTAGCCGCTCTCCTGCACCTCCTCGAACTCCCGCGGCTTTCTGGTGCTCTGCAGCACCCAAAGAAACGCGATGATCACGATCAGGGACAAGGCGATCCATAAGACCAGTATGGCGAACTGCCGCCCCACGATGGGCACCACGAAGCCTCACTCCCCCCAAGGTCGGGATCAGGCGCGATCTCCTGGCGAGCCTGACCCACCTGGTCACAGCGTCGGTGTCTTGAGGGGCGCCCGCCGTGATCTTGCGCACCATGGGTCGGTGACGCGGAGCCCCGCCTTCCCCAAACGCTCGAACTTTTGTGCGACCGGCCGTCGCCTCTCGCGTGCGCCGCACGGTTCCCCGGGCCAATGCGCGAACAAAAGCGGCACTGCCCAGGTGGCAGTGCCGCTGCATGGAATCGCTTCCTCTGGCCTAATCGTTTCCGAGGGGATTGAAGGTCCAGCGCTGACCGCCGTCCGTCGTAGTGAAGATGAGCAGACCTGCCCACTGCGACACCACCTGCATGGTGCCGTCCCGCGCATTCTGGAATGTTGGTGGGAGAGCCACCAACCGCCCGTTCGTGGCGGCGTACGGAGGCAGGCTGAAGTCGGTTTCCGTCCAGGACGCACCGCCATCCTTGGTGTGGTAGGCAAACACCCGCAAAGGCTCGTAGGCACGGTTCACTGGGTAGGGCCCGGAATTTAGTTGAAAATGCGGGTGGCGCCCTCCTCCCCGGGTCTGTCAGACTCGGGGTGCACAAGAAAGGAGTTGCGCCACTTGCGCCAAGGGTACCAGAAGAAGAAGGAGTCCGTGGAGTGGGTTCTGCCGCGGGAGTTCAACCTGGAGGTCACGGAACTGACGGGGGCACTGCGTGAGGGGCTGACGGCCGTGGGGCTGAAAGCGGCGATGGTGATCGCACAACAGATGCTCGCCGCTGAGGTGGACGCGATCGCAGGAGCCAAGGGCAAGCACCAGGTCGAGCGTCGGGCCACGCGCCACGGGCACCAGGGCGGGTACGCCGTGCTGACCGGCCGCAAGGTGAAGCTGCAGCGGCCACGGGTGCGGACGCAGGACGGCAAGGAAGTGGAACTGCGGAACTATCGGGGCCTGCAGCAGGGAGAACTCCTGGATGAGGCGGCCTTCGAGCGGATGCTCTACGGGGTGGCCAGCAGGCACTACGGGGTGGTGGACGGTGGGTTGCCGGAAGAACTTGATGGCTACGGGACCTCGAAGAGCGCGGTGAGCGCGCGGTTTGCCCGCGCAACCGGGGAGCTGCTGCAGCAGTTCCTCCGCCGGCCGATCGAGGCGCGGATGCTGGTGGTGTACGTGGACGCCATCTTCCTCGGCTCGCACGCCATCCTGGTGGCACTGGGGGTGGACGAGGCAGGTCGCAAGCAGGTCCTCGGCATCCGGGAGGGGTCCACCGAGAACACTGCAGTGACCGCCGCCCTGCTGGCGGACCTGGCGGCGCGTGGCCTGCACGCGCGTCAGGGGCTACTGTTCGTCATCGATGGCTCCAAGGCGATCGCAGCGGCGGTGGCACAGGTCTTTGGCGACCACGCTCTGGTGCAGAGATGCCAGGTCCACAAGCGTAGAAACTTGGTGGAGCACCTGCCGAAGCGCGAGCAAGGCTGGGTCAACCTGCGACTGAGTACCGCCTGGGCTCAGACCGACGTCGTCCGTGCCAGACAGGATCTAGAGATGCTCGCCAAGGAGCTCGAAGTCCACTACCCGGGTGCTGCCGCCAGCCTGCGCGAGGGCCTGGAGCAGACGCTTACTGTCCAGCAGCTCGGTCTCCCCGTCCAGCTACGTCGCGGCCTACGGACCACCAACGCCATCGAGGCGGCCAATTCGCAGTTCCGTGCCACAGTCCGCCGCGTCTCTCGCTTCACCACTGGTGAGCAGGCGCTGCGCTGGGTTGCCGTGGCCGCACTGCGTATCGAACCCCGCTTCTACCGCATTGCCGGCTACCGCTACCTGCCGCTACTGGCGCAGGCACTTGAGCTCCACGCCAGTCGGCTCGAAGACGCTACCGTCCGTGCGAGTTAGACCGGTCGCACAGGTGAACAGCCTTTGTCTGCGTTTTGGCTAAGGAGTTTTGGCCGTAGCAATCAAAATGGTCGCCTTCGGCGTCTCTATTGCGGAGGTGGATGCAACGAAGCTTGAGGAGATGGTGGAAGCGTACAGCGACACCGTCCTTCAGCGTGCGTGCCTGTATCTGGGGGATCGTGCGGCGGCAGAGGACATCGTGCAGGCCGTATTTCTATCCGCGCTACAGCACGAACGCTCTATAAGGAACCCAAAGGCCTGGCTCGCAGAGGCAACGCGCAACGCTTGCATCAGCCACCTGCGAGACAGGTCGCGTCACCTAACATCAGAGCTACCGGAGAACCTGCCAGACGGCCAAGCTGACCCGCAGTTGCAATTCGAGCAAGCTGATATTGTCAGTGCGATCTTCTCTCTACCGGATGAACTCCGCGAGGTGATCGTCCTGAACTACTTCGAAGGGTACAAACGTAGGGAAATCTCGACTCTGCTGGCTATCCCTGAGGGCACGGTGGCGAGCCGACTGACTAGGGCCCGCTCAGGACTCCGATACCTCCTGGGGAAGGGGATGGAAGGATGAGGCGCACAATCGACGATACGCTCAACGACCTGCCCAACGTCTTGCACCAAGAGGGGCTCCAAGCGGACAAGACACGGATCCTGCGGGCGCTTGGACGCAAGGCACCGCGTCATCGATCGAACGTGGTATGGATGGCGAGCGCTGCGGCGTTCCTCATCGCGGTAGTTGCCATCGCGACGGAAATGCACCAACTTCCGAACCCTCACGTCGGTAAACCCAACCCGAACGTGAGTAAGAGGAACACCGCATCTAAGCCGCAACATCCTTCCCAGAAGTACGATGAGTCGCTGACCGTGGGCGGGAAGACAATCTCCGCTTCCGGGAATTCGGGTATCGAGTACCACGGACTGCACATCTGGCTAACAGTACGGGGTGTGGATGCAAACCACCCATACGGACAATCAGTCGTCGGCAACCACTCGCAGATCGTGACGTCGCGTCTGGTGCGGACGGTGAACGGACTCACCTACGAGGCGCTGAGCGAGCAGACGCAGCCCGCCGCGTCCGGCTCGAACGCGGTGCAGTACTTTTACTGGTTAGTCGTCTACCGCCCAGACCCAAGCACCAAGTATCCATCGGAGGAACTCGCCTATTGCATTGTGGGAACCCCGCTCGACGGGACGCCCAGCGCCGCAGATCAGGCTACAATGCTGTCACTGTTGCCCGGCTGGAAAGTTCCGCCCACACACTGACCGCGTCCTTGGAGACCGTTGCCACCGCTGCCGAAGCGATCTGCCTCCTATCTCGGCCGTTAACTGGAAGAGAGCCCCTGCGACCAACGGCCCGGTTGGCTCTGTCGCCACCGGGCCGTCATCCCTCTCCATGGCATTGTCCATGGGCAACTGGTCAGAATCAGGGGCAGGTACGATGCCGTCACCAGCTCGGGGCGCAGAAAGTACCTGAGGGTGACGCCCTAGACGTCGGCCCAAAGCGCCTTGGCCGACAAGGTCTACGCCAGCCGGCTCGCTGAAGCTATAGCCCGTGCGAGCTAGCTAATCCGCGAAATCGGGCGTCCCCAAGTTCCACTACTTTCAGGACACCGCCGTTCACTGCCACAATCCAGCCGTCTCGCCGACTGATGAACCGCATTTGGACGGTGGAGTCCGAACTCGGAAAGTCGGTCGACAGCAGTCTCCACGTCGCGCCGCCATCTTGCGTCCTGTAGAGTACGGGCCGCGGCAACATGCCCACTCCCGGCGAGCCCTCGGCGAACACGTAGCCATCGCTGCGGTCCACGAACTGCGCCTGCGCGACGAAGACCTGCGTGCCGGCGAGCACGCGAGTAGAGATCATGGACCGTACCCAACCCGAACCACTGGCGTGTAGAGCACCAGGCACCGTTCTGCAACTTTGGACAAATATCTCGCGATGCGCCCTTTGCTGCTTCCTGCTTCGACGACCCGTACCTAGTGACGGTTCTGGCCACCCCGGCAGAGGGATCTCCACAGGCGTAAGTTCCCGGGGAACTCCCGGTAC
>DAIBJA010000066.1 GCA_027420455.1 Clostridia bacterium | reverse complement strand
GGCTTCGTCTGGAACCCCCTGCCGTCGCTTCTCGAACTCCTGCTCGTCCCGCTGAAGGCGCTCTGGCCACCGCTCGTCACCAGCGGCGTCGCCGCCGTGGTCTGGAGCGCCGTGTTCGGGGGGCTTGCCGTCTATCTGCTGATCGAGATCCTTGCGGAGTTCGAACTTGCGGCGGGCTACCGCTTCGCGGCGGGCCTCCTGTTCGCCTTGAATCCCCTGATGGTCTTCTATGGCGCGAACGGTATGAGCGACGTCATGCTGATCGCGACGATGATGGGGGCTCTGCTCGGTGCCCTGCAGTATCTGCGCAGCGGCAACGTCGCCCATCTCATCACGGCTGCCGTCTGGCTGGCGGTGGGCTTCGGCATCCGCTACGAGGCCGCGCCCTTCGGGGTCTTCCTGGGACTTGCCCTGGTGGCCGCGCTGAACTGGCGTGGCGTACCCTGGCGCCGCATCGAATCCGCCTTGCTGCTTCTGCTGGCGCCGCTCGTCTACGTCAGTGGCCTCTGGGTCTACCTCAACTGGCTGATCATGAAGAACCCGCTCTTCTTCATGGACGGAACGTACAGCAACGCGGCCTTCTCCGCGTATGGCTCCTACGGCTATCCCCTGCTCGGACAGCTGAAAGGTCATCCCCTTGGCGCCCTGGCCTACGCCGGGGGCATGACGCTCCTGTTCTGGCCGATCATTCCCGCCGGGTTGATCGCCGTCGGGCGCCTCCTGGGACGCCACAGAGATGGGCGATTGCTCCTTCTGTTCGCGATGACCGCCGTACCACTGCTGCAGTTCGCGCTGCTCGAGCGAGGCCTCAGCAGCGGCGTCGAGCGCTACTTCATGTACTACATACCGATGGGCGTGCTGCTGCTCTCGCTCCTTGCGGCACAGGCCGGCAAGCGCTACCGGGGCCTTCTCCTCGCCTTCATGGCGCTCCTCTTGGCCCTCGGCGACATCGGCACCGGCTACGCGGTGCTGACAAACCCCGTTCTCGGGCACGGCGATCGCAGCGACCTCCTTGGCATCGTGCATGGCAGACCGACACCACAGTACGTCGCGCGGGACCAGGTGGTCAGATACCTGAACGCACACCCCAGCCTCACGGTGCTCACGGACTCGGCGTACGCCTATCCGGTCATTCTGCGGGTGCGGGACCCGCGTCAGCTGATCATCGATTCGGACACGAACTTCGAGAGCATCCTCGAGAACCCGCGTGGCCGCGTGGACGCCTTCCTCGTGCCCCAAATCTCCACAGGCGACGTGCCCGACGCGGTGACGCGCACCTGGCCGAAGATCTCTACCGGCAAGCTGCCCTGGGTGCACCTGATCACGAGCTTCCGCGGCGGTGGCGTCTACAACCTCTACCGCATCCTGCCGAACGCTCCTTGACTGGCGGATGCGGCTGGCACGCCACGCGATACCCCATCTGATATCCGGCCCAACACTGTGCTCTCCTCGCGTCTGCCGTACCAAGGAGGTGTCGCGAGAGAGGCTGGTGCAGTGTGCGCGGAATTCCAGCCCCGCGGAGTGCGGTGGGAAGCAGCCGCCCCCGCGTGAGTGTCGTCATCCCTGCGCGGAACGAGGCGGCCTTCATCCGTCCTTGCATCGCGTCCGTGCGCCGCGTGCTGCTCGGCGTGGGCATCCGCCCGGAGATCATCGTGGTGGACGACGGCTCCACCGACGGCACCGCGGCGGCTGTGCGGCATTGCCCGGCGGACTGGGGTGTGCGCCTGGTGCGCCGCACGAAGGCCGGCGGCAAGGGGGCCGCCGTGCTCGACGGCTTCTCGCGGGCGACGGGCGAACTCGTCGCCTTCATCGACGCCGACCTCGAACTCCCGGCGGCTGACCTCCTGCCGATGATCGAGCGGGCCGAGGACGACCCGAACCTCACCTGCGTCGTGGCAGCGCGCGCCCGCGACTCCCGGCGCCTCGGCGAGCGCGTCTCCTCGACCGTCGCGCGGCGGCTGATCCGCGCGGTGCTGCGGCTCGGCGTCTCCGACACCCAGGCCGGACTCAAACTCTTCCCGGGCTGGTTCGCCCGCGAGGTGCTGCCTCGCACGGTGCGCGAGCGCGGCTGGCTCTTCGACATCGAGATGCTGCTCCTGGCGAAGGAGCACCGCCTGCGGCTCGCGGAGGTGCCGGTGGAGGTGCGGGCCGTGCGTCCGCGCAGCGCAGGGGCGGGAGCCATGCTGCGGGCCGTCCCGGCTTTGCTGCGTTACGCCGCCCGGCGCTGGCGGCCGCTCTGGGCGAAGTCCGCGGTGCGCAGAAGCCTGCCGCGGGCCCTGCGCTTCCTTGCTGTGGGCCTCACGAACACCGCGGTGGACCTGCTAACCTTTCTCGGGCTTCTCGCCCTGCGGCCGCCCGGTCGCGACGTACTGCTCGCCGCGGCCTACGCGGTGGTGGCGTGGGGGATCGCGAGCCTTTCCGGCTACCTGCTGCACTCCAAAGTCACGTTCCGCGCGAGGCTGCCGGTGGTCGGCTTCTACCTCGTGACCGGCACCGCCGTCGGCCTGCAGGCGCTCTGCACGGTAATCGGCACGGGCAGCGCCATGCCGCACGGCCCGCTGCTCGGCAAGGCGGTCGGCATGGGACTCTCGGGCCTTGTCTCCTTCCTCGGCTACGGCGCCCTGGCAAGGCGCAGGGCCCAGAGGCAGCCACGGCCGCTCAAGCTCTCGCCCGCCGCGACGGACGAGGCCTGAGAGCGTTCTGATACCCGCCTTGGCACTGCACCCGCGAGTGCGCGCGGGCTAGCCTTATTTCATCCTGGGCTCCCGGAGGGACACCTTCTTGCTGCAGCAGCGGGCGGAGATCGACAGCTACGACTTCCTCGGCAGCCGCCGTGAGCGCAAGCGCCGCCGGCGCCGGCCCTGGGGCGGCAAGCACCGCTGGCGCCGCGAGGACTCCCGGGAAGCGGACCTGGCGCCGGCGGCGCAGGTGGAGGACGTCGTCACGGCGGACGAGGCCTCCGTCGCCACGGCGGAGGTTCGGCAAAGCGTGGACGAGACCGCTGCCGCGGCGGCGCCGGAGCGCTCCCTTTGGCCCGACCGGCAAGCGCTGCTCGACCTCCTGGACGATCTCGACGCCGCGGACGCCTACGCCGCGTACCGCTTCCTTTCCTACCTGCACGCGGGATCCCGCGAAGCGGACGAGCCCCGTCCCTACCGGGTCTACGGGGACATCGGCGGGCGCGCCGCCCAACGGCCAAAATTGGAGCCCCTGATGATCCTGGTCGGGCCGTGCGCCGGCATCGCCTCGATCGACGGCCTGATCCGCGAGATCGACGAGGCGCCGCACCTCGAGGTGGGCTTCCGCCTGTTCCGGGACGGCTTCTATCGCGTGGACGGCCACACGGACGAGCGCACGGAAGTGGGCACGTGGCTCTCGGCGCGCACGGGCGTCCAGTCCGTGGTGGACGATGGCACGGCGCTGCACGTGCGGCCCCGGCCGGAGCCGGCGCCATGAGGCGCGGGCTCCTGGCGATCGCCGCGGCGGCGCTCGCGCTCGTGCTGATGGTCGGCATGTACGGCATCCTCGACATCCTGCCCGTCTTCGGCTTCCTGGCGCTGCTCATCGCCTACGCGGCCCTCTCGCACCGTTCCTCGGCCGGCCGCCCCCGCAGGGCCCCAACCGGAGGGCGCAGGCGATGACCCTCGCGGCGTCCCGGATGCCCTACGTCAGCCTGCTGCCCTACCGCACCCAGGAGGGGGAGCTGCGCGATCCGGTCGTGCCGGAGGTGGCCGCCCTGATCGACCGCGGGGTGGCGCGCGCCCTGGAGATCCTTCCCTTCGACGCCGGCGGCGACGTCTTCATCGCGGCGGCCCGGCCCGAGAGCGAAGAGGTGCAGGCCCTCATGCGGGGCCTCGACGTCAAGGTGCGGCTCTGCCGCGCCGACGCCCAGGAGCTCGAGCAGGCGCAGGACCGCGTCGACAGGGAGTTCGGCCGGTTCGGGCAGCTCGCCGTCGCGATGGGCCGGCTGCGGCCCAGGGACCTGCTCTCGGCCCTGGACGAGCAGGCGAGGCTGGGCGGCCGGCTCGGCGCTGTCCTGGTGCGCCGCGGGGCGCTGACTCCGTTCGATGTGGCCCAGGTGATGGCTAGGCAGTCCCGGTTGCCCTTCGTGGACCTGCTCGCGGGAGACGGCGTGACGGCCTCCCCGCGGGAGGCCTGGGACCTGATGCCGGAGGCCTTTTGGCGCGAACGCTCGGTGGTCCCCGTCGACCGACTGGAAGGGCGCCTCGTCGTGGCGGCCGTGGAGACTGATCCAGGCGTCGCGTCCGATCTGGGCCGGGCCTTCCCTGGCGAGGTCCGGGTCTTTCCGACCGGCCGGCGCGACGTGCAGGCGGCGCTCCACCGGCGCTACGGGCAGGAGTATCTGAGCCGCAGCCGCAGCGAACTGCTCGAGCTGAGGCCCGAGGACTCCGCGCGAGCGCTGCTGTCGCGGGGTCAGAAGATCCTGCTCGCGTTCCTCGCGGGGCTGCTCGCGGTCTCTCTGCTGCGCCTTCCTCTCTTGACGGCCATCGTGCTGAACACCTTGAGCCAGGTCGCCTACATGATCCTCACGCTCTTCAAGCTCTGGATCTTCCGCCGGCCGGCGGCCGCCCGCGTGGAGATGGAGGTCGCCGAGGACGATCTCGCGGCGCTCGACGAGGCGTCCCTGCCGCCCTACACGGTGTTCGTGCCGCTGCGCAGCGAAACGAGCGTCCTACCGGTGCTGACGCAGGCCCTGCAGTCGCTCGACTATCCCAAGGACCGGCTGGACGTGAAGCTTCTGCTGGAGGAGGACGACCCGGAGACGATCGCGGCGGTGTCGCGCGCAGGCCTGCCGGGCTTCATCGAGATGGTCGTGCTGCCGGCGGCGGACCCCCGCACGAAGCCGAAGGCCTGCAACTACGGCCTGCAGGACGCCCGTGGCGACTACGTGGTGATCTACGACGCCGAGGACATCCCGGATCCGCTGCAGCTCAAGAAGGCGATCGTCGCCTTCCGCAAGGCCGGACCGGATGTCGGCTGCGTGCAGGCCAAGCTCTCCTTCTTCAACAAGGAGCAGAACCTTCTCACCCGCTGGTTCACCACCGAGTACGCCATGTGGTTCGGGCTGATGCTGCCGGGACTGCAGGAGTCCGGGATGCCCATTCCCCTGGGCGGCACCTCCAATCACTTGCGCGCGGACGTGCTGCGGGAGATCGGCGCCTGGGACCCCTACAACGTCACCGAGGACGCCGATCTCGGCGTGCGGCTGCACAAGGCCGGCTACCGCACCGTGATCGTCGACTCGGAAACGCTGGAGGAAGCCAACTCCGATTTCGTCAACTGGGTGCGCCAGCGCTCGCGCTGGGTCAAGGGTTACGTCCAGACCTGGCTTGTGCACATGCGCCATCCGCTTCGCCTCTGGCGGGAGCTCGGACCGCGCGGGTTCCTGGGCTTCCAGGCTATGGTCGCCGGGACGCCGTTCACCTTCCTGATGAATCCGCTCTACTGGCTGATGACCACCGCCTGGTTCCTCGCCAGCTGGGGCGCCGTGCAGCAGGTCTTCCCGAGCTGGCTCTACTACATGGGCATGCTGAACCTTCTGCTCGGCAGCTTCATGTTCGCCTACCTCAACATGGTCGCGGCCTACCGCAGAGGCGACGACGAGCTTGTGAAGTACGCCGTGTTCGCGCCGCTCTACTGGGGCCTCATGTCGGTGGCGGCCGCGAAGGCGCTGATCCAGATCTTCACGCGCCCGTCGCACTGGGAGAAGACCGAGCACGGGCTCACGGAGGGACGCGAGAACACCCGCGCGGCCTGAAAGCTTCCCCCGCCGCTCTCCGCCGGAGCGCATGGACACCGCACAAACAAGCTGACGGCCCCGCCCCCACAGCGGTGCCGTCAGCTTGGCAGCGTGCCTGCGGCTTCGGGGTGGACCGTCCTAACCCGCGGTGCCGTCCTTGCGCTGATGGAGGTAGAGATCGTTGCCGAACGGGTCCCGGATGCCCGCGATGGTGCATGGCCGGTGCTCGCTCGGGCCGAAGCGCACCTCCACGCCCTGCTCCTCAAGCTGCCTCAGGGTAGCGGCGATGTCGGCTACCGCGAGGGCGATGGTGACACCGCCACCACCGTGCCGTCGGCTGTCGCCGGGATCCACAGGATGGTTGTCCGCGACGACGCAGATGGTGACATTGCCCGCGTCGTACTCCCGCCAGTCCGGATCGGTTGGATCGTCGACAGGAAGACCGAGCTTCACGCCATAGAATGCGTGGGCCTCGTCCATGCTGCCCGCCGGGATATTGACCGCGATGAAGTCGATGCCGCGCACGACCTGCACGCCCACACCTCCCCAAGACCTCGGAGCTCCGCGGCGAGGGCTGCGCCTGCAGCGCGACCCACCGGGCCGACGACGCGGCGTCGCGCCCTTGGCGCTCAGCGCAGGAACGCCTCGACCGTCTGGGCGAAGCTCGCCTCATCCTGGAACAGGAACGCGTGACCGGCGTCGGGATAGAGCCTGAGCTTCGCCCCTGGGATGAGCCTCGCGAGCGCGTAGCTGTTCCCCAGCGGATCGAGGCGATCCTCCGTGCCGTCGGCGATCAGCGTCGGGACGTGGATGCTCGCCGTCGCGCTTCCGGCCGCATCCCCGCCCGCCCACCACGCGTCTATGGCCTTCGCCTGAGCCGCCACGACTCCGGCGGGAGCGGGCGACGCGGCGGGGTAGCTCGACTCGGCCGCCAGTGCCGTGTTCTGAGCAGCCGTCTGATCCGGTGGGAAGAGCACCGACATGACCTTCTTCGAGTCGCCGCTGTTGAGCGCGTTGATCGCACTTTGGCTGGGACGTACGGCCTGGCCGTCGCCCGGGAAGGTTGCGCAGAGGATCAGGCGGCGCACCTGGCCCGGGTGGCGCACCGAGAGAGCCTGCGCGATCATGCCGCCCATCGACCAGCCGAGAACGTCGGCCTTCTTTAGGCCCAGCGCGGTGATGAAGGCGCTGGTCTGGTCCGCCATCGCGTCGATGGTCAAGGGCTGGGGCAGCGCCGCCGTGTCGCCGACGCCGGCGTTGTCGAAGATCACGACGCGGCGGTGCTGCGCGAGCGTGTCGACCAGCTGCCGGTCCCAGCCTTCCATCGTGCCGCCGTAGCCGGTGATCAGGATGAGCGCGGGCCCGCGGCCGACACTTCGGTAGGCGACCATGCCCCGGCTGGTCTCGACCGTCTGCACGGGAGCCCACACGACCGACAGCCCTGTCGGAAGGTGTGGCGCCTTGCCTTCCGCCTTCGCCGCCGCGGCGTCCGCGAATGCCCGCACCGTCCTGATCGGCGGTGGGCCGAGGTCCGAGTAGACGACATAGCCCCTGACGCCGCCGGCTTCGAAGAGCACGAGGTCGAAGCCGATGCGGACACCGGAAAGGGTGAAGGCCCACGCGTAGGCGGAACTGGAGATGCCGACGCGCGGGAACGGGAGTGGCCGGATCGTGCTGTGGACCTTCTGGCCGGCGATGACGAGCGTGGCGGAGCCGCAGTGCGCCAAGGCCGAATTCAGGCGCTGCCACGTCTGCCGAGCCTGCGGTCCACGCTCCAGCGCCTCGCCAAGCGTCGGAATCGCGGTGCCTGCCACGAAGCCCGCGACCGCGTAGGTTAAACCCTTGGGGCGCGCCGGCAGGCTCGAAAGGCACGACGTATCCACAAGGCGCGTGTCGCTCTGGCTTGGCTGCACCGCCGTCCATCCGGGCGGCAGGTCCGCGGTGGTGAGCAGCCGCTGCTGCAAGGCGGCAGCCGGGCTCTGCGTGCCGCAGCCCGCCGCCGCCAGCGTGGTCGCGACCAGTAGGGCCAACAGGGTGGCTGGGCCGCGGGGAACGCCTATCCCCACCCTCGCCCTGCCTGAGGGCGCATGGCGCCAGGGCAGCCGGGCCATGGCTACCCCACCGCCCCGGCGGGCGCCTCGAGAGTCTCGCCTCGAGTCGCGTCGCGCACGATCAGCGCGAGGGCCAGGAACCCCGCGATCCATTCGAGACCATCCACGACGATGTCCGCCGTCGCGTAGATGGCGCCGCCCTGCCCGAGGGCACTGAGCAATCCGAGCGTGAAGAGCCCGAACACCGCCGCGAAGGCGATGTTCGTCCAGCGCATGCTCCGCCCCAAGGTCCAGGCGAGGAATGCCCAGAGAAAAGCCACCACCGGGGCGGCGATCCGGGAGGGCTCCACCTGGGAGACCATAAGGGAGTGCCACTGCGCCGCGGAAAAGGCCGGGTTGAGGGCCAGGACCGTAGCCCTGACGCTTGCGATCGTCAGGAAGGAACTCAGGAGGGACAGAAGCTGCAGGAAGGACGCGAGGTACAGGAAGCGGGCGGCCGCCGCCACCCCTCTGGACGTCGCGGTCCGGGGGCGCAGCTGCATGGCGGCGGCACCGCGGAGCAGGTCCAGGGACTCCACGAGACCGGGCCGCCGGCTGCCGACGGCCGCTCCCGCCATCAGCACGCCGATCATCTCTTCCTCGTGCTCCTTGCGGAACCAGACGGGGTAAAGCTTGAGGAGGCGCCGATACCCCCGCTCGAGGGACTGCAGGTCGGTCACGGCACGATCCCCCCCAGGAGGTCCAGTCTCGTCAGGGCCGCGGCGGCGTGCGCCTGAAGCCTTGCCGCCTCCTCCGCGAGGCGTTCACGTCCGTCCGTGGTCAGCCGGTAGTAGCGGCGCAACCTGCTGTCGACGATCTCCTCCCGCTCCACCTCGATCAGTCCATCCTGCCGAAGCCGTTCAAGGGCGGTGTACAAGGTGCCGGCCTGCAAGCGGACACGGCCGCCCGAGATCCCCTCCACGTCCCGGATGATGCCGTACCCGTGCTGGCTGCCGGCGGCGAGCGCCGTCAGGATCAGGAAGCTCGATTCCTGCATCGCGCGTCTGTTCATGTTGTCAGCATATATCGTTGATCTTCACATAGCAAGTGGGCCAACGGCTTAACCGGTCAGCTTGGCCGGGATCCGCGGAAGGGGTGGCGTCACCGGCGCCGGTTGCCCGCACCGCCCACGGCGGGCCAACCACGACAGGAGTCGCTCCAGTTCTGGCGAAGGACTGCGTCGAATTCATCCGTGGCGTCGAAGCGAGGAGGCAACAAGCGTGGCTCGCGCAACCGAATCCCCTTATCTGGGCTGGCCAGGCCGGCCGCGTCTCAGCACCGGAAACCAGTTGGCGCTGGGACTCTACTGGTTCCCCAACAACATCCTCTGGACCGGACTCCTCCTCATCGTCATGCCCGAGCGGGTGCAGCAGATCGTCGGCGCCCACGCGGCGACCGGCGTGCTGTCCTGGACCACCGCCCTCGGCGTGGCGGTCGCCATCATCTTCGCCCCCATCTTCGGCACGATCTCCGACAGCTGGAGGTCCCGGCTCGGCCGGCGCCGGCCGATGATGATCATCGGTACGGTACCGGCGGTGCTAAGTCTTCTCCTGCTCGGCTACGCGCCGACGATCGCCTGGTTCGCGGTGGGCATCGTGGGGCTGCAGCTCTTCAACAACTTCGCCCAGGGAGCCTACCAGGGTCTGATTCCAGACCTGGTCCCCTATGAGCAGCGCGGTGCCGCCAGCGGCTTCATGGGCTTCTACAACCAGCTCGGGGTGATCGTGGGCGGGCTGATCGGCGGGCTCGCGACGCCCGTGATCTTCGTCTGGTCGACACTCTCCGGGATCGTGATCTCGCTGCTGGTCACCGTCGGCCTCGTCAAGGAGCCGGCGTCGCTTGACGCGCCGCCGCCCAATTGGGGAGAGAAGCTGCGCGGGTTCATCATTTCCGGTCCTGAGTATCGGGACTTCCGTCTGGTCTGGGTCACGAGGTTCCTGGTCCTGATCGGACTCTACGTCCTCGAGACCTACCTCCTCTACTACCTCGAGTTCGTCCTCAAGGTGCCGAACGCCAAGACGGATGTCTTCCTCATCCTCATCATCCTGTCGGTGACCGCCTTGATCTCCGCCCTGATCTCCGGCTACATCTCGGACCGTCTCGGCAAGCGCAAGCTCATCGTCTCCACCGCCGGCGTCCTGCAAGGAATCTGCGCGCTACTGTTTGTGCTCAGTCACTCGCTCGTCACGGTGGAAGTGGCCGCGGCCATCTTCGGCCTCGGCTACGGGGCGTACCAGTCCGTCGACTGGGCCTTGGCCATCGACACGCTGCCTGGAGGCTCCGCGGCGAAGGACATGGGCATCTGGGGCATCAGCCTGACCCTCGCGCAGTTCCTCGCCTCCATGCTGGGCGTGGCGGTGGCGCAGGCTCTGATGCCGAGCCTCGGTGTGGGCGGCGCCTA
>DAIBJA010000055.1 GCA_027420455.1 Clostridia bacterium | reverse complement strand
TCGCCACTGCCGGTCGCCCAGGTAGGCGCTCTCGACCGCACCGGTCGGGCAGGCAGCGACGCAGGCGCCGCATCCTGTGCAGCGTCCGGCATCGATGATCGCGCCTGCCCCGGCGATGCCGATCGCGTCTTGAGGGCAGGCAGCGGCGCACTTGTCGCAGCCCTGGGCATGGAGGCAGAGCCCGGCCTCAACCCAGGGAACGTCCAGCAGCGGCCGGCCGAGCGGCAACGGAATCTGCAGGAGAGCGCGCCTTGTCATCTCCTGCGGCGGCGGCGAGACCTCCCGCTCAGGCGGACGGCCGTGCCGCGCCCCTGTGACGCGAGCGATCTCAAGGTCCAGCTGGCGGAATAGGGGCCCCCTCCCCGTCGCATCGGCTGTCCTGTCCCAGAGGACAACCGCCCGTTCGCCCGGATCCGCGGGAGGTGGGGCCGTGCCGGGTTGCAGCACAAGGAGCACCGGGCCGTCGCGCGCGTCGCGACGAGGGGCAGGAAGCCTCAGGGGGGTGAACGAGAGATCCGGCCACCGCTCTGCGAGATGTCGGCGCAAGTCGCCGACGAGATCGCTCGGCAGCGCTGGATCGATGCCGATTTCAATCTGGGGCATAGCAGAGTCCACTCCCCTGGCGGTTCAAAGGTCGTCCGGGCCCAGGACGTCCAGGAGGGCAGGAAGCCAGGCCTCGGTCAGCCCCGCGACCAACCCGTAGAAGGGCAGCTGGCTGGAATCGCGCACCTTGGCGCAGAGCGGAGGCAGCCAAACCGCGAGGTGCTCTGCTATAAGTTCCTGCGCCGCCGCCCGCTGCGTCTCACCTGCCTGAAGGCCATGGGCCACGGCTTCCCACTCAGCCGAGACGTGGTCGGGGAGTTCGCGCAGCTCTGCGCGCATCTGCACGCCGATATCGTCGTAGAGGTCCGCCACCCTGCCGGTGACGGCGCCGAAGACGGTTCCTTCCTCGAGCTTCGGCCTGTCCTTGCGCCAGAGCGCCTCATAAGGAGGACAGGGCACCGTGCCGGGGCCGACAAAGAGCCGCTCATACTCCTCCGCAAGCACGCGATGGGGCGCTCCGAGCGCCGCACGCAGCGGGTCCAGAAGCTCCGCGCCGCGACCCAAGGCATCAGCCACGAGCGCAAGATCACCCTGCAGCGCCTCGCTGCGCCAGAGCCGCAAGGCCTTCATCTCGGGTTCGCCCCAGAAGGCGGCCAGGGCCGAAGCCGCCGCGGAGGCGGCGGCGTATGGCGTCAGGCTCCGGGTGACGGGATCAGTCCGCGACATGCTCTGCTGCCTCCTCGATGGTCCGGCCGAGACGCAGGCGGCGATAGCCGATCATGATCGCGAGCGCAGTGAAGGCGAAGAGGCCCACGGTGATGAGGTACTCGACCCAGGTCGGGCTGTAGTGGCCGACAAGCTGGAAGGTCCCGCTCGCCGAGACCGCGCCGAGGGACGTGCCTGGCGGCAGCTGGATCAGGGGGTTGACGAACGCGGGTATGACGAGCTCGATGCGGAAGGCGTAGACGCCCATCAGGATGAGCGCGGCCGCCAGGGCCAGGTTGCCCGCCTTCGCGCGCAGTTTCGAGGACGCCAGGATGATGAAGGGGATCAGCCCGCCGATGACCCACTCGAACCAGAAGGTCATCTGGTAGGGGCCGCCGGGCAGGATGAGGTCCAGGACCTGGCGATCCTTCGGGATGTTGTCCCAGGCGATCGTGACGTAGTCCGATGCGACGAAGAAGAGGTCCACGAAGAGCGCCATGACCATCAGTCCTGCCAGCCAGCGCCACGTGGCCTGCGGAATCCTGAGGCCCTGGTAGCGCTGCAGGATCCAGGCGATGAGCACGATCAGGGCCGTGCCCGACACGATCGCGGAGGCGACGAAAATGGGCGCCATGAGCGCCGTGTTCCACCACGGCCGCGACATCTGCAGGCCGAAGATGATGGCCGTGATAGAGTGGAGCAGGACGGCGAGCGGCAGGCCGATGAAGGCGAGACTGGTGAGGGTCCTCTTGCTCTCGGGGTGGCGCACCATCACCCAGAGTTCAGCTACGGAGAAGAGGAAGTAGATGGTGATGATGGTGACGTCCCACACGAGCGGCGATGTCCAGTTCGGGAAGATGAAGAGGTTCAGCACGCGGGCCGGCTGGCCGAGGTCCGGCATGATCATCAGACCCGCGGCGGCCGAGAAGACCGCGGCGGTCAGGACGCCGAGGCGCGCCAGCGGCCGCAGGGCCTCGATGTGGAAGACCTCGGCCGAGGAGGCGACAATCAGGCCGCCCGCCGACAGGCCGACGAGGTACGCGAAGGTGAAGATGTACATGCCCCAGGAGACCACGTCGCGCATTCCGGTGGCGGCGAGCCCGTGGAAGAGCTCGTAGACCCATGCGACGAGGCCGAGCAGCACCAGGACGCCGAGGATCCAGGCCCAGGGGCTGCGCGCAAGGCCGGGGGCTGTGGGCAGGTCTCTGCGGACGCTGCTGACCATGGTTCGCCAACCCCTTTCTTCAGTCGGACACCTTGTTCGGATGCGAGGACGGCAGGTAGTAGATGTTCGGGTTCGTGCCGAGCTCCGCCAGGAGCTGCTCGGCGCCCTCCTGGTTGACGAGCACCGAGACCTCGCTCGTCGGGTCCTCGAGATCACCGAAGACGCGGGCCCCGACCGGGCAGACGTCCACGCAGAACGGCTGCTCGTGCGCGTCGACCCGTTCGACGCAGAGGGTGCACTTCTCCACGACACCGACCGGCCGCACGGGCTCGAAGACGAGGCGGCCGTCCGTCCGGTAGTCCTTGCCGTAGCCGATCACGAAGTCCGGCTCGCGCTTGGCTGGGCCCCAGTTGAAGATGCGG
>DAIBJA010000004.1 GCA_027420455.1 Clostridia bacterium | reverse complement strand
GACGAAGGATCGCGGCTTCTGATCGAGCACGCCGCCGCCTGGCCCGCTGCTCGTGTCCTGGACCTCGGTGCCGGTTGGGGCCCCGTTGGGGTCGTCGTCGGCCACCGCCACAAGGCGGAGGTCTGGGCGGTCGAGAGCAATGCGCGGGCTGCCGCTCTCTGCGAGCGCAACCTCGAACGCTTTGGCGTCGAGCATCACGTCGTGCTGGGCGACGGCCTTTCGGCGATCGGTGACGAGCGTTTCGACCTCATTCTGCTGAACCCGCCGATCCGTGCCGGCAAGAAGGTCTACTATCCCTGGCTGGGGGGGAGCCGGGAACACCTGCTGCCGGGTGGCTCGCTCTGGGTGGTGGTGCGCAAGGACCAGGGCGCCCGCAGCCTGCGCGACGAACTCTCGAGGCACTTCAGCCGCGTCGACGATGTTGCCATGGACAAGGGCTATCGGCTCTACCGCGCCAGCTGATCGGCGATGAAGCCGGCCGCGACGTCCAGAATCTGCGCCTGCAGGCGCAAAGGCGCTGCGTGGAGCGGCTCGTGGCCGAGACCTGGATAGATCTCGCAGCGGACTTCCCGTCCCAGCGTTGCGAGCGCGCGGGCGAGCTCCCGCGCCTGATCCGCCGGCACGACGCCGTCCTCCTGCCCATGCAGGAGCAGCAAGGCCGCTTCGATGCGGTTGGCCCGCAGCAGGGGCGAACCCTCGAGGTATGGCCCTGGCACCTGCCAGGGTGGCGGCAGATCGTTGATGCCAGTGGCCGAAGGCAGATCGCCGCTGCCCCATAGGCTGACGAGATCCGTCGGCGCGCCCAGGGTCGCCGCAGCCCGGAAGGTGCTCGACAGGGTGAGCAGCATGAGGGCGAGGTACCCGGCCCGGCCCTCGCCGAGCAGAGCGAGCCTCGAACCGTCGACCGCATGTCCCTGCAGGGCGTCGGCCACCAGGTCTCGCACCTGCGCCGCGGCGCGCTCCGGCTCGCGTACGGCCCGCGACATCTCCACGGGCTCGAGCGGCACGCGCAGGACGGCGACACCGCGGCCACAGAGCACCTGTGCGAGCAGGCTCGACGAGCC
This sequence comes from Clostridia bacterium, assembly GCA_027420455.1. Classification (GTDB taxonomy): domain Bacteria; phylum Bacillota; class Sulfobacillia; order JAJZYS01; family JAJYTV01; genus JAJZQO01. The sequence continues at coordinate 13,540 of DAIBJA010000004.1, read as the reverse complement.
GCCGGTGGCGGCATCGCCCACGTCTCCCAGGATCACCGCGAGCGGGGCGGCCTTGTGGGTGGCGGGCAGCAGCAGGGCGGCTCCGCACTCCCTTCGCCCTATGAGACTAGGTGCCGTGAAGTCCACATCGGCGAGCAGAAGCTCGTGGTGATCGCTGCGCAGGGCGACCCGGCCGTTCTCGTCGCGCAGCAGGACTTCCGGCGGCTGGTCCGGCGGGCCTGCCAGCAGCACCGTCCGCTCGCCCGAGGCGTTCGCGGCGAACGACTGGATCCGCAGGCCATGGGTCTGCTCGACGTGCCACCGGCCGTGCGGCAGGCTGCAACGCGCCAGCACGGCGGCCTCCGGCGTGTGCAAAAGCCCCAGCAGCGACTGGCCGTCGCCGGTCACGAAGAGGTCCGGGCTGGTCGGACGGCCAGGCGTCAGATAGGGCAGAAAGGCATCTGGCCATGGTGCCTGCGACAGCATCCCGGCTTCGCCCCGCAGGTCGATCCGCCATAGCGCCGGACCCTCGCCCTCGGCCGTCCCGAGGGCGTAGATCGCCTCGCCGTCCGGCGAGAACACGGGCCTGGCCCAGGCATGCGTCCAGGGCGTGAGACGGTGCCAAGTGCCCCCGTCGACGGGTACCGTCGCGATGGCAGCGGAGCCGGCCGGTTGCACGAGAACGCAGGCGATATGGCGCCCTCCCGGCGCAAAGGTGGGGTCCCGGTGATCGAGCTCATCGTCGCTGAGCTGCCGCCACGTGCCGTCGAGGTCGAAACGGTAGAGCTGTCGCGCGGTCCGACCACCTGGTCCGACCGGTGAAAGAACGGCCATCTGGCGCCCGTGCGGGCCCCAGGCATAGTCGCTGACGCCATGTCCCAGTGCCGTGAGCTGCAGGGCCTCGCCGCCTGACAGCGGAAGCAGATGGACCTGGTCGGCGCCCGCGTCCTGGCGCAGGAACGCGAGGTGTCGGCCGTCCGGGGCGTACCACGGCCTGCGGTCGCGGGCGCCGTGCGTAAGCGATCTCGGCATGCGGTCGTCGAGGCTGAGCCGGTAGATGGAACTCGAGTAGCCGCTGGAGCGTTGGTCCGCTTCGGCAAGACTGTAAGCGACGGTCTGGCCGTCCGGGGCGATGGCGACATCGCCCAGGCGGCGCAGGTGGAAGATGTCCCTGGGGCGAAATGCCCGCAACGCTTGTCGCCTCCTGGCTCAAACGGTCTAAAATCGATCTTCGAGGTCGATCGCGGACATCCCTCGCTGGCCCCGAAATGCAACTCGCCAGCCGGCCGTACTTCACCTAGAGACAAGGAGATCACCTATGCCTGAACTGCCCGAGCGCGCACTCGTGGTCTACGCGGGACCCAGGCGCGGCGCCGACCTCAGCTTCTACCTCGAGGAATTGCGTGGCCTCTGCGAGGCCGCTGGGGCGGAGGTGGCGGGGGAGATCGTGCAGAACCTGCCGCAGCCGGATCCGCGCGGCTACCTCGGGTCGGGTCGACTGGTGGAAGTGGCGCAGGATGCGGCCGAACTTGGGGCGACCCTGCTTGTGGCCGCGCACGCGCTCAGCTCCCGCCAGGAGCGGGAGCTCGAACGCGTGACGCAGCTGAAGATCGTGGACCGCACGGCCTTGATCCTTGATATTTTTGCCCAGCGGGCCTTGAGTCAGGAGGGCAAGCTGCAGGTGGAACTGGCACAGCTCTCCTACCTCCTGCCGCGGCTGAGGCGGTCGGCCGGCAGCCTGTCGCGACTCGGCGGCGGCATCGGCACGCGCGGACCTGGCGAGTCGAAGCTCGAGACCGATCGGCGCCGGCTGCGCCAGCGCATCGCCGAGATCGAACGCAGGCTTGGGGCGGTGGAGCGGCAGCGGGCGGTGTCGCGCCAGGAGCGGCACGACCTGCCGCGTATCGCCCTCGTCGGCTACACGAACGCGGGCAAGAGCACCTTGCTGCATGCCTTGACGCAGGGCGGCAGTGGTGGAGAGGACCGGCTGTTCGCGACGCTGGATCCCCTGACGCGCAGGCTGCGCCTGCCTGGCCGGCAGGAGGCGCTCCTGACCGACACGGTGGGTTTCGTGCAGGACCTTCCGACCGAACTCGTCGCGGCGTTCAGGGCGACCCTCGAGGAGACGGTGTTCGCCGATCTGCTGTTGCACGTCGTCGACGCGTCGCACCCGGAATGGGCCCGGCAGATGGATGCCGTCCAGGCCACCCTCGGGGCCATCGGCGCCGGGGACCTGCCGCAGATCGAGGTGTTCAACAAGGTGGACCGCCTAAAGCCGGGAGGCGTGACGGAACTGCCTGGCCTGCAGGTGTCCGCCCTGGCCGGCACGGGCGTGGCGGAGCTCGCGGCCGCCATCGCGGAAAGACTCTCGCAGCCCAGGGTGGTCCGCAGCTTCACCATCCCGCTCAGCCGTGGCGACATCCTGGCGCAGGTACGGGCCCATGGCGAGATCCTGGCGGAGGAGGCGGACGATACGGTTGTCCGCGTGGAGACGTTGATCGACCAGGCGTGGGCGGGCCGGATCGCGGCCGAACTGCATGGATAGGGTCCCGTCGGCCAGGCGGGCGGCCGAAGAGGCCCTCGTGGCCGCGCGCGAGCGGGGCTTCAGGCTCGCGCGGCACAACGCCTCCCGCGTCCTCCAGGCGTTCCGCGACGCCGGCGTGGCCGAATTCGACTTCGCGCCTTCGGTCGGGTACGGCTATGGCGACCGCGGCCGCGAGAGCCTTGGCCGGGTGTTCGCCGCGGCCTTCGGCTGCGAGGCCGCCCTGGTGCGACCCCAGATCGCGTCGGGAACGCACGCCATCGCGCTGGCCCTCTGGGGCGTCCTGAGCCCCGGCGGCGAGCTCCTCGTCGCGACGGGCGAGCCCTACGACACCATGCGGTCCGTGCTCGGCCTGCGGCCGACGCCGCGCTCCTTCCGGGAGTGGGGTATCGAGGTGCGGGTGCTGCCGATGGCAGAGGGACTCGATCCCAAGGCGCTCAGGGATTCCTTTGGCCCGAGGACGCAGGCGGTGCTGTTCCAGCGCTCGCGCGGCTACGCCCGACGCGACTCCCTGCGCCCGTCGGACCTTGATCCAGCTCTCGAGGCGTGCCGCAGGGCCGGCGTCGTGTCGGTTGTGGACAACTGCTACGGAGAGTTCGTGGACGTGCGCGAGCCGGCCGCCGACCTTCTCGTCGGCTCCCTGACGAAGAACCCCGGCGGCGGGCTCGCGCCGGGTGGGGGGTACGTCGCGGGCGGCCGGGAGCTCGTCGAGGCCGTCGCGGACAGGGTCACGGCGCCAGGCCTGGGCTCGGACGTGGGGGCGTTTCCCGGCGGCAAGCGGGAACTCTTCCAGGGTCTCTATCTCGCGCCGCAGGCGGTGGCCGAGGCCTTGGCGGCCGCGGACTATGCGGCGGCCTACGCGCAGGCTCTCGGCTGGCATGTCGACCCGCTGCCGGGTGCCGTGCGCGGCGACATCGTGCAGCTGATCGGGTTCGGGGAGCGCGAGCGGCTGCTGCGCTTCGCGGCGGCCCTGCAGACGGCTTCGCCGGTCGAGAGCCGGGCGCTGCCCGAGCCGGAGGCCCTGCCGGGCTATCCCGATCCGGTGCTGATGGCGGGCGGTACGTTCATCAGCGGCGCATCGCTCGAACTCAGCATCGACGCACCGATGCGGCCACCGTGGGATGGCTACCTGCAGGGCGGCGTCTCGGCCGCATACGCGACGCTCGCCCTGGATCTCGCCTTCGCGGCCGCCTGCGGGCAGGCCTGAGACTAGCCATGGACGCATAGGCGTAAGCGGGTGAACGGGTGTGACCTTCCTGCTTGCGACGTCGGTCGCGTTCGGCTGGCTCCTGGTACTCGCGGGATACCGCCACGGCCATTGGCTCATCGGCCTCGGCCTTGTACTGGCGCGCGTGGTGGGCGCGATCGGCACGCGCTACTTCCTCGAGATCGGGGCGCTTTGGCTGGTTGCGCTGGTCTTCGAAAGCATCATGCAGTCCGCCTTGCGCGACAACGTCCTTGGACGCGGCCTGCCGCGCTGGCTGCCGCTTGCCGGTGGTCTCATCGGGGCGGGGCTCGGGCTCGTGCTCTCGGGCAACCAGACCGCGACGCTCTACGGCGGCTTCCTGGGGGCATTGGTGGCGGGATGGCTGCGGGGCGGCGGGGAACTCCGCCACCTGAGCCCGCTCTTTTGGGTCTCCGAGTTCGTCCGCGTCCTCAGCCTCTTCATCTCGGCCGTCTGGTTGATCTTCCGTCTGACCTGAAAGGATAGGGGAGTCCTCGCGGGGCGTGTCGAACGCCCTCCCGAGGTGGGACGATGGAGCTCGCGATACGACCTGTGCGCGTCGCGGACGCCCCGGCGCTGCACGCGATCATGCTGCAGCCCGAAGTGCTGCCGTACATCATGCGGCAGCCGAGCGACCGCGTGGACCAACTGGAGGAGTACCTGGGGCGCCTGGGACCGGACCTGCACTACTTCGTGGCCGAGGTGGACGGCGTCCTGGTCGGCTACGCCGGCCTTCGCCGCATGCGGGGGCGGGAGGCGCACGTCGGGCACCTGTTCCTGGCCGTGGACGCAAGGCGACACGGACAGGGCGTCGGCACGGCCTTGCTCCGTCAGCTGCTTGACCTCGCCGACAACTGGCTGATGCTGGAGCGGGTGGAGCTGACGGTGCTGGCGACGAACCCCGGTGCCCAGAGACTCTACGAGCGGCTCGGCTTCGAGGTCGAGGGGCGAAAGCGCGGTAGCCTCATCAGTGCCGGCGCTTACGTGGACGAGCTCCTGATGGCGCGCCTGCGCCCCGGAGGGCAGGTCCTCTCCCGACGCTAGATCGCCGGGGCAAGGCGAATGATGCTAGATTGTAAACGAAGGGGCTGAGACATTGGCGTCCCACACGGCCCAGGATGTACTGCATCTCGCGGGCGAGCAGGGCATCGAGGTCGTCCAGCTGCAGTTCACCGACATCCTCGGCACGATGAAGAGCGTGAGTATCCCCCGCAGCGAACTGCCGCGGGCCCTCGAGGAGGGCATCGTGTTCGACGGCTCGTCGATCGAGGGCTTTGTGCGCATCGAGGAGTCGGACATGTTCCTGCGTCCCGATCCCGGGACCTACCTGCGCTATCCCTGGCAGCCGGAGACGGCGCGCCTCCTCTGCGACATCGTGCGGCCGGACGGCAGCCCGTTTGACGGCTGCCCGCGCACGGCGCTGCGGCGGCAGCTAGCGGCGGCCGAGGCGGCCGGTTTCGCGTTCCGCGCAGGCGCCGAGCCGGAATTCTTCCTGTTCCCGGTCGGAGCGGACGGTCGCGTGCGGGCGGAGACGACGGACCAGTCCGGCTACTTCGATCTCTCGCCTGCCGACGCCGGGGAGCGTGCCCGGGCGGACATCGTCAGCCAGCTCTCCGCCATGGGCGTCGCCGTGGAGGCCGCGCACCACGAAGTGTCGCCGGGACAGCACGAGATCGACTTCAAGGAGCTGCCGGCCCTGGAGGCGGCGGACCTCCTCGCCACGTTCCGCATCGTCGCGCGCATCGTGGCACGCGAGCACGGGCTGCATGCCACCTTCATGCCCAAGCCGGTCTTCGGCATCAACGGCTCCGGACTGCACCTGCACCTCGCGCTTTGGCAGGGCGGGCACAACGCCTTTGCGGCGTTTGAGGCCGCGGACGGACTGTCGGACACCGCCCGCCACTTCATCGCCGGCGTGATGGCGCACGCTCGCGGACTGACGCTGGTCGCGAATCCGCTCGTCAATTCGTACAAGCGTCTGCAGCCAGGCTACGAGGCGCCGATCCACATCGCCTGGTCGCTCTCCAACCGCAGCCCGCTCGTCCGCGTGCCGGACGAGCGGGGCGAGCGCACGCGCATCGAGCTGCGCTCGCCGGACCCGTCCTGCAACCCTTATCTCGTGCTGGCCGCGACGCTGGCGGCCGGGCTGGACGGGGTGCAGCGGGCGCTCGAGCCGCCGCCGCCGGTGCCGAGGGACATGTACCGCCTGACACGCGAGGAGCAGCGCGAACTCGGCATCGAGGAACTGCCGCGCACGCTCGGGGCGGCCGCCCGCGCCATGCGTGGGGACGAGCTCGTGCGCGGGGCCCTGGGCGAGCACATCACACGGCAGATCCTCGAGGCCAAGGAGATCGAGTGGCAGATCTACGAGGCGCAGGTGCACGGCTGGGAGATCGAGCAGTACCTGATGTCCTACTGACCTTCAGGGCCGCACCTGCGTGCCCCTTTGCCCATGGAGCGCGGCGACGGCGTCCTTGATGGTGGCGATCGCGGCGCGCCGCTGCCTGCGTCCACGGACGAAACCGATGCATGCCTCGACCTTCGGCAGCATGCTGCCGGGGGCGAACTCGCCGTCGCGGACGTGGCCCTCGAGCTCGGGGATCGTCACCTGGCCCAGGTAGGTCTGGTCGCGCCGACCGAAATGGAGGGCGGCGCCCGGCACGGACGTGAGGATCAGAAGGACGTCCGCGTCGAGCTGGTCGGCCAGGGTGGCCGCGGCGAGGTCCTTGTCGATGACCGCCTCGACGCCCTGGCAACGTCGGGTGTCGGGCTGCCGCAGCACCGGGATGCCGCCGCCGCCTGCGGCGATGACGAGACAACCCTGGTCCAGGAGATGCCGCACGGCCGCGAGTTCGAGGATCTCGACGGGGCGGGGAGAGGGCACGACGCGGCGATAGCCGCGGCCTGAGTCTTCCCGGAAGATGTGACCGCTCTCCCGCGCGAGGGCCTGCGCTTCCTCGGCTCCGTAGAAGGGGCCGATCGGCTTGGTCGGGTGTTGGAACGCGGGGTCGCCCGGGTCCACGCGTGTCCTCGAGATGACCGTGGCGCACGCCGCCCCAAGGCCCCGGACCTCGAGCGACTCCTGCAGGGCCTGCTGCAGCCAGTAGCCGATCATGCCCTGGCTCATCGCGCCGCAGACGTCGAGCGGCATCGCCGGCGTCTTCCCGGAATCGGCGGCGTGCTGCTGCAGGACGATCGATCCCACCTGCGGGCCGTTGCCGTGGGCGAGGCAGACCCTGTAGCCTTCCTCGACGATCTCCACGATGGCGTCCGCGGTCTGGCGCACCCGTTCCACCTGCTGCTCCGCCCGCACACGCTCCCGTTCGGCGATGGCATTGCCGCCGAGGGCGACGACCACGAGCTCAGACACGACGCTCACCTTCGTCTGTTCGACTGCGGAACCGGGCCGGGGGCCCATGGAGCCGGCGTGCAGGGCTCGTGTGCCGGCCCCCAGGCCCCCTTCTCTCAGGCAAGCGTCGCGACAAGCAGCGCGGCGATGGTGTGCAGGCGGTTCTCGGCCTGCTCGAACACGACGGAGTGCCTGCTTTCGAAGACCTCGTCCGTCACCTCGAGACCCTCCATGCCGTACTTCTCCCGGACCTCCCGCCCCAAGGCGGTGCGGCTGTCGTGGATCGCGGGCAGGCAGTGCATGAAAAGGACGTCGGGGTTGCCGCTCGCCGCGAGCACGTCGGCGGTGACCTGGTAGGGCCTGAGCAGGGCGATGCGTTCGGCGAGCTTCGCCTCCTCGCCCATGGACGTCCAGACGTCGGTGTAGATCGCGTCGGCGCCCGCTACCGCCTCGCTGACGCTCTCGCCGATGGCGAGACGGGCCCCCGTCTGGGCCGCCAGGACCTCCGCCGCCTGGACGACGTCCTGGCTTGGCAGGAGATCCGCCGGCGCGGCGACGCGGAAGTCGAGGCCGGCCTGGGCCGCGGCCACGAGGAGACTCTGGCCCATGTTGTTGCGGGCGTCGCCAAGATAGGCGAGGCGCGCATGGCGCAGGGAGCCGAGGTGGCTCCGGAGCGTCATCAGGTCCGCGAGCACCTGGGTGGGGTGCCAGAGGTCGGTGAGGCCGTTGTAGACCGGCACGCCGGCGTCGCGCGCGAGGCCCTGCACGGTGGCGTGGTCGAAGCCGCGGTACTCGATCGCGTCGAACAGCCGACCGAGCACCCGCGCGGTGTCGCGCACGGATTCCTTTTTGCCGAAGTGGATCTCGTCCTTGCCCAGGAACTCGGGGTGGGCGCCGAGCTCCGCGCAGGCGGCGGCGAAGGCGCAACGCGTGCGGGTCGAAGGCTTCTCGAAGAGCAGCGCGACCGACTTTCCCCGTAGGATCGGCGTCAGGTTGCCGGCTGCCTTGAGCAGCCTGAGCTCCTCGGCGAGATCGAGGATGTAGTCGAGTTCCTCCGGACTGAGGTCGGCGGGTTCGAGGATGCTGCGGCCGAGCAGGTTCAAACCCATGCGGGGACCACCTTTCCTAGCACCTTGCGGCGATGGGGCGCCGCCGCAGCGGCATGCTCATGCAGCGCGGACCGCCGCGGCCGCGGCTGAGCTCGGAACTCGGGATCTCGATCACCTCGACACCGTGGCGGCGAAGCACGGCGTTCGAAATGGTGTTGCGGTCGTAGGCCAGCACGACTCCCGGCGCCACGGCGAACGTATTGGAGGCGTCGTTCCACTGCTCGCGCGACGCCGCGACCCGGTCGCCGCCGCCGCAGGGGATCAGATCCACCTCCGGCAGGTGCAGCAGGGACTTCAGCAGGGACTGGATGTCGTCGTGGGGACGGATGCGCAGTTCCTCGTCGGGGCCCCTGTCCAGGACGAAGAGGCCGAGGCGTCTGCCGCCCGCCAGCACGTCGGGATGGATCGTAAACTTGTCGAGGTCCACCTGGGTGAAGACGGTGTCGAGGTGCATGCTGCTGCGCAGCTTCGGGATCTCGACCGCCACCACCGTGCGCATGGTGCCGGGGGCGGCGAGCAGGCGGCGCGCCAGGTGTTCGACGGCGTCGGCCGACGTGCGCTCGCTGATGCCCACGAAGAGCACCTCGGGCGACAGGACGAGCTGGTCGCCGCCCTCCATCGGCGCGACGTGCTTACGGTCGAACCAGATGGGCAGATCGCGGAAGAGCGGGTGGTGCTCGGCCACCAGCTGCATGAGCAGGGTCTCGCGCCGGCGCGCCGGCCAGCGCATGCTGCTGAGCGACAGCCCCTGCCCGATCACGGCGGCGGGGTCCCGGGTGAAGTAGAGGTTCGGTATCGGTTCGAGATGGAAGAGCGACTGGTCGGCCACGAGGTCGCTCAGATGCTCGCGGCTGCCTTCGGCGAGGTCGCGCCGTGCCACGCCGGCCATCAGCGTCTCCACGAGGTCCGCCGTGGCCAGGGAGAGGAGATGCGCCTTGAGACGCGAGAACACGCGCGTCTCCTGCACGCCGCTCTCCCGAAGGAACTGGTCGAGGAAGGCGTCGCGCACCGCTTCGTCCCGCAGCGAGTCGCGTACGAGGTCCTTGAGGTAGAGCACCTGGGCGTCCCGCTGCAGCAGGACCTCGACGAAACGGTCGTGCTCCCGCTGCATGGCGGGGAGGTAGGGGATGTCGTCGAAGAGCAGGGAAGTCATGGCGTCGGGGGTCAGGTTGTCGATCTCCCTGCCCGGCCTGTGCACGACGACGGCCTCCAGGAGACCGATCTCGGACGTCACGGACACCTCTTGGTTCATCTGCGGGTCGCTTCCTCATGTGGGCCTGGGCAAAGTCAAACCGGGATGCCGTGGGGTGGGTCGCGGGGGGCAGGGAGGCGGGGATCCCCGAGGCGACGCCTCAGGTGGCCGGAATCGGACCGTCCTCCCAGCCTATGCGGCAACCGGGGGTTGGCGCGGGTTGTCCGGTGGCCAGGGGGGACCTGCGGCGCCGATCGGCTACGCCCCTGTCCGACCCCGCGTCGCACCTTATGCAGGAGGTGCATGCGCTAGCCCGTCGATGGCGACCGTGTCCGGGCCAACGTCGAGAGCGGACCCCCGGATTACAGGTCGGCCCGTGCGCGGTTGCGCACGGGCCGATGCTGACACCTCGAGAAGTGCTGGGATAAGTGGAGTGGCGGCCACTCGTCTCCCCTGGTCGCGACGTATGGCATGCGTCATCGGGGCCGACCGCCCACACATCCGACCGGCTAACAGGTCCGCCCGCTGGTGGATGGTGGGTTCTCTTTAGCTGTCCATTCCGTGCTGACGACCGACGTCAGCCATCGCGAGACAGTCTTGCGGCCAAGAGGGCCTGGCGACGGCCCACGTCAGTTGCAGCGGACGGTTCCGTGATGCGTGAGACCCAGGATGGGCACGTTGCCGGAATTGAAGGGCAGGCGGACGGCCCAAAAACCATGGCCGTCGACAGGAACGTACATGGACAGGTTCTCGATCAGGCCGGTCCGGAACGTGTGGGCGGCCGTTACATGCACCGAATACGGCAAGGGGGTACCGGAAAACTGCCCGGCAATGTAGGTCGCTCCATCGCGTGAGGAGGCCGCCCAACCGCAATCGGCCGTCGACCCGAAGCCGGAGCCGCTGCCCAGCTCACGCCATCCCGCGGACTGCCTCCGAACAACGGCGTACGCTGTCGATCCCGAGAGTTTGTGGAACATGGCGAGTTGACCGCCCTGCAACGGCAAATTCTCGCCGAGGAAGACGGGGTGGCTTTCCGGCCCCATAAACTGCCTCACAGCGGCTTCGGGTGTTGGTGGTGCTTGGCCGCAGCCGCCAAGGAAGAACACACCCGCCACTGCCGCGAGAAGTATCGCCTTTGGACGCATCGCACCGTCTCCGGTTTCCAGGATACTTCGCACGCGCCCGGTGAACACCGGAACCTCCCTGCTGCCTGAAGCTGGACCCGATGGTGTGGCATTTCCAACTCAGCCGCAGGTGCGGGCGCACGCGAGCAGGACGCGTAGGGAAGCGTCACGGCCACGAAGCGGGGCCGAGCCATCGCGGACATGACGAAGGGGCCGCGGGTATCTGGCCCGGCGGCCCCTTGGCGGAAACCACTGGATCAGCGCATGGCCTGCGCCGCGCTGTACATGCGCAAGAGCCCTACCACGCGGCCGACGATGCTGAGGTCGCGCGGGCGCATGTCGGGGTAGGCGGGATTCGCCGCGCGCAGAATCCAGGCCGAGCCGTCGCGTTCGAGTTGCTTCACGGTCGCCTCGCCATCGATCAGGGCGACGACGAGCGAGCCGCGTTCCGCCGAGCTCTGCTGGCGCACGATCACGAGGTCGCCGTCGAAGATGCCACGACCGGTCATGGAGTCGCCGCGCACGTGCAGGAGGAAGTGCTCGCCCGGTCCGACCAGGTCGGCCGGCAGCGTGACGTCCCCCTCTCGCAGCTCCTCCGCCAGGATCGGCTTGCCGGCCGCAACCTTGCCGACCAGCGGGAGGCGAACCAGGCGGGGACGCTCGCCCACGAGCTCGATCGTCCGGCTCTTCTGGCCATTGCGGCGGATGAGCCCGGACTGCTCGAGCCGCTGCAGGTAGCTGTGGACCGTCGATGTCGACTTGAGACCGGCCGCCTGGCAGATCTCGCGGATCGAAGGCGGATAGCCCTGCTCCTCGGTGCTTTCCCGGATGAAGGCGAGAATTTTCTCTTCGCGGTCGTGCGAGCGCTTACGCGGCATTGCGACATCCTCTCCCGTGGGGGACCCATTGCAACGTCCGACAGTGGAATTCCTGCAGGGCCACCCGCCCTGTGCCGGGCACGGACAGGCGATCACGGCGGTGATCCAGAATATACCAAATACATGGCGGCCATACAACAAGCGACTTCGATCTCACGCTACCATATTGACACAAAAGGCGGGACCGTCCGCAAGACGGCCCCGCCCGGGTCGCGAAAGAGACTAGCGACGCGGCTGCCTTTGCCGCATGGATTCTTCGGCCACCTCGACCGCGGCCCGCACGAGCGAGCCGCACGTGCGCGTGGGGATCGCCCCCCAGCCTTCACGTCGCACGAGTTCCTCGTTCACGCCCAGCCGCTGGCCCAGTTGGGCACGGAGCCTGTCGCTCATGAGTTTCGCCAATGCCTCCATACCTCCTCAGGCGACAGTCTCTGCCGCCATGCGGCACGGAACGCAGGGGACGTGCGGCAGGGCTGGCGGCCGTCAGCCAAGCGGCGCGAATTCGGCCGCGAAATGACGCAACGTCGGTGGCTCGTAGGTGAAGCGGTAGCCCGGCACGTCGTGCCGTCGCAGGAGAATCCGGCGCGCGGCTTCGGCCACCTGCTGCAGGTGGGCCTGGCTGTAAACGCGGCGCGGAATCGCGAGGCGCACGAGATCGAGCGGCGGGTAGTCGTGCTCCCCGGTACCTGGGTCGCGTCCGGCCAGCACGGTGCCGATCTCGACGCAGCGGATGCCGCGCTCCCGGTAAAGCTCGACGCTGAGCGCCCAGCCCGGGAACACGTCGCGCCCGAGGTGATCGAACATGCGGCCGGCGTCGATGTAGACGCCGTGGCCGCCGGCAGGCGACATCACCGGTATGCCATCCTCGCGCAGCGTGGCGTGCAACTGTGCTACCTGCGCGACGCGGTAGCTCAGGTGCGGTTCGAAGACCGCCTCCCGGATGCCTTGGGCGAGGGCGGCGAGGTCGCGGCCGGCCAGTCCGCCGTAGGTGGCGTAACCCTCGTAGAGGATGCCGAAGTCACGCAGGCGGCGGTAGAGGTCTTCGTCGCGGAGCGCGACGAAGCCGCCGATGTTCACCATGGGGTCCTTCTTGGCGGACATCGTGCAGCCGTCGGCGTAGGACATCATTTCGCGCGCGATGTCCCCGACGCTGCGCGACGCCTGGCCCGCCTCGCGCTGCTGGATCAGGTACGCGTTCTCGGCGAAGCGCGCCGCGTCGAGGAAGAAGGGCTTGCCGTAGCGGTGGGCGATCTCGCTCACGGCCCGCAGGTTCTCGAGCGACACCGGCTGGCCGCCGTTGTTGTTCGAAGTGACCGTGGCCATGACGACGGGCACCCGGTCGCCCTGATCGCGCAAGAGTGTCTCGAGACGCTCGAGATCGAGGTTGCCCTTGAATGGGTAGTCGCCTTCCGGGTCCTCGCCTTCCTTGATCACGATATCGAGCGGCGTGGCTCCCGCCGTGAGTACGTGGGCCTTCGTCGTGTCGAAGTGCAGGTTGTTCGGCACGATGTCGCCCGGGTGGGCGAGCGCGCGGAAGAGCACGTGTTCCGCGGCGCGACCCTGGTGGGTGGGCAGGACCAGCGGGAAGCCGAGCACGTCCCCAACCGAGCGCTCCAGCTCCTGAAAGCTCACGGAACCGGCGTACGACTCGTCGCCGCGCATCAGGGCGCCCCACTGTTCCTGGCTCATCGCGGACGTGCCCGAGTCGGTCAGGAGGTCGATGTAGACTTCCTGGGCCAGCAGCTTGAAGGGGTTGTAGCCGGCGCGCCGCAGGGCCGCTTCGCGCTCCGTGGGCTCGAGCAGGCGGATCCATTCGATCATCTTGGTCTTGTAGGGTTCCGCCAGGGGCCAGCCGTCCGGGGACATGGTCATGGGAGCCACCTCCAGGTCAACGTGGAACGTGCTGCGATCCTGTGTCGATACATTTGCGGAAGTATTGAACCGAGCGAAACGGCCCTGCCCTTATCTTAAAGGCCTAGCCGCCGCTGGGTGAAGGAGAGAGCCGTCTCGGCCGCCGCCCGCTGCATGCGCACGCGTACGTCGAGCGGCTGCAGGCCTGGGGTCTCCACGGTGATGACGTGGTCCGCCACATGGTAGAGGTAGAAGGCGAGGGGCCACTTCGGGCGCTCGGCCGCCAGCTGC
>DAIBJA010000016.1 GCA_027420455.1 Clostridia bacterium | reverse complement strand
TCGGCCAGAATGTGCCGGCCCAGTGCGTTCATCGATCAGCCCCCTCGCCTAGGTTCACCGTCAAACTGCATTGTAGAGACATGTCGGAAGGTTGTCAACGAATCAGCCGGGGTTTTCAGCAAGGATTCACGATGAGGCGGAATGAGACGCGATAGACGTCAGAATCCCGCTGATCCTCGCGCGATCTCTTGCGTTATCTCTGCCGTACGTGTAGCGCGATCATTCACGAGCCATAACGTGCGGGACTTGTCGACCTTCCAGACGACGCCATCGCGCCAGGATGCCTTGACGCGCCCGACCGGGCCGGAGAGGGGCCCAGAACGTGGTCAAAAGCGCGTCACGAAGCGGTTTTCCGCGTCCTACTTGCCGCTCAGGTCCTTCTGCAGTGCGTCGAGCATCTGCTCGGCGTTGCGGCGCAGGATCAGCTTCGCCACAGGATTCAGGAGATTCGCGATCATCGGCATGCCGAACTCGAAGTCGGTCGTGAGCGTAACGCTGGTGCCACCCTCGGTGGGGACGATGCGCCACTCGCCTTCGAAGCGCCTCAGGTCGCCCGAGATCTGCTGGTAGGTGATGCGCCCCTCCTCCGGCAGGAAGGTGTCGCGCTCGAGCCAGCGGAACGGGGCGCCCTGCAGGGTGACGTGCCACTGCGAGTCCGTGCTGTTGCCCTCGCGGCGGACCACCTCGACCGAGACCACGTTCTCCATGAAGCGCGGAAACGACTCCATGTCCGAAAGCACCGCGTACACGGTGTCCGGCTCCGCCTGGATGAGCTTCTGGACTTCGACGTAGGGCACAGGGCTCGCTCCTTTCAGAGATCCTCGGCCACGAGCGCCGCCTCGGCCGCCGCCTCACGGATCTGGCCGAGCGTCTCGGCGATCGTTTCCTCGGAGATGACGATCGGCGGGATCATGCGCAGCACGCGCTCGTTGTTGAGGGTCCAGAGCGCCAGCACGTGACGGTGCAGCAGTTCCGACATCAGCATGCCGCCGACACCCTCGCGCGGGCACTCGATACCGAGCATCAGCCCCCTGCCCCGCACCTGCGACACCACCTGCGGGAACTCCTGGGCGATGGCTTCGAGGCCCTTACGCAGCAAGGCCCCCTTGCGCACCGCCTGTCCGGGGAAGTCCTCGTCGCGCATGACGTCGATGGCTTCGCAGCCGACGGCCGTCGCGAGCGGCGCTCCGCCGCCCCCGCCGCCGCCGAAGGTGCTGGTGTGGATCAGTGGCATGCTGTCGAGGAAGCCCATCGCGTCGGCGGTGCCGACGCAGGCCCCAAGCGGCAGGATGCCGCCGCCCAGCGCCTTCGACACGGTGAGGAAGTCCGGCACGACGCCCGTTTCGTGCTCACAGGCGAAATAGTGGCCGGTGCGGCCCATGCCGCTTTGGATCTCGTCGAAGATCAACATCGCGCCGTGTTCGTCGCAGATCTGCCGCGCGGCGCGCAGGTAGCCGTCCGGCGGCACGATGATGCCGCCCTCCCCCTGGATCGGTTCCAGGATCACCGCCGCCACCTCGTCGTTCACGACGGCCCGCAGCGCTTCCGCATCGCCGTACGGCACGAGGCGCACATCTTGCAGCAGCGGCCTGAAGGGGTCCTTGTAGAGGTCGCGGCCGCTGACGGAAAGGGCGCCGTAGGTCTTGCCGTGGAACGCGCCATGGGTCGAGACGAAGACCTTGCGGCCGGTGCGCGCGCGGGAGAACTTCAGCGCGGCCTCGTTCGCCTCGGCGCCGGAATTGCAGAAGAAGCTGAGCTGCAGGTCTCCTGGCGTGATCTCCGCGAGGCGCTTTGCGAGCGCGATCGGCTCGAGCACCGGCAGGGAGCGCGACGGCAGGGCGAGCTTGTCGAGCTGCGCCTTCGCGCGCGCGACGAGCCTGGGGTGCAGGTAGCCGTGGACCATGACGCCATAGCCGCCACCCATGTCCGTGTAGCGGTTGCCCTCGCTGTCGTACACGAAGGCCCCCTCCGCCCTCACCTCCGGCGAAAGAACGCCAAGGAAGCTGTAGGCCCTGGCTATGCCGGGGTTGATATAGGTCGCGAGATCCTGAAGCCAGCCTTCGTCCGGCAAAGGTCGTCATCCTTCCGCAAACAAGGATTGCCTGTCCCGTGCAATTGCACCCGGGCTGCCCGGATTCCTGCGCGACGCAAGGCGGCCACCCCCGTCGGGAGTGGCCGCCTTCCTAGTGCGTCAGACGGTCTGCGGCACAGCGCCGCCGAGTTCGAAGCCGAGCTCGAGGGCACGCTCGTTGAGCTCGAGGAACTCCGGCTTCATGCGCCGGCGCAAAGCCTTGCGCAAGCTGTCGCGCGTCACGGCGTTCGTCAGGGCGACCAGCGCCCCAAGGGCGATGACGTTGAGCGAGAGCTCGTTGCCGAGATCCTTGGCGGTGCGCCTGAACGGCAGGAAGTGACCCTTGGCGTCCGGCACCTCCTGCCGGATCGTCTCCTCGAGCAGGATGAAGCCTTCCGGCGTCACCTGCTTGCCGTACTTGAGGTAGGCGTCGCGGGAGAAGCAGAGCACGAGATCCGGCACCGAGACCTCCGGGAAGGCGATCTCGCGGGTCGAGATCACCACCTCGGCCTTCGAGGCGCCGAGCCTGGCTTCAGGGCCGTAGGTCTGGGTCTGGACGACGTAGAGGCCATCCTCCATGGCGGCTTCCGCGAGCATGGTCCCGGCCAGGATGATGCCCTGGCCGCCACGTCCGGAGAGCCGTACGCGCAGGGGGTCGTGCAGCATTACTTCCCACCCCCCGCTCTGGCGACGAGCCCGTGGTACTGGTCGATGTACTCCGGCCGCTCCTCGTTGCGGAAGAGCCCGATCGGCAGCTGGCCGACCATCTCCTCGCGCGTGATCTCGGGTGGCGGGCCAAAGGCCTCGAGGAGCTTCGTGCGGTCGCGCTCGTAGAGCAGCATGTCCGGAGCCTCACCGAGCTTGTTCAGGCGGCCGTAGTAGGTCGGGCACTGGCTCAGGACCTCGACGACGCTGAAGCCGTGGTGGCGGATCGCGCCCTCGATCAGCTTCGGCATCTCCTGGAAGTCGAACGTGGTCGTGCGCGCCACGTACGTTGCGCCGGCGGCCAGGGCGAGTTCGACCATGTCGAAGGCGGGCTCGATGGAGCCCATCGGCGTCGTGGTCGAGTGGGACTCGAGCGGGCTCGTCGGTGCGGACTGGCCGCCGGTCATGCCGTAGATGGAGTTGTTGAAGATGATCGCGGTGATGTCGATGTTGCGCCGGGCCGCGTGGATCAGGTGGTTGCCGCCGATCGCCGCGGAGTCGCCGTCGCCCATCGGCACGATTACCGTCAGGTTCGGGTTGACCATCTTGAGGCCGGTGGCGTAGGCCAGGGCGCGGCCGTGGGTGGTGTGCATCGAGTTGGCGTCGAAATAGAACGGGGCACGGCCGGAGCAGCCGATGCCGCCCACGACGGCCAGCTGGTCCATGTCTACGCCGAGGTTCATCAGGGCGGTCGCGATGCCGCGCGCGATAATGCCATGGCCGCAGCCAGGGCACCAGACGGTGGGCATCATCTCCTGCCGCAGGTAGGGCGTCAGGTCGACACCTGGCTTAGTCATGGGCCACACCTCCGATCTCGACGGAGCTCGCGAGCCTCTTCGCGGCTTCGACCAAGGCTTCCGGCGTGAAGAGCTCGCCGTCCATGCGCCCGAGCGCCTCCACGGGGCAGCGGCCCTCGAGTGTGGCGCGCACCGGCATCACGTACTGGCCCAGGTTGAGCTCCGGCACCAGGATGGCCTTGGCGTGCGCGGTCTTCTCCTTCACCAGCCAGTCGGGGAACGGCCAGAGCGTCTGCAGGTCGAGAAGTCCGGCCTTGACGCCATCCTGGCGGAGAAGTTCCACGGCCTCGCGCGCGGCGCGCGCGGTGATGCCGTAGGTCAGGAGCACGATGTCGGCGTCGTCGAGCGAGATCTCGTGGTAGAAGGTGATCTCGCGGGCGTCACGCCGCATCCGCTCCGCGACGCCCATCAGGATGCGCTGGACGGCCTGGCCCGCGAGGGCCTTCGGCAGTCCGGTCTCGTCGTGGCTCATGCCGGTCACGACGGTGTGGTGGCCGGAGCCGAACGGCACGAACGGAGCGTCGGGGCCGAACGGCAGGAAGTGCTCGTCGATGACGGGCTTCGCCCGCTCGCGCACCGGCACGTCCGGAAACTCGACGTTCTCGCGCATGTGCGAGAGGACCGCGTCGAGCAGCAGGATGGCGGGAACGCGATAGGTCTCGGAGAGGTTGAACGCTTCCACCGTCATGCGGTACGCCTCGACCACGGACGAAGCCGTGAGCACGATGACCTCGTGATCGCCGTGCGTGCCGTAGCGGGCCTGCATGACCTCGCCCTGCGCGGGCAGGGTCGGGAGTCCCGTCGAGGGGCCGCCGCGCTGCGAATCCACGACCACGACCGGCGTCTGCGTCATGCAGGCGTAGCCGATGTTCTCCTGCATCAGGGAGAAACCGGGGCCCGACGTGGCCGTCATGGCCTTGGCGCCGCCCCAGGCCGCGCCGATCGCGGCGGCGATGGAGCCGATCTCGTCCTCCATCTGGATGAAGACGCCGCCGGTCTTCGGCATCTGCCTGGCCATCATCTCCATGATCTCGGTGGCCGGCGTGATGGGATAGCCGGAGTAGAAGTTGCAGCCTGCGTGCACGGCGGCCAAGGCCACCGCCTCATTGCCCTGTACGAGCCTCATGCCGTTCCCCCCATGGCCAGCGCCGGGGACGCGACGCGCTCCAGCGTGAAGACGAAGTCGGGACAGCGAACGGCGCAGATGCCGCAGAAGATGCAGCGGGAGATGTCGCCCACCACGATGCGCTCGCCGTCATCCAGCGAGAGGATCTGGGACGGGCAGTTCTCGACGCAGAGGTTGCAGCCCTTGCACCAGTCGCGTTGCACGGACAGCTGACGATCCCCCTGCTGGTAGTGCAGTGTGGGCTCCTTCATTGCGCCAGCCCCTTCAGATAACGGTCGATGCCCGTGGCCGCGACCTTGCCGTGATGGACGGCCTCGACCGCGGTGCCTCCGCCGTTGACGGCGTCGCCGCCGGCGAAGAACTTGGGGTTGCCGGTCTGACCAGTCACGCCGTCGACCTCGAGCGGGCCGCGCTCGTGCTGGAGACCGGGGATCTGGGCCAGGAAGCCCGTCCGGTAACGCTGGCCGACCGCCTTGATGACCGTGTCCACGGGGAGGTCGAAGGCGGAGCCCGGTACCCGCTGCGGCCGACGCCGGCCGCTCTCGTCGGGTTCTCCCAGCTCCATGCGTTCGCAGCGCACGACCGAGACGTGACCGTCGCCCAGGAAGGCGACCGGCAGGCTCAGCCAGACGAAGCGGACCCCGTCCTCCTTGGCCTCGAGCACCTCGTGGCGCCACGCGGGCATTTCGCTCTCGGTGCGGCGGTAGAGGACGACGACGTCCTCGGCGCCGAGTCTGAGAGCCTCGCGGGCGCAGTCCATGGCGGTGTTGCCGCCGCCGATCACG
>DAIBJA010000007.1 GCA_027420455.1 Clostridia bacterium | reverse complement strand
TAGACCGTGAGGTCCCACTTCGGGTTGAGGCTCGAGACCATGACGCGGGGGAAGAGCGTCAGGAAGACCGAGGCCACCACGAGCAGAATGGCGACGCCGGTCGAGATGAAGGACCAGCCCTCGCGGCGACGGTCGAGGAAGAGGCGGGTGGCCACCAGGCTGAGACCGGCCAGGATGGCCACGATCCCAGGCAGCATGCCGACGCCGGGCTTGTCGAACATGTCCGTGCGCAGGGCGCTGTAGGCGACGAAGAGAATGGCCATGCCCGCGGCGGCCCAGCCGACCTTGTAGGCGGCGCGGCGGGCCCGCCCGCGGATCTCGTCCTCGCTCTTCATCGTGAGGTAGACGGCTCCGTGCAGCGTGAAGACGAGCAGCGTCGCGAGACCGCCGACCAGGGCGTACGGGTTCAGGAGGTTGAAGAAGCCGCCGACGTAGTTCATGTGGGCGTCGATCGGCACGCCCTCGACGATGTTGGCGATCGCGACGCCCCAGAGCAGCGCCGGCACGAGGCTGCCGAAGAAGATCAGCCAGTCGAACATGCCGCGCCAGCGCGGCCGCTCGTCCTTGCTGCGGAACTCGAAGGCGACACCGCGCGCGATCAGGCCGACGAGCATGACGAAGAGCGCCAGGTAGAAGCCGCTGAACATGGTGGCGTACCACTGCGGGAATGCGGCGAAGATGGCGCCGCCCGCCGTCAGGAGCCACACCTCGTTCGCATCCCACACGGGACCGATGGTCTGGATCACGGCCCGCCGCTCGACGTCGGTCTTGCCGATGAACGGCAGCAGGATGCCGACGCCATAGTCGAAGCCCTCAAGGAAGAAGTAGCCGATGAACAGCACGCAGATCAGGATGAACCAAAGCGTGTTGAGATCCATGTACACCCTCCTAGGCCGCTACAGCACGGCCGCGGTCTCGAGCGGAACCTCAGGCGAAGGCTCATGGTTCTCGGGTCCCGCCTTCGCGTAGCGGACCATCAGATAGACGTCGGCCGCGGCGATCAGACCGAAGATGACGGTGAACCCGATCAGCGTCGTCGCCACCTCGCCGGTCGAGACGGTGTTGGACACGCCTTGCATGGTCTTCTGCAGACCGTAGACGACCCACGGCTGACGGCCGATCTCCGTCATGATCCAGCCGAACGTGTTGGCCACGTACGGTAGGCCGAGCGCCGGCAGGAGCAGAGCGAGGTAGCGCCGGCGACCCTCGAGCGCCCGCCGTCTCGCCATCAGGTAGATGCCGTACCAGGCGAGCAGGATCATCAGGCCGCCCGCGAGCACCATGATGCGGAAGCTCCAGAAGGTGACGGCCACCGGCGGCAGGTAGTTGCCAGGCCCGTACTTCTGGACATCCTGCTTCTGCAGCTGATCGATGCCGAGGAAGTGGTTCGTGCCCGAGAGGAAACCGAGCACCCCTGGGATCTGGAGAGCGAAGGTGTTCTTGCCGGCGGCCTGGTCGATGCCGGCGACGACGGTCCATGGCGCCGAGCCGTTCTGGGTGTTCCAGACCGCCTCGGCGGCCGCCATCTTCATCGGTTGCGCCCGTACCACGTGCTTCGCCTGCGCGTCGCCGTTCAGGGCGATGAGGAGGCTCGCGATCGCCCCGATGATCAAGGCGATCTTCATCGAGGAACGGAACATCTCGACGTTGCGGCGGCGCAGCAGGAAATAGGCGCTGATACCGGCCACGAAGAACGCCGCGGTGGTGAACGCCGCGAGCAGCACGTGCGGGAACTCAACCCAGAGCTGCGGGTTGCCGAGCAACGCGCCGAAGCTCGTCATCTCCGCGCGGCCGTGGACGATGGCGTAACCGGTCGGCTCCTGCATGAACGAGTTGGCCGTCAGGATCCAGAAGGCCGAGACCGACGTGCCGAACGCTACGAGCCACATCGCCAGGGCGTGCGCCGCCGGCCGCAGGCGGTCCCAGCCGAAGATCCACACGCCGATGAAGGTCGACTCGAGGAAGAACGCCAGGAGAGCCTCGATGGCGAGTGGCGCCCCGAAGACGTCGCCGACGAAGCGCGAGTAGCTCGACCAGTTCATGCCAAACTGGAACTCCTGGATGATGCCCGTCACGACGCCGACGGCGAAGTTGATCAGAAAGAGTCGGCCCCAGTACTGGGCCATCGTCTTGAAGGCCGGGTTCTTGGTGCGGACGTAGATCGTCTCCATGATGGCGACCGTGAGGGCGAGGCCGATGGTGAGCGGCACGAACAGAAAGTGGTAGATCGTGGTGACCGCGAACTGGAGGCGTGCCAGGGCTAGTGCGTCCACAAAGCTGTCCTCCCTGCTCGGATATGAGCAGGCTAGGGTTACTTTGCGGCGATCTCGGCATCCTCTCGCCAATGGGACCATCTTGATTGGCCCCAATGGCTTGTAGGGTTTTTGCCTCCGCTTCCACTTTCTTTCATCTCCTGGACACAAGGACGCTGCGCATGCGAAACTGTTCACAGCAGTGGTCGGCGGCCATCGGCCGCGGGCCGCAACTCAATCTCGTGTTGCGGGGCGTGCGCATGCTGGAAAGCCTGTACGAGCAGCTTTCGGTATCGTGGCAGCCAGTGATGGACCTCAGGCTCGGTACGCCCTGGGGATATGAAGCGGTCGTCAGCGGCCCGTCGGACACGGCGTACGCCACTGCCGACTCCCTGCTTGAACTGGCTCGGCGGGAGGGCCAGGACCGGGACTACGAATGGCACCTGCTCCACGCGAGCCTTGCGGCGGCCGCCCGCGAGCTGCCGAAGGAAACCATGCTGCTCCTGCGCGCCGACGCGGATCCGCTCCGTCTTGAGGAGCTTGCGCCCAATCTACCGTGGCCGCCAAGCCGCACCATCATCGAGATCTCGGAAGGCTCGGGCATCTTCGAGCGGCCTGACGACCTGGCGGCCGCGATTGGGCGCCTGCGGCAGCGGGGCTTCCACATCGCCTTCGCCGATTTCGGCAGCGGCTTCCACGGCGCGGGCGCCCTGCTCGCCTGCAGGCCCGACATCGTGAAGATCGACCGCCTGCTCGTGCACGGCATCGACCGCGACCCTTGGCGGCAGGAGATGGTCGCGTCCATCGTGCAGACGGCGACCGGCCTGGGCGCCGCCGTGGTCGCCGACGGCATCGACGACGTGGCCGAATTGCACGAGATCGTGCGCCAGAACATCGCGCTCGGCGAAGGTCCGCTGCTTGGCCGGCCTGTGGCGGCATCCAAGGTCGCGAAGTTCACGGAGGGCTGGCTGCACTCGAGGCTCGACGCGTCGGACCAGCTCGCCGCGGTCATGCCGAAGACCGGTGCGGCCTACGCCGTGGACCGCTCGCGCCACATCGTCGCCTGGAACGAGGCCGCGGTCGACGTGACGGGTTACCAGCCAGGCGCCGTCGTCGGCGTCACCTGCTGGCTCAGCGGCCTCGACCACAAGGACGCGGCGGGAACGCGGCTCTGCTTCGGGCAGTGCCCGCTCGTACGCGCCATGCTGACGGGCCAGCCGCAATCCGAACTGGTCTCCCTGCGCACGGCCGGCGGCGCACGCAAATGGGTGCGCACCGAGGTGACACCCGTGACCGACGAGAACGGCCGGGTCATCGGGGCCGTCGAGTCCTTCGTCCGGGCACACAAGCCTGAGACCGACCAGACGTAGCAGGCTCCCTTTCCAAGCCACGGCCGGCGGAATATGCTGGACGACAGGTGATGGCGATGCTCCAACGCATCATGGACGCACGGTCAAGGCCCATGGCGGGCCTCCTGGCTGGCGCGGCGGTGCTCTGGACGGTGTGGGGATTCTCGCATAGCGCCGCGGCCGCCATCGGCTACGGTCTCGCGGCCTTCGTCATGGTCGCGCTTGGGCGGCCACAGCCCACGCCGCGAGCGCAGCGGTCCCTGCCCGCAGTCCTCTTCCACCGCGTCGGCACGTTCGCGGTCTATCTCCTCGTGCTCGGCCTCGGCACCGCCGTCCTCGGCAGCCTTCCCGCCGCGATCGGCTTCGCTCTGGCCGCCTATGATCTTCTCGCCTGGTATTGGCCCGCCCCTGCCGCCTCCCTCCGGGTGGACGTCCTGACCATGGCCGTCTACCTGGCCGTGGCCGCCATTTGGTTATGGCAGGCGCGAGAGGGCTTCACATCCTTCCTCGTGCTCGTCATCCTCGCCGCAGCCACCATCGCCCTGCCGCGCTGGGCCGCGCATGAGACAGGCCAACCGCACCCGGACAAGCCCTGGCCCCGCCTGCTTGGCCCAAGGCCGCTCCCCTGACCTCGGCGACCAAGGTCCAATTCCCGCTTAGGCCCGCGGGAGCAAACCCTTCCAGCCTTCCGCCGGTCTAGAGGGAGGAAGGAAGGTGGCCCCATGCCAGGCAGATCCAACCTGCGCCTTGTCATCGCCATCGTCGCCGTGCTCGCCGCCGTCGCTGTCGGCATCACGGCCGTATGGTCCGTGGCGGGCGCATTCTCGCGCTGGAACGTCCGCTCCGTGATCGCCGCACTCCATCGAAGCGGCCCGCCGGTCCACACCGGCCACAAGGTGCTTTCCGTGCCCGATCTTCAGCGCGTCGTGCTCGCCGCCTCGGCGGGCGACATCAAGGTCTCCACCGCCCATGTGCGCGGCATCCGCCTCAACTGGTCGGTGCCGGGAAAGCCGCAGCGGGCCATCGTCGCGCACCCCGTACCGGGCGGCGAGGAGATCGACTTCGTCCCGCCCGAAGTGCCGGTCATGGTCGGCGACACGAACCTCCTGACCGTGACCCTGCCGGAAGGCCTGGCCGTCACGGTGGACAGCGACAGCGGGGATATCGACGCAGACGGCAACTACAAGGCTCTTGCGACGACGTCGGACTCCGGAGACCTCCACCTCTCGGATTTCCGGGGCCAACTCAGCGCGCAAGCCGATTCGGGTGACATCTATGTCACCGATGCCGTCGCCGAGGGGCCACTCGTGCTCAGGACTGGCAGCGGCGACATCGACTTCTCGGGTGATCCCGGCCTCGCGGCGAACGTCTCGGCGGACTCCGGCGACGTCGTCATGGCGATTCGCCCCGGCGGCCTCCTGAGCGTCGACGTCACCGTGGACAGCGGCGATGTCTCGTCCGGCTTCCCCCAAATCCACGGCAGCCCGGACGGCACCGAGTTCCAGGGACGCATCGGCACGGGCACACCGGGGACACTCAACGTCACGGCGAGCTCCGGCGACGTGCGTCTGCAGCCGCAGCCCTAGATCTATCCCTGATCGTCTTTGGGCTCGGTGGATGCCGTGGCCCTGCGCCAGGACCAGCCGGTCAGGCCGAACCTGCCGTCAAGTCCGAAGGCGTAGCCCGCCTGCGTCATGGCGAGGAGCGCAAAGCCGCCGACATAGATGATCGCGGAACCGATGTCCGTAGTCCCGGCCCTGTAGGGACCGCCGAAGGCCTCCCCGGTCGACCAGATGATGAGCGAGAGGACGCTGCCCAGGACGGCGAAGGCCCGCATGCCCACGCCGAGCAGGAGGGCGATCGCGATCACCGTCTCGCCGAGCGCGACCAGATGCGCGAACAGGGTCGGATCGATGTTCACGGTTTGCACCCAGAACCGGATCCAGCTGTCCACCCAGGCCGGCTGGGCG
>DAIBJA010000001.1 GCA_027420455.1 Clostridia bacterium | reverse complement strand
TTCACGGTAAGCTGCCGACCCTGCCAGTCTGCGCCGTTCAGCGCCTCGATGACGGCTTCCGCCTTGTCGGCGGGAACCTCCACGAAGCCGAACCCACGCGAACGGCCGGTCTCCCGGTCAGTCGCGATGCGCGCTGCCAGGACTTCGGCATACTGTGACACCGCCTGCTGCAGGTCCTCACTGGTGACGGACCAGGGCAGGTTGCCGACGTAGATCGTCTTCTGCACGTCTCTGCACTCCTTTCGAAACCGTATTCGCCAGGAAGTGCACGGAGACATGGCATCGTGTACGGCCGTGGATCCATACCAACTCCTAAAGCGACAGGTTCAATATACCGTGCGGGTAGCAATTTGGCAAGGCGGGGCGGCCTAGCACCCGAAACTGCCTAGGATGCGGACGGAGCTCGCCACGGCGGAGAGTTCCGCGAGGGCGTCCGCCAGCTCGGGGTCTTCCGCGTGGCGATCGACGTCGAGATAGAAGACGTACGCGAACGGGCTTTCCTGGTCCGGACGCGACTCGAGCTTGGAGAGGTTGCAGCCGTGCCGCGCAAAGGGCTCGAGGCAACGGTGGAGCGAGCCTGGCTCGTTCGGCACGGTGAACGCCACGAGGGATCTTCCCGGGCCCTGGGCCAGGGTGGGCGGGAGGCCGATGGCGAGAAAGCGCGTCACGTTGTCGTCGCGATCTTCGATGCCCTCCGCCAGAACGGCGAGGCCGAAGAGCTCCGCCGCTCGCCGCGAGGCGATGGCGGCGACGCGGGGGTCGCCAAGGCGCGCAACGTTCTGCGCGCTGCCGGCCGTGTCGTAGGCGCTCTCGGCCGCTATGGCGTGACGGTCCAGGAAGGTCCGGCACTGGGCGAGCGCCTGCGGGTGGGAGAAGGCCCTGCGGATCCCGTCGAGGTGGCAACCTTGAAGGCCAAGAAGACAATGGCGGACGCGCAGACGGTACTCGCCCGTCACCGCAAAGCGGTGGGCCAGGAGAAGATCGTACGTTTCGACGATCGTGCCGGCCCGGGAGTTTTCCACGGGGACGGCCGCGGCGTCCGCCTCGCCGGTCGTCAGGGCCGCGAAAACGTCCTGGAGGGTCCGGCAGGGGACGATGTGCGCTTCGGGCCCGTAGAGCTTGAGCGCCGCCTGCTCGCTATAGGCGCCACGTTCGCCCTGGATCGCCACGCGGGCGGGAGACGTCACCTCGACTCCTGAGCCGCGTGCCCCTGCCGCGTCCTGGATGCGGCCAGGATCGCGGTCCAGATGGCGGTCACGGCGGCGGGCGTCAGGTGATCCTGCCCGCGCCCGGCCAGGCGGCGCAGAATGTCCTCTTCGCGTGCGGGCTGGTGCACGGGCATGCCGTGCCTGCGCTTCAAGTCGCCAATACGGGATGAGAGCGCCATGCGCTGCGAGATCAGTCCGAAGATCGCTTCGTCGAGGGAGTCCACGGCGTCGCGCAGTTGGATGAGATCCGCACTGCGGGGCGGCAGGTGCAGACTCAACATCAGCCGCGCGAAGTCCTCGGTGGAAATGGTCTGGGCGGCGTCGCTCACTGAGCGGTCGGGATCCGGGTGCACCTCGACGATGACGCCGTCGAGTCCGGCCCCGATGGCGGCGCGGGCCATCGGCGCGACGAGATCGCGGCGCCCCGTGGCATGGGAGGGGTCCGCGATCACCGGCAAGGAGGTGCGCTGGCGCGCGGCGGCCGCGCCAGCAAGGTCCAGCGTTGCGCGGGTGCACGGCTCGAAGCTGCGGATGCCCCGCTCGCAAAGCACGACCTGGTCGTTGCCTTCGGCCAGGATGTATTCGGCCGCGTGGATCCACTCGTCGACGGTCGCGCCGGCCGCGCGCTTCAGCAGGACCGGGCGGCCGCTTCGCCCGGCCGCGCGCAACAGGGTGAAGTTCTGCATGCTGCGCGCGCCGATCTGCAGCATGTCCGCGTGTTCGGCGACGAGCGCGACGTCCTGCGCGTCCAGCACCTCGGTGACCACGGGGAGCCCCACGGCCCTGCCGGCGGACCGCAGGTACGAAAGCCCCTCGGCCCCGAGCCCCTGGAAGGCGTAGGGTGACGTGCGGGGCTTGAAGGCGCCGCCCCGCAGCATGTGTCCGCCCGCCGCCGCCACCGCCTCCGCCGTCTGATGGATCTGCCGCTCCGACTCCACCGAGCAGGGCCCCGCGATCACGACCGGCGCCGCGGCGCCGAAGCGCGCAAACGAGCCCACGACCACCTGCCGCGTCTGCCCTGCCCCCGCCGTGACGAGGAGCTCCTCCGCCATCGCGCACGCCTCCCTTTCGGACCTTCGGGTATGCAAAGGGACCCGTCCCTCGCCGGGACGGGTCCCTGACCCGCGTTACCACCCTCATTGGCCGCCTTGGGCGACCCTCTCGTCGGTGCGGGACCGAACAGTCCGACACCCAGCCCCTGTCACGGAGGGCGACCGGCCGCGCCTACAACCCGAAGGCTTCAGCGGGCAGCTCCGGGGCGAACTTCGCTTCGGTTCCACCGCGGGAGCTTGCAGCCGGGGCCCCCTTCTCTGCTGCGGCGACGACCGGGCTACTTTGCCCCTTCAACGCTTGCGTGTATTGGCACATACCATAGCAGGATGCCGGGCGCATTGCAACGGGATGTTTTGCCGCATGGACGAGCGCCGCCAGCTGGCTGCGGAGGTGGGACGATCCCATGCGCGATGCCGCGCTCCCGACTTCCACGATGGTCCCTGCCTGGCACCCACCGATGCCGGAGGTGTGCCTGAGCCCACTCTGTGGTATGGTTGCGCGTGCGAGGGAGGGACAGGCGATGCTGCTGGAGTTGCGGGATGTCGCGGCGGAGGTTTCCGGACGCGACCTCTTCGCCGGCGTCACGGGACGGCTCGATTCCGGGCAGCGCATCGCTCTGACCGGACCGAACGGGATCGGCAAGACGACGCTCTTGCGCATCATCGCAGGCGTGATCGAGCCCGCGGCAGGCGACGTGTCGGTGTCGCGCGGTCTGCGTGTCGGCTACCTCCGGCAGGAGCTTGACGTCGAAGGCACGGTGACCCTCTGGCAGTACGCCCTCGGCGCAGGCGACGGCGAGATCGCGAAGCTCTAGCGGCGCCTGAGGCGCCTCGAGGTCGAGCTTGCGGAGGACCAGAGCAGGCTCGCGGCGTACGGGCAGGCCTTGACGGCCTACGAACAGCTTGGCGGCTACCTTTGGGAGAACCGGGTGCGCGGCACCCTGCGCGGTCTCGGCTTCACTCCCGAGCAGGAATCGATGCCTGCCGCGGGACTCTCGGGCGGCCAGAAGGTGCGCCTGGCCCTGGCCCGGCTCCTGCTCGAGGCACCGGACATCCTGCTGCTGGACGAGCCGACGAACCACCTGGACCTGCCGGCGATGGCCTGGCTTGAGGAGACGTTGCGCCAGTATCCAGGCGGCATCATCGCCGCCTCGCACGACAGGGCGTTTCTGCGCAATGTCGCCACCGTCATCTGGGATTTCAGCCCGCTTGGCTTCCAGGCCTTTGGCGGCGGCTACGACGCCTACCGGCTGCACCTGAAGGGACAGCTGGCGCGCCAGGAGGAGGAGACTCGCAGGGTCGAGGAGGAGCGCGAGCGACTGCAGGCCTACATCCGCCGCTACAAGGCGGGCAACCGCTCGACACAGGCCCACGATCGCGAGCGCAAGCTCGAGCGCCTGGGACCGGCCGCGTCCATGCGCCGCGCGGGCAAGCTGCAGCTCAGTTTCGACGGCAGTCCTCTCGGAGAGCGCACGCTCTTCCTGCAGGTCCGGGGCCTGACGCATGCCTATCCCGGGCGCAAGCTCTGGCAGGACCTCGAGTTCAGCCTCGCGGAAGGGGGGCGACTCGGCATCGTCGGCCGCAACGGCAGCGGCAAGACGACGCTGCTCGAGGCCATGCGCGGCACCTTCAAGCCGGATGGCGGGGAAGTCGTCTGGGCGCCGGGCACGCGTCTCGGCTATCTGGCGCAGGAGGTGTCGGTGCAGGGGGAGACACCGCTCGACGCCCTGCTGCGCCTTCCCGGTATGACGGTCTTCGCGGCGCGCAGGCTGCTGGCACGACACCTTTTCCAGGCGCAGCAGATCGAGACGCCGCTCGAGAAGCTTTCGGGAGGCGAGCGCAGTCGCCTGGCGCTCGCCGTGCTGGTGGCGGAGGGCGCCAACGTGCTGCTGCTGGACGAGCCGACGAACCATCTGGACCTGCCGGCGCAGGAGGCACTGGAGGAGGCCCTGCTGGCGTTCCACGGTACGCTCCTGCTGATCTCCCACGACCGCGCGCTGCTGCAGCGCGTGACAGATCGCTGGCTTTGGCTGCATGGAGATGGGCGCTGGCAGATCACGGCGGACTTCGAGGAGCTTCTCGGGCTCTCGGAGACCGAGGCCGAGCGTCCCGCCGCCGCCCGCGACACGAGACCGGCGCCCCAGAAGCAGCGCCGCGCCAGACGTTCGCAGCTGCGCGCCGAGGTAGCCGAGCAGGAACGCCTGATCTCGGAAGCGGAGGAGGCACGCAAAGCGGTGGAGGTGGAGTTGCAGACCGCCTCCGGTACCGGCGCAGCCGAGCTTGCGATGCGCCTCCACGAGCTGACACAGGAGATCGAGCGCCGCTACGCGGCCTGGCAGACCGCGCAGGAGGCGCTCGAGGCCGAGGCTGAGGAGATCAGGAACTGAGGTATTCGGCGCTGCAATAGAGCACGCGGCGGAAGGCGTCGGGGTCGTTGTAGAAGTCTTCGGCGGGGCGTTGCGCGACCGTCACCGCCTCCGCGCCGTCGATGACGTTGCGCGCATAGAGCGCCAGGGCATGCAGCGCGTCGTCGCGTTGCGCGAACCCGAACGAGGAGTGGAAGAAGGCCGCGAGGCGAAGCTCCCGTGCCGTGTGGCCGCCGACGCGGTACAGGCAGAGCGCCGCGAGGCCGGGCAGGCGGATCGCCGTGCGCTGGCAATCCTCGAGGAGATCGAGCGGCACCTGCCAGGAGCTTGCCGGCTCCGGCAGCCTGCCCTCCGCCAGGGCCGCGATGTCGTCGCCCGGCACGTATGCCCAGTGCAGATGTTCCGAGAGCGCCTCATCCGACGGCGAGAGCAGGGGTACGGCCCCGACCTGCAGCAGCTGGCAGCCTGCCCGCGCCAGGAGCAGCAGGAGGTCCTTCGCCGGCATCTCGAGCAGGGGGTTGTCGCAGTCCGGGCCGTTTTCGTAGGCGCTGCGGGAGGTATAGGCGCGGGCTTCGCTCGGCATGGCGTCCGAGACAAAGGCCACGGGTACGCAAAGGGTCGCGAGCGCGAGATGAAGGTATAGGGCCTGCCGACGCTGACGACCGTCGCCGAACCGCCTGAGATCGGCGATGGCCATGTCGAGATTCGGACAGTCGAAGCCGGCGTAAGACACTGGATGACCCTCCTTCCAGCTGTCGCGCGTCCTGGGGGCGAGGACGCGGCCGCGTCCATCTCGGGTGACAAGAGATTTCCTTGGCAAGATCCAGTTTCCTTCGAACGCCACCGCGTTGACGCGCTCGGTCCGTGGAGCCTATACTCGGCCAAAGACATGCGATGACAGGCACCCGGGACAGCCAGCACCGCCCAGAGAGCCGGCGATAGGTGCAAGCCGGACGGATGGCGTCCTTCCCAGCCTGGAGCGGCGGCGACGAGCCGCCCGGCAACCCGCCGTGACCCGGGTGCGTCCCATGGGGACGCGTGAGTGGCCGCAAGGCCGAAAAAGGTGGTACCGCGGGTTTGCTCCCGCCCTTTTGCAGGGCGGGATTTTTCTTTGGAGGTGGGCAGCATGCGACAGACGGCACTCTTTTGGCGAACCTTGCGCGAGGATCCGGCCGACGCAGACCTGCCGAGCCACAGGCTTCTTCTGCGCGCCGGTCTTGCCCAGCGCTTCGCAAGCGGCATCTATGCCCTGACACCGCTGGGGCTGATGGCGGAGCGGCGCATCGAGGGGCTGGTCCGCGAGGAACTCGGGCGGGCCGGGGCCCAGGAAGTGCGCCTGCCGTTCGTGCAGCCGCTCGAGATTTGGCAGCGCAGCGGGCGGGTCGACCAGGACCTGCCTGAACTCGTGCGGCTGAGGGACCGCCGCGGCGAGGAACTCGCCCTCGCCCTCACCGCCGAGGAAGCGATGACGGAGCTCGTGCGGCGCCAGGGCGTCCAGGCTTCCCAGCTGCCGCTGCTGCTGACGCAGACGGGCCCGAAATTCCGCGACGAGTTGCGCCCGCGTGGTGGGCTCTTGCGACTGAGGGAGTTCTCGATGCAGGACGCCTACAGTTTCGACCTCGACCGGGACGGATTGGATGAGAGCTTCGCGCGGGTGGCCGCCGCCTATCGACGTATCTTCCGGCGTCTCGAGATCGACGTACGCGAGGTGGCGGCGACGAGCGGCATGATGGGCGGAAGCGGTGCGATCGAGTTCCAGCTGCCACTCCCGTCCGGTGAGGACGAGATCGTCGCCTGCGCGGCCTGCGGCTATCTCGCGAACCGGGAAGCGGCGCGAAGGCGGCCGCGTGCCACCGCGGGTCAGGTGGAGCAGGAGCTGCGTTTCGTCGAGACGCCCGGCGCCACGAGCATCGATGCTCTTGCGGCCGCCCTCGACTGCACGGCTAGGGATACACTCAAGGCCGTCTTCTACGACCGCGCCGGCACCACGGTGATGGCCCTCGTGACGGGGGACCGCCAGGTCGAGGAGGCAAAGCTCGAAGCCGCCCTGGGTGGCCCGCTGCGGCCGCTCGGGGCCGAGGAGGCCGCTGCCCGGGGTCTCGTCGTCGGCTATGCGGGGCCTGTGGCGCTCACGTTGCCGGGCCCGCTCGTCCTCGTGCTGGACGAGGAGGCTCGTGGGGCAGAGACGCTCGTCTGCGGAGCCAACCGCGAGGGCTGGCATCTCGCGGGCGTGCGGCCGGGCCGGGACTTCACCTGGCAGGTCGTGGCGGACATCGCCAAGGTGGCGGCGGGGGACGCCTGCCCGCACTGCGGCGCCGCACTCGCGGTGGAGCGCTCCCTCGAGCTCGGTCATATCTTTCGCCTCGGCACGCGCTATCCGGAGCGCCTGGGCCTGGTCGTGCAGGGCTCGGACAACGTGGCGCGGCCGCTCTGGATGGGATCGTACGGCATCGGCATCACGCGGCTGCTGGCCGCCGTGATCGAGGCCCACCACGACGAACGCGGCATCGTCTGGCCAGGGGCGGCGGCCCCGTATACGGCGCATCTGCTGACACTCGGCGAGGAGGCCGAGGCGCTCGAGATCGCGGACGAGCTCGAGAACATCAGCGGCGGGCAAATTCTCTGGGACGACCGCTCCGTGACAGCGGGCGTCAAGTTCCAGGACGCGGATCTGCTTGGCCTGCCCTGGCGGCTGACCGTGGGTCGTCGCTCCCTGGCCCAGGGCGGCGTCGAGGTGCGCAGACGCAGCGACGGAGAGACGCGCATCGTCCCGCGGGCGGAGCTGGGGAACCTTCTTTCCTCGCTCCTCGCTGGCGACGCGCGTCAGGGCTAGAGGTCGATGATCAGGTTGTCGATCAGGCGGGTCTTGCCGAAGTAGGCGGCGGCGGCGAGCATCACCCGGCCCGTGAGATCCGCCTTCGGCTTCATGGTGTCCGGATCCACGACGGCGGCGTAGTCCAGGCGGGCGAGCGGCTCCTCCGCGATGCGCCGCTCGATCTCCGCCTGGACGGCGGAGCCTTCCATGCCCGCGAGCGCCGCCTCGCGGCCCTTCTCGAGCGCCAGGTACAGGCTGGGCGCCGCCTTGCGCTGCTCGGGCGAGAGATAGACGTTGCGGGACGAGAGGGCGAGTCCGTCCGGCTCGCGAACGGTTGGCACGACCCGAAGCTCGAGCGGCAGGTCGAGGTCCTGGCAGAGCCGGCGCACCACCGCCACCTGCTGCCCGTCCTTCTGGCCGAAATAGGCCCTGTCCGGCCAGACGATGTGGAAGAGCTTCAGCACCACCGTCGCCACGCCTTGGAAATGGCCCGGTCGCGTGCCGCCTTCGAGCGTGTGCGAAAGCTCCGGCACGGCGACTTCCGTGAGGAGCGGCCGTGGGTAGATCTCCATCACGTCGGGCTGGAAGAGGAAGTCCGTGCCGGCCGCGCTCAGGATCGCCCGGTCGCGCTCGCTGTCGCGGGGATAGCTTTCGAAGTCCTCGTTCGGCGCGAACTGCAGAGGGTTCACGAAGACGCTCACGACGACCACGTCGCACTCCTCGCGCGCGCTGCGTACCAGGGCCTCATGGCCCCGATGCAGATACCCCATGGTAGGCACGAAGCCGATGCTGCGAGAGGCCCGGCGGAGTGGTTCCAGCCGGGCCCGCAACTCGGCGATGCGGGTGACGACCTGCACTCAGGCTTTTCCTCCGTACAATCCGTGTTCCGGATCGCCGCCTTCGGGTGTGTCCCCCGGGGCGGGATCGCCGGTGCCCAAGGCGGCAACGACCTTTGTCGCCTCCGCGCCCAGGCTAGTCGCGTGCTCGGGTCCGGGATACTCGCCCTGGCGTACGTCGCGGCAGTAGGCGGCCGCCGCTTCGCGGATCGCCGTCCCGACCTCGGCGTAGCGCCGCGCGTGGCGCGGCCCCTGACCCTCGGCGAGTCCGACGAGATCGTGCAGCACCAGCACCTGCCCGTCGCAGCCGGAACCGGACCCGATCCCGATCGTGGGAATGCGCAGCCGGCGCGAAATCGCCTCCGCCACCTCCACCGGCACCAGCTCCAGCACGACACCGAACGCACCGGCGTCTTCCAGGGCCAGCGCGTCGTCGAGCAGCCGGCGGGCGGCCTCGGCCGTACGCCCTTGGACGCGCCAGCCGCCCAGGGCGTGCACCGACTGGGGCGTGAGTCCGATGTGGCCCAGAACCGGGATGCCGACGCGGCACATGCGGCGCACCGTCTCCCGCATCTCCACGCCACCCTCGAGCTTCACCGCCTGGGCACCGCCTTCGGCGAGGAGCCTGCCGGCGTTGGCCACCGCGTCGTCCTGGGACAGCTGAAAACTGAGGAAGGGCATATCCGCGATGACGAGAGCGTGCTCCGCGGCCCGCGCCACCATGCGCGTATGGTAGACCGCGTCCGCCATGGTGACGCCCAGCGTGTTGGACTGTCCCTGCACGACCATGCCGAGGCTGTCGCCGATCAGGAGGGCATCGACGCCGGCGAGGTCGCAGAGCCGGGCCGTGGGGTAGTCGTACGCGGTCAACATGGTGATCCGCTCACCGCGGGCCTTCATGTCGAGGAACGTGCGTGTGGTCACTCTTGCGGCCATCTCGTTCACCTCCGCAACATCGCGCTCAGACGGTCCGCCTCGGGTGGCGGCAGACTCCCCTTCTCGCGGGCCAGGGCGACCGCCACGAGCCCAAGCGTGCGGTAGATCTCCTCCGCCGGACCTTGCAGCAGGTCGAGGTGCGCCTCCACGGTGCCGAGGTCACCGCGCTCGACCGGACCTGTGAGGGCCTGCGGCAGGCCGAGCCGCAGTAGGTTCTCGACGCTACCGCGGCTGAGCGGCAAAAGCGCCTGCAGGGCTTCCGCCCGCCGAGCTGGATCGTCCGATCCCGCAGCGGTGCTGGCGGCGACGCTCAAGAGGGCGACAAGGGCGTTGCTCGCGAGCGAGCATGCCGCGTGCAGGCGGGGCTTGTCCTCTGCCGCGACCTGCCACGGCCGCATGCCGAGCGCGTAGGCCAGCCCCTCGCCGGCCGAACGCCCGCCGGGCGTCCCTTCGAGGGTGCAGGTGATGCCGTCAAAGAGCCTGGGGCCAAGCTCGGGATCCGCGAAGGACTGCATGGGGTGCAGCGCGAGGATGTCGGCACCGTGCGCCTGGGCCGCCCTGAGCGCCTCGCTCGGCAGGGCGCCCGCCGTGTGCACGACGACCTGTCCGGCACGGAAGGCCCCGGCCTCGCCGAGTTCGGCCGCAAGGGGCCGCACGGCGCGGTCGGGGACCGTCAGGAAGACCCAGTCGGCCGCCCGGCAGAGCTCCGGGGCCGAGGGGTGGATCATGAGGCCGGTGCGTCGCCGGAAGAGGTCCTGCGCGGCCTGCGAGCCGCCCGCGGCGCCAAGCATCGACATCTGGTCACGCAGGGCGAGGGCCATGGCTGTGCCAACCCGCCCGGGACCGACGATCGCGACGGCCTTGCCTGCCATGCGCGCCCCCCTGTCCCTGGCATTCTACCATGCGCCCCGCTGTGGCGCCGACGTCACCCCTAGTGCTGGCTGCTGGCCTGCGTCGCGCTGGCCGACACCACGAACTTGATCCACATGCCGTCCTGGCTCGCCTGACCGGGCACGCCGCAGGCGAGAACGTAGTTGCCCGCGGTGCTGGCGACAAACTGGAACGTCTGCGACTGACCTGCCTGCATCCCGACCGAAACGTCGGTGGAAGCCGCACCGGTGAAGGCGGGGGTCAGGTTCGACACGCTCGGGGCGATCACGACGCTGCTGTTCGAGCCGTTCTCGTTCGTGAAGTCGACCTTGACCGTCCAGCCCTGGGGCACCGTGATCGTGGCGTTGCCCTGGTCGTAGCCGTCGAAGTTGTAGTAGAAGTTGTCGATGGTGGCCCCCGAGACGATGGACAGCGTCACGGTCTTGGCGGTTGGATCCTGGCTCGTGATGAAGGGGGCCGATGCGCCCGTGGCGGCGGCAGTCTTGGTGCTTGGAGACTTCACCTTCTTGGCCGACGTCTTCTTGGCATGGCTCGCGTGGTGGGCAGGCGCGCCCGTACTGGCGGCGGACCCGCACCCTGCCAGGAGCAGGCTGACCCCGGCAACAGCGATCAGGGTGCGCGGGCGCAACACTCGCATCTGTACTCCCCCTTTTGCGAAAACGTACCACGTCCTTCGCCAAGGTCAATAGGATTTGTAAGGTTTGCCGACAAGCGGCCGCAAAGCGTGGCTGGAATGTCCGCCTTAGGCTCTGCGTGGAGGTTGCGCTAGGATAATGCAAGCGGGACATGGAGCCTATGGCTGACCCTGTCGTACCCCGCCCAAGGAGTGGTTTTGCGTTGTCAGAGAGCTCCGAGCCCGCGATCATGGCGCGCCTCAACCCTTTCCGCTCGGCCCTCGGCCTGCGGGTGTCGTTCCCCGGTCCCGGCCAGGCGCGCGTCGACGCCGACCCCAGCCCAGCCAGTCTCGGCGACGACGGGTGCATCGCGCCAGGCGTCCTGCTGACGCTCATCGACATCGCGCTCGGCCACGCCATCGCTTCGCGGCTGCCGGAGCCCTCGTCGTTCGCCACCGTGAGCCTGCAGATCCTGGTGCGGAGCGCGTGGCCCACAGGGCCGCTTTCGGCAGTGGCCAGCGCGGCACCGCTCGCTTCGGACTGGCGCGAGGGCGCGGCCGAGGGCGCCGTGTACGCGTCCAGCGGAAATCTGGTCGCGACGGCGCAGGGCTACTTCGCGCGCGGAGCGGGCGCAGGTCGGCACCTTTCGCCAGCGCAGGACGACGCGGAAGGGTTCGCGAGTTTTCGGGAACTCCTGGGCGCTCGTGACGCCGACGGCGCCCTTGCCCTGGCGATCGAGCACCGGCACCTCAATCCTGATGGCGTCATGCACGGCGGTGCGATGGCCGCGTTCCTCGACGAGGCGATGCGGGCCGGACTGCGCAAGGATGGCGCCACGCCCGGACGTCTCGGCAGCTTCTCGATCCGCTACCTCCTGCCCGGCAGGCCCGGACCGCTGCGGGCCGTCCCGCGCATCGAACGCCATGGCCGCCGCATCCACTTCGCCTCCGCCTTGGCGCTGGCTGAGGAGGGAAGCCTGCTCGCCACCGCGGAGGCGACCTACCTCGAGGACCTGGGCTAGTCCGCCTGATTGCCGCCCGAGGCCGGCGAGCGGTCCATGGCCGCGGGATCGCGCGCCCGCCTGAAAAAGAAGTTGAACAGCACCGCATTGGCGGCCTGGAAGAGCGCCGCCAGCTCGAGCGGCAGTCCGATCAGGCCGAGCGCCTGCATCAGGTATCCGCCGACCGTCGGGCTGACGGCGGTCGCGATCTGGGACGGCACGGACGAGGCCGCGTTGAGCCGGCCGCGCTCCTCGGGCGGCACCAGGTCCAGCACGAAGGACTGGCGGATGGGGTTCGCGACCGTCTGGAACATCATGCGCAGGATGTAGACGAGGCCCGCCAGCGTGAACGTGGGCATCAGCGGCAGGCAGGCGGTGAAGAAGGCTCCGACGAGCCTCGTCCAAAGGATTGCCGGCACGCTGCCGAGGCGCTGGGCCAGCCGAGCGGCGCCCAGGTAGGGCAGGGCGGTGACGAGGTTCGCGAGGGTGTAGAGGCCCGCCAGTGCGGCGGCGCCCACGTGGTAGCGCACCTCGAGCCAGTAGGTCAGGAACGGTCCGAGGAACCCGACGCCGAGACCGTTGAGCGTGTTGGTCAGGGAGAGCCGCCAGATCGCGGACTTCGCGCGGTCGGAGAGCTGGTGCGTCTCATGCGGCAGGCGCGGCGGCAGGGGAGCCTCGCGCACGCCAAGGACCAGCACGCCCGCCGCCAACTGCATGACGGCGGCCAGCACCATGGTCAGGGCTTCTGCGGCGTGGAGCGGCATCGATGAGCGGAGCACGTCGGGCAGGGCGGCCGCAAGGGAGCCGACAGCTCCCGCCAGCACGCCGACAAAGCTGAGCTGGCCCAGGACCGCCGCTCTCGCGGACCTCGGCACCACCTCCGCGATAAGCGGCTGCTCGACGGGGGCGAAGGGCCCCCAGGCTCCGCCCGAGCCCGCGCCGCCGCCTCGCGCCAAGGCGCCGAAGAAGGCGAAGGCGATCAGCAGCGCATAGCTCCGCGCAAGCCCGAATCCGGCCGTGGTGATCGCGGCCAGCACGGCCAGAGCGACCAGCACCGGCTTGCGTCCGATGCGGTCCCCGACGAACCCTGCGCTGAACAGCAGCACGGCGGCTCCAACGGACGCCGCCGTGAAGATCAGACCGGCCGCGCCCGCGCCGTAACCCTGATGCGCGACGATCAGCGGCAGCACGATGGAA
Source organism: Clostridia bacterium (assembly GCA_027420455.1). Classification (GTDB taxonomy): domain Bacteria; phylum Bacillota; class Sulfobacillia; order JAJZYS01; family JAJYTV01; genus JAJZQO01. The sequence goes on along the minus strand of DAIBJA010000001.1, from coordinate 13,770 downwards.
ATCACGGCCATGCCGAAGCTGCGCACCGCGCGGGAAAGCATCAGCAGGTAGAACTCGCGGTGGCGTTCGATGACGTTGGACAATCCTGCAGCTTCTTTCATGCACCGCCGCAGGCCGGCGGAGCGGGATGCTACAATGAGGGCAACGGTGCACGGGGGTTGGTGGCGTCTGAGCTACGATGCCGTTCTTCTCGCAGGAGTTGTCGCCATCCTGTCTCCGTTCGCCTGGCCCCTGTGGCTGACGCTGCTGGCGCTCATCGCCGGGGCCGCGCCGCAGGGCGGCCGCGTCCCTGCCCTCAGCTACATCTTCGCCTTCCTCGTCGCTTTTCTCCTCTTGCATCTCTTTGGCACGAACTTGTCCGTCATTCTGATGCGGCACGCCGGGGCTGCCACGCTGGCCCTGGCCCTGATCCTGGCCTTCGAGGGCATCTACCTCGCCGGCGTGGAAAGCCTTTGGAGCAGACTGCGCAGGCGCGCCATCCTGGAGCAGCCCGCCACCGACTGGCTGGCCGGGCTGCTGCTTGGTTTCGGGTCCGCGTTCGCGTTGCCCACGCTGGGCGGATCCACGGCGCTCGCCCGTGCGGCGTCGCTCGGCGACGCGGGCGATGTCGCGGGAGGCTTCGTCCTTGCGGCGTTGGTCGGGGTCGGTGTGGTTGTCGTCCTGCTGGTGGTGGGCCATGTCGCGAATCTGATCCTCGGTCGGGTTGCGCCCAGTCCCTGGCTTCGACGCGTCGCGGGGCTGGCGATGCTGCTGGTCGCTGTGGCCCTGGCGGCAGGCTGGGTGGGATAGGAGGCACTCGTCATGCGTCGCATTCGGTACGGTACGGCCCTCGTCGCGTTCTTCGCCATCATCGTCGTCATCGGCCTTCTCTACTGGGGCCTGAGACCCGTGCCGAAGGCGCCCCTCAGCGTCGGTACACAGGTTGGGCAGATCGCCCCGGACTTCACGCTGTCACGTCTGAACGGCAAGGGGTCGGTTCGCCTTTGGTCGCTGCGCGGCAAGCCCGTATGGCTCAATTTCTTCGCCTCGTGGTGCCCGCCATGCAATGCCGAGGCGTATGATCTTGCCCAGACGGCGAAGAAGAGCCCTGGCCTCGACCTCATCGGCGTCGACCTGACCGCGTCGGAATCGTCGATCGCCAAGGTGGACGCCTTCGTCCAGCAGTACGGCATCGCGTATCCCGTGCTGCTCGACCAGAGCGGCAGCGTGGCCAACCGTTACGGCGTGCAGGCCATTCCCACGAGCTTCTTCATCGACCGTCAGGGCGTGATCCGCGCCGAGGTGTCCTTGCCTCTCTACCCGGCCCTGATCAAGAAGTACCTGCGCAAGATCGACTATCCCTCGCAGTAGCGAGCACCAAGGCAGGTGGCTGCGGTTGACGGCGAAATACGAACGCTTGGTGCTCTATCTCGATCAGCTGCGCGCCGACGGCGTGCGGGAGGTCGAGTTGAGCTTCGCGGAACTGGAACGGATCCTGGACGCACCGTTGCCGGCCGCCGCGCGGAATTTCCGGCCCTGGTGGTCCAACTCGAGCCAGTCGCCCAAGCCCTGGCAGATTGCGGGCTTTCGCAGCCGCGCCGTGCATCTTGGGCGCAAGACCGTCACCTTCCACCGCATGCCGGCGGGGGAGATGCCGTTGCCGACGGCTCCAGCACCGGCCGGCGCGCAGGCCCCTCGACTGCTAGTCATCGCCAGCGGCACCGGCCGCATGGCGGTGCACCACCCGCATGAGCTCCACAAGGACGACTTTCTCGATCCCGCGCGGCTGCGCGAGCGGGAGGCGGAGCTCAGAGCCTTCCTGCGCCCGGCCGCCGAGCTCTATTGCTGCGACCAGTTCCGCTTCACGCGCAGCGGCGTCGAGACGCTGCGCGCGGCGTTCGGCCGCGACAACGTGGACATGCGCATCATGTCCCCCGGCTACGGGCTCATCGGCGAACAGGACGTGATCGCGCCGCACAGCATCTCGCTCACGGACTTCGACCGCGCCGAGCTCCATCAGTGGGCGGACCACCTGGGGTTGCCGTCGGCCGTGCGCGAACTGCTGGCGGGTTACGACCTCGCCATCTTCCTGGTCGGACAGTGCTGCCTCGACGCGATGCGGCCACCTCTGGCCCCGAACCGCGGGCAGCGGTTCATCATGCTCGCCACCGAACACTACCGGCGCCACTACGCCGCGCCTGGTGTCACGGTGCTGCCGACCGGCAGGCTTGCCCAGGCGAGCTGCGAGGTGGGGTCGATCGCGCTCAAGGGATACCTCTTCGCGCGCTTCGCCCAGGTGGCGGCCCAGGAGGGCGCCGGGCTCCTGCAGCGCCTGATGGCCGACGATAGTGGCGAAGTGTTCTGGCAGGCCGTGCAACGTGCGCGGGCGGCCGGGTAGGACCAGCACGACCATTACTACCAAAGCACCCTTAAGCGGTCCGATCGACTTAGAGCCCATGCCATATGGCCACCCCCTGTGGTCCTCGGCCCAGCGCTGCAGGTCTGAGGGGAAGGCTAATACTTGCGCCCATTGCGCGACCGAATGGTGATTGCGCGGCTGGCGCGTTCGGCGCGTCAATGAGTATGCGGAGAAGGTAGCCTCAGCGGGCGACCCGTCTCCGATAGTGGCCGCAGGGTGGGAGACCAAGCGGCGTGCGCTTCGGGCGGCAGACACGACGACCGGGCCTTCGCTCGTGAAGCGGAGCGCAAGCTCCTCCGGCGAAGGCAGGCGCGGTGGTTCCCCCCCGCAGTGCAGGCACAGGAGCGGTGGGGCGGTGGGATGGCGAGGGCCTTCCGACCGGCCCGGATCTCAGCGGGGACACGCGGCTGAGGACGCGCAAGGTCTTATGCGCCCGGAAGGCTCCGACGTGGAGGACCACCGAGGGTTCCCTTCAGTGCGGCCTTGGAGCTTGGCGCGGCTGGTGAGCCGCGCCAGTGGGAGGTCGAACACCGTGCCGACTGCACTAGGGATCCTTTGAAAAACGGGTTTGAGCGTGGTTGCGATGCGTGGTAGGGCGGGTTGGCTGGGTTAACGCGGGGGTTGAGTGTGGGGCTGGGTGAGTCGAAGCGTGCTCGGGTCCCTTGGTCCCTTTCCGGTCTCGCTTTTCTTGGGCCCTACCGCCTCTTGGGCAGACGGGGGCCCGGGGCTGAGGTCAGGTGCTCATGGCGAAGCCCCCCGCTCGCGCCAGTTCCTCGATGTTCTGAACCACGCCGACGAGCAGGAGTTGGAATGCGGTCTTGGCCAGGCCGAAGTAACGGCTGACGCGTCCGCCGTGTGCAGTCATGAGCCGGTTGCAGTGCTCGACGCGGCTGCGCTCGCGGTAGTGCTCCTGGAACTCGGGCCGCCGCTGGCGCGCACGCTCAGCCTGTCGCACCGCCTCGTCAGCTGCGACACCGAGGTGCCTCGGTCCCTGGCGCTCGCCGACGCACTGGGCGCGCAGCGGGCAGGCAGCACAGGTCACCTGAGGGAAGACGACCTGGGAACGGCCCTTGGAGGCAGGGTCCCGCCGCTCCGGAATGGCCGCCGTCTGTCCCGCCGGACACGTCACGGTGCGGGCCTCGAGGTCGATCGTGAACTCATCCTTGGAGAACAGGCCCGCCCGGTTGGACGCCGGTGGCACAGGTGCCGTGAGCTTCATCTCAGGAGCCAGTTCGGCGAGCGCTTCGCGCACGGAGCTGCCGCCGTAGCTCGTGTCACCCATGAGTCCTTCCGGCAGTGCGCCGGTGTTTATCTGCCGCTCCCGCAGGACGTCCGGGGCCGCGTCACCGTCGGCGACGTTGCCGCCTGTCACCGCAACGGCGGTCACGAACGCCCCTTGGCCCACAGGCCGGTTCTGTACGCTGACGTGCGCCTTGTAGCCGTCGAACTTGAGGCTCGATGTCTTGCGGCCGTGCCGCATCTCGGGATCCACCGTGGAGATGATGCGGTCCTCCGCGACCTTCTGGGCGATCTCAACGCGTCCGCTCTCGTCCGTGGTGATGTCCTGCTCGGTCACGACGTGCAGCAGTTCGAGCGACTGCCACAAGCTCTGGGGGAGCTGATCCCGCTGGGATGCGAAATGGGCGTAGAGCAGGCGGGCGTCTGCCACCAGATCCTGCAACAGCGCACTGCGGGCCGCGGCATCGCCCCAGTCGAGGTCCGGCTTCTTGCGTGTCCCATAGTCCGAGCGGCGCAGCGACGGCGCCGCCAGGTCCGCCTCCTCGACTTCGCCGAGCACCCTGCGGATGGCCTGGCGAATCAGCGTCAAGGTCCCCTGCCGGGCGGCAGCGCCCGCTACCATGAACGAATCGATAAGGTCCTCACCGTCGCCCAGCAGACCGGCTGCCTGGGCTTCGCCAAGGGTCTGCCGCAGCAGGTTCCGTCCGAGGTTTTCCTCCAGGAAGCGCGCCCGATACCGGCAAAGCGAGCTGGCGTCGCAGGTGATCTCGGGGGTGCGCCCCACGCCCAGCGCGTACTTCACCCGATCGTCGAAGCGCGCCTCCTGCACGGCCTGCTGATCCGACCAGCCCTCCCGAAACTGCAGCAGCGTCAGCGTGACGACATAGCTGGGTGGAATCGAGGGACGCCCGATCGGGCTATACCAAGCCGCGAAATCCTCGTCCCGCAGATGCTCGCTCGACCACTCCCGCATCAGATGCCAAATCGAGCCTTCGGGGATGTCTTTCCACCATCCATCAGCATCGGCAAAGGACATTTGGTTCGAGCGGCGCCCCAGCATCTTCGCAATACACCTCGCCATGTCACCCTATACACCAAGTATATCACGTAGAGGCCACGTAATACAGATTTGGGTTGCTCAGGAGACCGGGACCCGACTTTTTCAGTGCACCCCTAGGACCCATTCGGGTGCTCACTGTCGCCGACTCGACTGTGCTGCGGTCGGGGTTGCGGGCCATGCTGGTCGAAGACCCGGAAGTCTCGATCGTCGCGGAGGCGTCCAACGTGGCCGAGGCCACGAACATGGCGCGCGACGTGAGACCCGACGTGGCCATCGTGGATGTGCGCGACCCCAGTCGCATCGATCTGCGCACTTGCCAGGAGCTGCACGCGCAAGGATATGGCTGTCAGGTCATCATCCTGACCGCGCGCTCGGACGAGGAGGCCATCCTCGACCTGATCATGGACGGCGCTGCCGGCTACCTGTTCGAGGACGTTTCGCCATCGGAACTGCACGAGGCCATCCACACGGTCCATGAAGGCGGATCGCCCGTCGATCCCCACATGGCCGCCGTCATCGCGGGTCGGCTCAGGGCACGATCGCTCGGCGACAAGAGCCCGTTCGCGCCGCTTTCGGTCGACGAGTTCGAAGTGCTGGAGCGCATCGTCCGTGGCGAGACGAACCGTCAGATCGGCAACGCCCTTCACCTGGACGACAAGGTGGTCAAACACCGCGTCTCCAACATCCTCAAGAAGATCAATGCGAAGAACCGGGTCGCCGCGGCGGCCTGGTGGGCACGGCACCATCAGAACGAGACGATCGAACGGGTCTGAAGGAGGGGCGCCGAAAGCGGCGCTCCTCCTTCATCATCCGAGGACGACGGCGGCCCGGGGGCTTCCCGGGACCCAGCGCAGGATACGGTGATGGCCCGTATCCGCGACGAAGAGCTCGCCGCCCAGACTGGCGATGGCCGTGGGCTCGCGCAGGCCCTCAAGGACTGCCGAGCTTTCGCCGCGCGGGAGGTCGAGGCGCACGATCTGGTCGTTGTAGGTGTCGGCCACGTAGACGGCATCGCCGATGCAGGCGATGCCTTGGGGGTGCTGCAGCAGGGTCTCGGCCAAGCTGCCCTGGCGGTCGCCGAAGTCGAAGAGACCCTTGCCAACGAGCGTCGCGACGCGCCCTGGCGCCTCGAGCGGCAGGACCCGCACGGCGCTCGATTCGGCGTCCGCGACTAGGAGACGCTCCTGCCCCACGGCGAGCGCCATCGGCTGTGCCAGGCGGGAACGCGCAAGGTCCGCATCGTAGAGCGCTTCGTAGCCGGAGCCCGCGAACGGGACCAAGGTGCCTCGGGCGAGGTCGAGGAGCCAGATCTGGTGGCTTCCGGCCACCGCGATGAAGAGACGGTCGCCGTCGGTCGCGAGGGCCCAGGGCGATCGCAGGGTGCCCGGGCCGAGCGGCGCCTCGTCGCCCTGCGCGGGACGCCAGGCCGTGCCGACGCGCCCGCTGCGCAGATCCACCCGCCGCAACGCGTGGTTGCCGCTGTCCGCGATCCAGAGCGTTTCCCCGACCAGTGCGAGCCCGTGCGGATCCCGAAAGCGCGCGTCCTCGGCTCCGCCATCCGCGAGGCCCGGCGAGCCGTCGCCCCAAACGCCAGTCACACCCGTGTCCTCTCGCCAGCGGAGGATGCGGTGGTGGCCGCTGTCCGAGATGTAGAGCGTCCCGTCTGGAGCCGCAAAGAGCCCGCCCGGGTACCTGAGCGGGCCCTGTGCTACCTGTGGGGCCACGATGGGGACGGGCCTGGGCGCAAGGCCGCCCCTTCGCGTGGCGCCCTTGATTTCGCGCTCGATCCTCAGCCGCAACTCGGCGTACGGTGCCTCGCCCTCCTGGCGGGCGACGGTCCGCCCCGAGGCGTCGATCAGGATCAGCGTCGGCCACGCCCGGACGCCATAGCTGTCCCAGATGCGGTAGTCGCCGTCGTTGACGACGGGGTGCCGGATATCCTCGCGCCGCATCGCGTCGAGGATCGCGGCGCTCTGACGCTCGCGCGTGAACTTGCCGGCGTGGACGCCAATCACGGCGAGCGCTTCTGCGAACTCCCCTTCGGCCAGCCGCAACTGCGGCAGGATGTGGTGGCAGTTGATTCAGCCGTAGGTCCAGAAGTCGAGGAGTACCACCTTGCCGCGCAGATCGGCGAGACGAACGGGCTGCCCGCCCGGCCAGTCGAGATCCTGGGGGAAGTCGGGCGAGCGCACCGGAGAGGGGTAGTCGATCATCATTTGCGCAGCCTCCCGTCCTCGATTGTCCCAAGTCTCCCACAATCCCCGGTCTCGCGCGATTCGTGGCTCACGGCGCGCTGGACTTGATGGCGCCCGGTTGGTCCGAAGCCGATACGGCATGTGACCGCGACGCGTTGCCAGCCATCGCGGGATCACGGCCTGCGGAGCCTTTTGGCCTTCGGAGGTGAGTGGCGCGCGGCGCTGGGGACGTGCGGCTGCGATGCTATATAATGCGAGAGTGATCGCACAAAGAGGTGCCGTCCATTGACCTCGCCCTTTCTCCGTGCCTGCAGGCGGCAGGACGTCGAGCGCACGCCGGTCTGGTTCATGCGACAGGCGGGACGCTATCAGCCGCAGTATCGCCGCTTGCGCGAGCGGCTGCGCCTGCTCGACATCTGCGAACGTCCCGACGTCTGTACCGAAGTTACCCTTCTGCCCGTCCAGGAGCTCGGCGTGGACGCCGCGATTCTTTTCTCGGACATCACCGTGCCGTTGCGCGCCGTGGGCATCGGACTCGACATCGTCGAAGGTGTCGGTCCCGTCGTCTCGGAGCCGCTGCGGACCGCGGACGATCTCGGCCGGGTGCGCACGCTCGTGCCCGAAGAGGACGAGCCCTATGTGGCGCAGGCGGTTCGCCAGATTGTCGCGGAACTCCGCGACGTTCCCCTGATCGGCTTCGCCGGCGGTCCGTTCACGCTGGCGAGCTACCTGGTCGAAGGCGGGCCATCGCGCAGCTACCGGCGGCTCAAGGGACTGATGTGGCAGGACCCGAAGCTGTTCGGGGCCCTCCTGGAGCGCCTTGCGGACATGACGGAACGGCATCTTGAGGCGCAGGCCAAGGCTGGCGCCGCGGCGCTGCAGATCTTCGACAGCTGGATCGGCTGCCTGTCGCCGGACGACTACCGCCGCCACGTGCTGCCCGTCATGCGGCGGCTGTTCAGCCGCCTCGGGGACCTCAAGGTGCCCAAGATCTATTTCGGCGTCGAAACAGCCGGCCTGCTCGACGCGATGGCCGAATCCGGCGCGGACGTGATCGGCGTCGACTGGCGCGTCGACCTCCGTGCCGCCGCGGACCGAATCGGACCCGAGCTCGCCATCCAGGGCAACCTAGATCCGGCGCTGCTCTTGGCGCCGGAGGACGAGATTGCACAGGCTGCCAAGGCGATCGTGCGGGCGATGGACGGGCGCCGGGGACACATCTTCAACCTCGGACACGGCGTCCTGCCCGAGACCCCGCCGGATGCCCTGCGCAGGCTCGTCGAGATCGTGCGGCAGGAATCGCTGCACGCCTAAGGAGGTCCTGCCCGATGGCCGCGAGGAAGCAGGGTGTGCTGGTGATGGACTACGGCACGCCAAGGACGCTCGACGAGGTTCCCGACTACTACACGCACATCCGGCACGGCCATGCGCCGAGCCGGGAGCAGCTCGACGAACTTGTCGGGCGCTACAAGGCGATCGGTGGCCGTTCGCCCCTTGGCGACATCAGCGCGAGGCAGGCGGAGGGCATCGGCCGCGCGCTCAACGGCGGTGTCGAGGGACCGGTCAAGGTCTACCTCGGCCACAAGCACGCGGCTCCCTTCATCGAGGACGCCGTGGCCCGCATGCAGGACGAGGGTGTTGAAGAGGCGGTGGCTCTGGTGCTTGCGCCGCACTACTCGCGCATGTCCGTCGGGGACTACTTCGCGCGCGTGCGCGAGCGTCTCGGTGAGGGTGGCCCTGACGTGCGGTTCGTCGAGAGCTGGTACCACGAGCCCGACTTCGTCCGCTTCGTGGCGGACCGCGTCAAGCGAGCCATGTCATCCTTTCCCGCGGAGCAGAGGGACGACGTGCGCGTCGTCTTCTCGGCGCACAGTTTGCCTGTCAAGGCATTGCAGGGCGATCCCTATCCCGACCAGCTTCACCACTCGGGCGATCTGATCGCCAAGGAGGCGGGGCTGCGCCATTGGCTCTTCGCTTGGCAGAGCGCGGGCCGCACCGACGCGGAGTGGATCGGTCCCGACGTGCGCGACGTGATCAAGGACCTGCGGCGTGAGGGACACGAGAACATCCTCGTCTGCCCGGTCGGCTTCGTGGCCGACCACCTGGAGGTGCTCTACGACTTGGACATCGAGGCGCAGGCCCTGGCGCGAGACCTGGACGTGCGCTTGCAGCGGACGGAGTCTCCGAATGATGACGAGCGTTTCACCGCCCTGCTCGCGGATGTCGTGCGCAGGCGGTTCGGCGAGCCGTCGTGAGCCGGGTGGCGGTCGTCGGCGGAGGCCTGGCGGGTCTCGCCGCCGCCTATCGGCTGCAGGGCCTGGGCCTCGAGCCGCTGGTGCTCGAGGCCGGCTCCGCGTTCGGCGGCAAGGTGCAGACCGAGTGCACTGAGGGGCTCGTGCTCGAGGAGGGGCCGGACTCCTTCCTCGTGCGCAAGCCCGAGGTCGTCCAGCTGGTGCGCGAACTCGGCCTCGAGGCGGAGCTCGTGCCACTGAAGCCCGGCGGATCGGGCAGCGCGATCTACGCCCGCGGCCGGTTGCACCCGATCCCGCCGGGCCTGATGCTGGGCCTGCCGACGGAGGTTTGGCCGATCGTCCGCTCCGGCCTGCTGTCACCGACCGGCAAGTTGCGGGCGGCTGGCGACTTCTTTTTGCCGCGCGGCCAGGGCGAGGGCGACCAGCCGCTCGGCCAGCTGGTGGCGCGGCGCCTTGGCGGCGAGGTGCTCGACCGCCTGGTGGCGCCGCTGCTCACGGGCATCTACGCGGGCGATCCCTGGTCCATGAGCACCCAGGCGACCTTCCCGCAGCTGCTCGAACTGGCCCGCACCGACGGCAGCCTTGTGCTGGGCGCGCGCCGCTTGCGGCGCAAGGCGCCGAAGCCATCGGGGCCGCCTGGCCCCATGTTCATGACGATGCGCCTCGGCCTTGCGCAGATCGTCGACGCCCTGGGTGCAGCGCTGCCCCAGGGGTCTCTCAGGACCGAGAGCCCCGTCGCGGACCTCGCGCTGACACGTGGGGGCTACCGCCTGACGCTCGCCGACGGCGAGGAGATCGATGCGGAGGGTGTCGTCCTGACCCTGCCCGCGCCCGCCGCGGGCCACCTCCTGCGGGACCTGGCGCCTCAGGTCGCGGCCAACCTGTTCGCCGTGCCCTACGCCTCGCTGGCCGTGACCCAGATGGCCTACCGGCAGGGCGACGTACCGGAGCTCAAGGGGTCCGGCTTCCTCGTCGACCGCGCTGCGGGACTGACCATCACCGCCTGCACGTATGTCGTGAACAAGTGGCCGCACGAGAGCCCCGGCAGCGTGCTTCTGCGCTGCTACCTCGGCCGGGCCGGCGACGACCCCCTGGGCACCGACGACGAGGGCATCCTGGCCGCGGTGCGGGCAGACCTGAAGACAGTGCTCGGCATCCGCGGCGAGCCCTGGCTCGAGCGGGTCTACCGCTGGCCCGCGGGTATGCCGCAGTATACGGTCGGACACGTCGCGCGTACGGAGGAGACGTTTGGGCTTTTGAAGGAACTGCCGGGCCTGGCCTTGGCCGGAGCTGCCTATCGCGGCGTGGGCATGCCTGACGTGGTGCGCCAGGCGAACCAGGCGGCGGAGGCGGTCGCCGACACGCTCTCGCAAACGGATGCGGAGGAGGAGTCGCCACGGACGACGTGATCGAGGAGGTTCGCTCCGCCCTCAAGGAACGCATGCCCGATCTCCCGCCTGCCTTGAGCCGGCCCGTCCTGGCGCCGGCTAGCCGGCGCGAGCTTGCCGCACTGATCGATCACACGCTGCTGCGTCCGGACGCCACCTGGTCCGAGGCGCGGGAGGCCTGCCGCCTCGCGGCGGCCGAACATTGCGCCGCCGTCTGCCTTTCGCCGCGCTATGTGGCGCAGGCGGCGGAAGAACTGCGGCAAACGGGCGTCAAGGTCTGCACGGTGATCGGGTTTCCGCACGGCACGGACGCCGCGGCCGTCAAGGCGTTCGCCGCGGCGCAGGCCGTGGCTCAGGGCGCGGACGAGATCGACATGGTGGTCTCGCTCGGCGCCGTGCGGGCCGAGGACGACGAGGCGGTCGCCGGAGAGATCCGCTTCGTGCGTGCCGCCATGCCGAACCGGACGCTCAAGGTCATCCTGGAGACCGGCGTTCTCCGTCCGCGCGAGATCGTGCGAGCGGCGCTCATCGCCGTGGCGTCGGGCGCCGACTTCGTCAAGACCTCGACCGGATTCCAGGGTGGCGGCGCCACGCCCGAGGCGGTGGCGCTGCTGCTGCGGACGGTCGGCGGCCATGCCGGCATCAAGGCGTCGGGCGGCATCCGAACCCTCGACGAGGCGAAGGCGATGCTTGCGGCGGGCGCCACCAGACTCGGCATGAGCCGCACGTCCGAAGTGCTTGCGGCGTGGGGTGAGCCGCAATGAAGTTTCAGGCCCTTCCCCTCGTGGAACGCAAGCGTGACGGTCAGGCGCTCGGGCCCGAGGAGATCGCCGGTCTCGTCGCGGCCTACGTGGGCGGCGACGTCCCAGACTATCAGATGGCCGCCTTCCTGATGGCGGTGACCATCCGCGGCATGACCTTCGACGAGACGGTGGCCCTGACAGGAGCCATGCTGCGCTCAGGCCGAACGATCGAGGTCTCGGCGCGGCGGCCGCTCGTCGACAAGCACTCCACCGGTGGCGTCGGCGACAAGACGAGCCTCGTGGCGGTGCCGCTGCTGGCGGCCCTCGGCTTCTGCGTGCCGAAGCTCTCGGGCCGCGGCCTCGGCCACACAGGCGGCACGCTCGACAAGCTGGAGTCCATTCCGGGGCTGCGCACTTCCCTCGACCCGGCGGAGTTCGCGACGCTGGTGAGCCGGTACGGATTGGCGATCGCGGCCCAGAGCGAGGACATCGTCCCCGCGGACCGCCTGCTCTACGCCCTGCGCGATGTCACGGGCACCGTGCCGTCGCTGCCGCTGATCGCCTCATCGATCATGTCGAAGAAGCTGGCGGTCTCCTCCCGGCTGATCCTCCTGGACGTCAAGGTCGGGGATGGCGCCTTTTTCCCGGACGAGGCGACGGCCGCGGAGTTCGCGCAGCTCGCGATCGCCATCGGCAGGAGCTTCGGCCGCGACACGCGCGCGCTCCTGACGCGCATGGACGCGCCGCTCGGTCTCGCCGTGGGCAACGCGCTCGAGGTGCGCGAGGCGGTCGCCTGCCTGCAGGGCCAGGGGCCGGAAGACTTGCGCGACGTGGCGGTGACGCTGGCTGCGGAAGCCTTGCACGCCGTCTACGGCCTCGGGCGCGACGACGCCGGCCAGCGCGCCTGGCAGGCCCTCGAGAGTGGCGAAGCGTACCAGCTCTTCCGGCGCTGGATTCCGTCGCAGGGTGGCGACGTCACGTTTCTCGAGCAGCCGGACCGCTGGCCCAAGGCGGCGGCGACCGGAGTGTCCAGGGCCACGAGGGACGGCTACGTCCACGCGATCGGCGCGCGGGCCGTGGGCGAGGCGGCGCGGCTCGCGGGCGCGGGACGTCTGCGCAAGGAGGACGCGGTCGATGCCGCGGCGGGCGTCGAGATTCTCGCGCCGCTCGGTAGCGAAGTCCGGGCCGGTCAGGAAGTCCTTGAGGTGCATGCGTCGGGTAGCGAGCAGCTCGCCGCGGCCCTTGAGCGGCTCGAGCGGGTGGTGGAGATCGCGGACGAGCCCCCCCAGCTCGAGAATGCGGTGGTCTGCGCCTTCGACAAGAACGGTCGCCGGGAGGAATGGTGATGGCCGAGACGCCGCCGCAGGATCTCCTGCACGCAGCGCGAGAGGCGCAGGCGAAGGCCTACGTGCCGTATTCGCACTTTGCGGTCGGCGCTGCGCTGCGCCTGGCGGACGGCCGCATCGTCCAGGGTTGCAACGTGGAGAACGCGTCGTACGGTCTCAGCATGTGCGCGGAACGCAACGCGGCCTTTGCCGCAGTGGCCTCGGGCGCCACATCCTTTCGCGAGGTGCTCGTGGTGGGTGAGACAGCCGGACCCATCGCGCCGTGCGGCGCCTGCCGGCAGGTGCTGCTCGAGTTCACCGACCCAGCGGCGCCGGTCTGGCTCGTGGGGCGCGACGGCACGCGGCGCACGAGCCTCGCGGAACTGCTGCCCCACGCCTTTTCGCCGCGGGATCTCGGTTCCGGCACGTGACACGCAGCCAGGGAGGGCGGTCGCCGAAGCGGCCGCCCTCCCTGGCCTTGCAGGGTCTAGTGTCCGTGCTTCATGGCTGCCGGGCCGACCTCACTCTTGGCGAAGTCCTGCGCGAGCTTCGCGATGTCGGGCAGGCCGAGGCCGCTGCCGGGATTGTAGATGGCTCCCGGCGTGCCGGTGAAGTAGAGGTTGTCGTTCGACGTTCCTTGCGCGTCGAGCGGCGTGAACGGCGACCCGGGCTGCCTGGCGAACGCGTAGATCTGCGCGTTCCACACCGCGTGCCGGCGTACTGGTCGATCAAGGCGGTCAGACCGGCGAGCTGCGGCGCGACGAAGCTGGTGCCGCCATACTGTACCCAGTTCGCGCCGTAGGCCGGTCCGAAAAGCGTCGTGTAGACGCCGTAGCCGGTCTGCGGGTCCGCGTTCATCGCGAGATCCGGGGTCGCCCGTCCTTGGCCTGTGCCCTGGATGACGGACGGGGAGGGGTTTGAACAGTTCACTTGAAACCAGCGCGAATCTACTCTAACCTTACCGGCTTGGAAAGGTTGGTTGGGATTGGTGAGGCAGCCAAAGCGTTAGGTGTCGCTCACGACACTCAGTCAGATGGTAGGAAGCGCAGGGCAAGCTGATACCCGAACACACGGCCGGGAAGCATCTCCGGTATGATCTGGCCAAACTCAAGCCGGAGATGTACCGCAGCGCGCCGGATAAGCGCCGGACGATCGCCTACGCCCGTGTGT
>DAIBJA010000062.1 GCA_027420455.1 Clostridia bacterium | reverse complement strand
GGTGCTGGCGCTCTGGCTTGGGGCCGAATCGCTTCAGCACGTGGCTCAGTCGACGCAGCAGATGAGCCAGCAGATGAGCCAGAACTCGCAGGGCGTTCAGCGTTACCTCCAGGAGATCGGCCTTGCCCTGCGGCAGGTCGGGCAGGCGCTGGACCAGCTGGTGCACGCGTTGCGGCCGTAGGCTGGGGAAACAGATCCAGGGGGAGCCTTCGCAGGCTCCCCCTTTTCAGACGTGAGAGGAGTTCCCTCAGCGGGCCGGGAATGCCTATCCGCAAGGACTGTGCAAGGAGTTGGTTGCGGTAGCACCCGACCTCGACCTCGCTTCTCGACCGTCCGTGTCGGCCGAAGACGTCATCGTGGCGCGTGGACTCGAGAAGACCTACACCGATGTGCGCGCGGTCCGCGGTGTGGACTTCACGATCCACCGCGGAGAATGCTTCGCCTTCCTCGGGCCGAATGGCGCTGGCAAGTCGAGCACCATTCGCATGCTCTCCTGTCTCTCTCCGCTGAGCGGCGGGGAGCTGACCGTCCTCGGACACAATGCCGACATCGGCGAGCGTCGCATCAAGGAGCGCCTCGGCATCGTCTCGCAGGACGACAACGTCGATCCGGATCTGAGCCTGATGGAGAACCTGCTCGTCTACGCGCGCTACTTCAGCATGCCGGCCGAGGAGGCGCGCCAGCACGCGGACGAACTCCTGACCTTCATGCAGCTCGAAGGGCGGTCCAAGGCCGCCGTGCGCGAGCTCTCGGGCGGCATGCGGCGGCGGCTCGTGATCGCGCGCGCCTTGATGCACCACCCGGACATCCTGGTGCTGGACGAGCCCACGACCGGCCTCGACCCGCAGGCGCGCCTGCTGGTCTGGGGCGCCGTGCAGCAACTGAAGGCGCAGGGCGTGACGATCGTCCTCACGACGCACTACATGGACGAGGCGGAGCGCCTGGCCGACCGGCTCGTCGTCATGGACCACGGCCGCATTCTGCAGGAGGACGCGCCACGGCCGCTGATCGAGCGGACCGTGGGACGCGAGGCCGTCGAGATCTGGCACCGCGGCGGAGACGACGCTCCGTTCATCGCGGCGGCCGGAGACGCCTTGCTGCTGTCCGACCGCCACGGCGACACCCTGGTGCTCTACGCGGGCGAACCGGGCCGCATCGGCCAGGCCTTTGCGCGGCAGGGCATCGCACCCGAGCGGATGCTCGTGCGGCCGACGAACCTTGAGGACGTGTTCCTGACGCTGACAGGGAGGGACTTGCGCGAATGAACCGCACCTTGCGGCTGCTGCGCTCGGCGGGCGCCGTCTGGTGGCGCGACTTCGTCGCCTGGCGCAAGTTCTGGCGCTCCTCGATCCTCTTGAACTTCGGTGAGCCGCTGACCAACCTCTTGGCGCTGGGCGTGGGGCTCGGCGCCTATGTCGCGGTGATGCAGGGCGTTTCCTTCCTGCAGTTCATCGCGCCGGGCCTCCTGGCGGTGACGGCGATGAATGCCGTGACGTTCGACGCGGGCTTCGAAACCTACGACAAGCTCAACAGCAGCGGTGTCTACGCCGCTATGCTGACTTCGCCCCTCACCGTGCCGGAGATCGTGCTCGGCGAGTATCTCTGGGAGGCCACGCGCGCCATCCTCTACGGCGCCGTGTTCTTCGTCGTGATCCTGGCGTTCGGGCTCGTGCATTCCTGGTGGTCCCTGCTCTTGCCGGTGCCGCTCATCCTGTTCGGCGTGCTCTTCACGGCGCCCGCCCTCTACGTCGCCGCCGTGGCGCGCACGCACGAGCAGCTCTTTTACTACTTCAGCCTGGTGATCACGCCGATGTTCATGTTCAGCGGCGTCTTCTTTCCCGTCGCGCACCTGCCCTGGATCGTGCAGGATATCATCTACATCCTGCCGCTCTACCATGGCGTGCTCCTGACCCGGGCGATGGTGCTCGGGCAGATGACGCCGTCGATCGTCTGGCAGTTCGTCTGGCTGATCCTCTACGCGGCGGTGCTCGCGTATCTGCCTGTGCGCGCGCTCGCCCGCCGTCTCACGACCTGATCCGGCCCGTGCCCGTTCGAAAGGAGGCGGCGGCTCTGCGCCAGCTTTACGTGGCCGTCGCGGGCTTCGCGCTCGGCGTCGGCGCCTTCTTCACCTTCGTCGTGCCCGAGGTGGCGTTCACGGTGCTTGGCCCGAATGCCCTCGGCGCCTTTCTCGCGGCCATGTTTCCGCGCTTCTACGTGATCGCCGCGGTCCTCGCGGCGGCAATGACCGTGGCGGGAAGCATAGCTTTCGGTGTGGGCCGGCTTGCGACGATCGCTCCGGCTGTCGCGCTCCTGCTCACCCTGATCGCCTGGATCTGGCTGCTGCCCCTGGTGCAGGCGGCGATCGGCACCGCGGCCTTCGGATTCTTGCATGGGCTCAGCCTGGGCATGGACATGATCGCGATGCTGCTCTGGCTCGTGGGACTCGTCGCGGCATGGAGAGCGAAAGCGCCGGCCGCGATCCGCTGAAACGGCATGGGTGTCGCATCGGCGTGTGGCCGATGGCGCGGAGATTGGGGGCGTGGATCATGCGGGTGGCGGTAAGCGGCGCCAGCGGACTCATCGGACGGCGGCTCCTGCTTGAGCTCCGGGCGGGCGGGCACCAGGCGATCGCCCTCTTGCGCCGGCCGGGGCCCGCGCCGGACGGCGCCGTCAAGGCCGTCTGGCCGCAGGCCGCGCCCGGCGACTGGCAGGACGCCCTGCGGGAGGCCGAGGCCGTCGTACACCTCGCGGGCAGTCCGATCGCCGCAGGACGCTGGACCGCATCCCGCAAGCGGGAGATCGTCGCGAGCCGCGTGCAGGGCACGGAGCGCCTGATCGACGGGCTTCGGGCCGCGGGGGCGCGTCCGCGCGCGTTTCTCTGCGCGTCGGCCGTGGGCTACTACGGTCCCTGCGGCGATGGGCCGGTCGACGAGGGGAGTCCGGCGGGCGCCGACTTCCTGGGCCGGGTCTGCGTCGCGTGGGAGGGCGCCGCGCAGGGCGCGCAAGAGCTCGGCGCACGCGTCGTCAGCCTGCGGACGGGCGTCGTGCTGGCGCCCGATGGCGGCATGCTCGCTCGCCTCCTGCCATTCTTTCGCTTGGGGATGGGTGGCCCGGTGGGCTCGGGGCGGCAGTGGATCCCGTGGATCTCCCTCGACGACGAGGTCGCGGCGATCCGCTGGCTGCTCGAACAGGAAGACGCAAAGGGGCCGCACAATCTGACCGCCCCGGAGCCGGTCACCAGCCGGGAGTTCGCCGGCGCGCTCGGCCGTGCGCTGCACCGGCCGGCTGCCCTGCCGCTGCCCGCCGCGCTGGTGCGACTCCTGTTCGGCGAGATGGGCGACGCGGTGCTGCTTTCGGGTCAGCGGGCCCTGCCGGGGCGTCTCGCGGCCGCGGGATTCGAGTTCCGCCATCGCGAGATCGACGCCGCGCTCGCCGCCTGCCTCGGCCGCTAACTGTCGCGTGTCGCCGAGCGCATCTGGGGCATGCTGTGGTTCGATGAGCATGCGGGAGGGTGAGGGCATGGCGACAGCGACCAGGACCACCTTCGAGGTGGACCAGTCCCACACCGATGTGGAGTTCAGTGTGCGCCACATGGGCATCAGCACGATCCGCGGCCGCTTCACGGTCTTTTCCGGCAGCCTCGAGTTGGAAGGCGACAAGCTCGTCGGCGCGAAGGCGGAGATCCGGGCGGACAGTATCCACACCAAGGAGGAGAAGCGTGACGCGCACCTGCGTTCGGCAGACTTCTTCGACATCGAGAAGCATCCAAACATCATGTTCGTCGCACAGGAGGTGCGCGAGCAGGGGGAAGGGCGCTACCGACTGACCGGGAAGCTCACGCTGCATGGCGAGACCAGGGACATCAGCCTCGACGTCGAGGCGAGCCGACCGATCAAGGACCCGTACGGCGCCCGGCGCGTCGGTTTCTCCGCGGAAGGTTCGCTCGACCGCAGGGACTTCGGCCTGACCTGGAACACGGCGATCGAGGCGGGCGGCGTGATGGTGGGGCACGAGGTCAAGGTGCACGTGAGCGGCGAGGCGACCGCCAGCGACTAGCCCGCGATCCTTAGAACCTCTGAGATGGGGCCGCGGAAATTAAATATTTCTAAGATAGTGGCCGACTTGCCCTGTGAGGCTGTCGGCCACTTTCCTGCATCTGGAGCCGGCGCCACGTAGTCCGGGAATCTGCGCTGACGCGGCCAAATACCGCCGTGGAGCGACGTTGGCGCGTCGACCAGGGACGTCGCGGTGGCCTGCGGACGGCGGACCTGGCACGGCCGATTGGCAAAAATGACCGGTACATACGGCGGCGGCGGAGGGCCAAGTGGCCGCCGCGAATACGTCCATGCGGAGGAGTTCAGCGAATGGTCATAGAATCACGACCTTCGGGAACCGAGGCCCTGCGCCGCAGATCGCAAGGGGTGCGCTGTGACGGGCCCGAGTGACGGAGCCGTCTCGCGCTCATCGTCGTTTTGTCCCGGCGTTCGAGGAACTAAGTCAGGGGAGGGCTGAGAAGGCATCAGGGCGGTCTCGAACGACGCACCCCCGGAAGGATCGTGCAGCGCGCGTATTTCTTGTGCAGACGGATGGCAAGGAGGTTATGGCATGAAGATGAACCGATGGGCCGCCTTGAGTGGCCTCATTGGCTCTGCGGCCCTGCTATTGGCCGCGTGCGGCGGCGGTGGCGGCACGTCCGCGACCCAGGCACCGCTGCAGAAGTCGAACACCCTCGTGACCGCCCTGCCTTTGCAGGTGGGCATCACGGACTATGCGCCGATCGCGAACGCGTCCGCGTACACGATCTACAACAGCGGCGTCGAGTACATGATGTGGGCGCCGGTCGTGATGGTGTCGGGAGCCGACACGATCGACTGGGCTGACTCGCTCGCGTCCAAGATCACGACGAACGCGAACGACACCCAGTACACGGTGACGCTGAAGAACTGGAACTGGTCGAACGGCCAGCCGATCACGGCGGAGGACGTGGCCTGGACGACCGACGTCCTGCTCGCGGCCTGCAACATGAAGAGCCCGCCCTACACCTACGGCGGCTGCGGCTTCGGCGGCCTGCCGCCCAGCTCGGCGCACGGCGTCCTGACGGGCGCGACGGCGCAGGGCCAGCACACCGTCGTCTTTACGCTGAACAAGTCCGTGAACCCCGTGTACTTCGAGCTGAACGGCCTCGGCCAGATCCAGCCGATGCCGAAGTCGATCTGGAACAAGGGCAGCTACGCGGCGACGCTCAAGCTCCTCTCGCAGATCTACAACAAGCCGACCTCGCCCGAGTACAAGGTCGTGTCGGGCCCGTACAAGTTCAAGTCGGCGATCAACGACGAGTCCTACACCTTCGTGCCGAACCCGAAGTACGGCGGCCACAAGGCCACGCTGACCTGGGTGAACCAGTACGAGGCGTCCGACTCGGCCGAGTTCGCGGCTCTGAAGAAGAACCAGATCAACGCCGGCTACCTGACGACCTCCATGTACGGTTCGGCGAGCCAGCTCAAGGGCCAGTACAAGCAGTCCCTCAGCCAGGGCTTCTGCTGGTACGGCATCGAGCTCAACTCGGCACCGAACTCCCTCGACGTCGGCGCAGCGTTCCAGGACCAGAAGGTCCGTCAGGCGCTCGAGTACGGCATCGACCAGAACGCCATCGGCAAGGTGCTCGACGGCACCTTGAACGGCAAGCAGCTCTGGGTGCCGAACTACTCGGCGATTCCGTCGGGCTTCTCCAAGCTGACCCAGGCGGTGTTCGGCGTCTCCTCGATCCCGAACGCCTACCCGTTCGACCCGACGAAGGGCAAGCAGGAGCTGCAGCAGGACGGCTGGAGCCTCAACTCGGCGGGCGTCATGCAGAAGAACGGCGTCCAGCTTAAGTTCCCGGTCTTCTACGACTCGGGCTCGACCGAGACGGCCAACGCCGCGGTTATCCTGCAGCAGGACTGGGCCAAGATGGGCGTCAAGATCACCCCGCAGCCAGTCGCGTTCGACACCCTCGTCGCCATGTCCGACTCCCAGGGCGCCGCCGCGAAGTGGGCGATCAACTGGACGGGCGGCTGGTGCTACGAGCCGAACTTCTACCCGACCGGTGGCGGCATGTGGGGCTACTACGACAGCCAGGACGACTACAACTACACGCCGTTCAACCAGGCCGTCGCGAACGCTTACCTGCCGGGCACCCCGGCGCAGGCGCAGCAGCGGATGCTCGCTTACGCTCAGGCGACCGCGAAGGACCTGCCGTTCCTGTGGCAGCCGGGCGGCTACGCGGTGAACGAGTTCGCGCCGTACATCCACGGCCTCAACAAGTACTTCAACCCGGTGCAGGCGTTCACCATGATCAACTGGGTGACCATGTCCCACTAGGAACGCGCGACCGCTGATCCTGCGGATCAGCCGGGCGGGTGGGGCCGAACACGGCCCCACCCGCCCGGGCACGTCGCCGAGGCGCCGCTCGGGCCGCCTGATGGCGCGGCGGAGTGGCCGAGGGTTGTGACGGCGGGCGCAGTCGCAAGTCTGGTGGGGGTGATGAGGTGTCCGCGCTGCCCAACATGGAGCCAGAGGTACAGTCTACGCTGGCCCATGGCGAAGAGGGGACTTCCCGGGCCTGGAGAGCGTTCTGGCGCAACCCGCTGGCGATTGCCGGCGTGGTGATTCTCGTGTTCCTGATCCTGTTTTCCTGGGTGGGGCCGCTGGTGTACCAAGTGAGCGCCTACACCACAAGCCTTTCGAATATTGTGCAGGCGCCGACCGCGGCGCACATCCTCGGCACCGACGCTCTCGGCCGCGACAATCTTGCGCGGCTGATGCTCGGGGGGCAGATGTCCCTGATCGTCGGCTTCGCGGCGGCGGTGGTCGGCGTCTTCATCGGCGTCGTCTACGGGCTCGTCGCGGCGCAGTTCGGCGGCTGGACGGACACGATCCTGATGCGCATCGTGGACATCACGCTGGCCATCCCGGCGATCTATGTCCTGCTGCTTCTGGACGCGGTGCTGAAGCCGAACGTCTACGTGATGATCTTCATCATCGCGGTGACGTCCTGGCAGGGCATCGCGCGTATCGTGCGCAGCGAGGTGCTGAGCCTCAAGACGCGCGAGTTCGTGGAGGCGGCCCGCGCGGCCGGCTCGGGTTGGCTACGCATCATGTTCCGCCACTTCCTGCCGAACTCGATGGGCTCGATCATCGTGTACACGACGTTCGCGGTCGGGGCTGGCATCCTGACGTTGGCGGGCCTCTCGTTCCTGGGACTCGGGCTGCCGCCGCCGGCGCCGAACTGGGGCCAGGCGATCTCGGACGGCATCCAGTACGAGTTCCAGAACGCCTGGTGGCTGATCTACCCGCCTGGCCTGCTGATCGTGGCGGCG
>DAIBJA010000049.1 GCA_027420455.1 Clostridia bacterium | reverse complement strand
GGCGGCGGCGTGGTCGAGAGCTATCCGGAGGACTTCAATGGGCGCGAGGTGCCGAAGTCGCTGCCCTACATGTACAACGGGCCGGTCGCCATGTTCGAGCGGCACGGCTTTCAGAAGTCGCGACCGCTCGGCAAGCACCACTGGGTGGTGACGAAGGTGGTCTCCGCGCAGGGCGGCGCGCCCGCCTAGCGGCAAGACTGCTCCCGGGACCAATGGCAGGCGGCGCCTCCCTCGGCCAGACTGGGCCGGAGGAGGCGCTTTCGGACATGCCAGGTCATCATGGGCACGGGGCGGGGCCGATGCCCTACACCCGGGCAAGACATCTCCTGCACCCGCTGCGCGGGCTGATCCTTTCACCTTCGGCACTGAGGCGGAACCTTGCCTTGCCGCGCGACGCCGAGGTGCTCGAGATCGGTCCCGGTCCCGGCTACTACAGCGTCGAGATCGCGCGCGGCATTCCGGAGGGCACCCTTTGGCTCCTCGACATCCAGCCCGAGATGCTCGCCATGGCGAAAGAGCGTCTCGAGGCAAAGCACATCCGGAACGTGCGCTACGTCGAAGGCGACGCCATGCATCTGCCGTTCGAGAACGGGCAGTTTGACGCGGCGTTGCTCGTGGCGGTGCTTGGGGAGCTGCCGGATGCCCAGGCAGGCCTCATGGAGCTGCACCGGGTGCTGCGGCCTGGTGGCCTCCTGTCGGTGACCGAGCAGCTTGGCGATCCGGACAGACGCAGGCCGAGCGAGGTGCGGCGTCTCCTGGGCGAGGCCGGCTTCAAGATCGAGGGGACATCCGGCGGCCGCAGGGCCTGGACGGTGAACGCGCTGCGCTAGACGGCAGCGGGGCGGCCTAGCCGCCGCCCCCGCCCTGGCCCTTCGGGAAGCCCATCAGCTTCACCCAGAGAGGGTTGTGGCCCTGTGGCCCGTGGTAGGCGTAATACCATGTCCCAGGGTTCTTCGGCCAGAGCGTCCAGGGGCCGGTGTACTGGATCGGCGAGACCGCCGTCGGTTGCGTGCCGCGCAGGAACCACTCGTAGTAGGAGGGTTCTGTCGGGTTCGGCAGCATGCCGTCGAGCGTGGCCATCGGCACGGACACGACGCCACGCGGGCGCCTGAAGTCCGGTGGAGGATTGCCGTTCTCCGCGAGGGCCATGTAATCGCTCCAGACGGGACCTGCCGTCGCGGCGCCCTGGCCGGGGTTCGAGTGGTTCGGATCGTCGTTCCCCACCCAGACCACGGTGACGAGGCGCGACGAGTAGCCGGCGAACCAGCCGTCGATCAGGTTGTTCGTCGTGCCGGTCTTGCCGGCGACGGGGAAATTGAGGTTCTGCGAGAGGCCATAGCCCGTGCCACCGGGGTTGAAGACGGCCTCCATCAGCTTCGTCATAACGTACGCCACCTGCGGCGTTGTGGCCCTGTGCGACGTCACCTTGGCCCGGTAGACGACGCGGCCCGATGGCCCGACGACGCGGTTCACGATGTGCGCGTCGTGCCAGACGCCGCCGTCGGCGAAGGCCTGGTAGGCCTGCGCGAGCTCGATCGGCGAGATCGAGGCGGAGCCGAGGGTGATCGTCAGGTTGTTCGGCAGGGGCCCCGGGATGCCAAAGGCCTCGGCCGTGCGGATGATCGCCTGGGGTCCCACCATGTCCGCCCACTTGATCGCGATGACGTTGTCCGAGATGGCGAGCGCCCGGCGGACGGGGATCGGCCCGGCCACCTCCCCGCCGGCGTTGCGCGGGTAGTAGCGCTGGCCGTCGACGCCGACGAAGGAGACAGGGCTGTCGCTCATGATCGAGGCGGCGGTGTAGTGCTTGGTCTCGAGGAGCGTCGTGTAGAGGAAGGGCTTGAAGGTGGAGCCCACCTGGCGGTAGGCGTCCACCGCGCGGTCGAACGGTGCGGTCTGCGCGTCGCGGCCGCCGACAAGCGCCCGCACGCCGCCGCTGCGCGGGTCGAGGGAGACGAGGGCCCCCTCCGGTTCCGGCGCCCCTTGCCATGTGCTCGAAACCGGCGGCATGGCGTTGGCCACGGCCTGGTCCGCCGAGAGCTGGTCGTGGAGGTCGAGCGTCGTGTAGATCTTGTAGCCGCCGAGCGGCAGGTCCTGGGCGAGGCTCGGGTCTTTGGCCTGCAGCTCCTGCAGGGTCGCCTCGAAGGCATAGGGGGCGATCGGAGCCGAGTTCGCCGACCCCGCGAGGTTGAGCGGCGCGCTGGCCGCGGACTGCTCCTCGGCCTTCGTGATGAAGCCCATGGACTCCATGCGGTGCAGGACCCAGGCGCGCCGCGAGTGCGCCAGGCTCGGGTAGTGGTAGGGATCGTAGGCGCTCGGCGCCGCGACGAGGCCCGCGAGCAGGGCGGATTGCGCGAGGCTGAGCTGCTGGGGCGCGATGCCGAAGTAGGTGCGGGACGCCTCCCCGATACCCCAGGCCCCTTCGCCGAAGTAGACGGTGTTGAAGTACATCGTGAGGATGTCGCGCTTGGGGAAGGTCGCCGTGAGCCTGAGGGCGAGGAAGACCTCCGCGAACTTGCGCGAGAAGGTCCGCTCCTCTGTCAGGAAGAGGTTCTTCGCGAGCTCCTGCGTCAGGGTGGAACCGCCTTCCACGATGGTGCCGTGGGTGATGTCCACGAGGGCGGCGCGCAGGATCGACGTCGGGTTGACGCCGATGTTGGTCCAGAAGGTCTTGTCCTCCGTGGCGACGATGGCGTTCTGCAGGGATTTCGGCAGCTGACGGTACGAGACCGGCATGCGGCTCTGGGGCGAGAGGGTACCGATCAGCTGGCCCGTGCGGTCATAGACCAGCGTCGGCGCGATGGTGGCGGAAGCGGGCAGGGGCATGACGAAGGCGCCGAGCCCCGCGGTGATGAAGAGCCCGACGAACAGTGTGAGCGCGGCGAGGAGATAGCGAATCCCGCCGAAGGCGCGACGCGCCCGGTGTCTGCCTTTGCCGGCCGCCATAGGACTACCTTTCCCTCCCTGGAGGTAGTCTTGGACAAAGCGGCCCATCGCAATCGGCAGAATGCCTCAGGAGATGACATCGGCTGCAACCGCATGGAGCATACGGGCGCCTTCGCGCTTCTCACGGGACTTCGCTGGCGGGCACCGCCGTCCATACGCCCGCCCCTCAGGAAAGTTTCACGCCAGCGGCGTTGACGCGGCGTCTGGTCGCTGATACTGTTGCCGGTATACTTATGCCGACCCCAGGCGCCCCGAGGGGCGCCGCCTGTCCCGGTCAGCACGGAGGGATGGCCTTGGACCAATACGATCTCCTGATTGTCGGTGGCGGGCCGGTCGGGCTGTTCGCCGCCGCCATGGCAGGTCTGCACGGCATACGCGCGGCCATCGTCGAGAGCCTGCCGGAGCTCGGCGGCCAGCTCACCGCGCTCTATCCGGAAAAGCGCATCTTCGACGTCGCCGGCTTCACCGCCGTGACCGGCGCCGACCTCGCCGAGGCCCTGATCGCCCAGGCCCTTGCCTATCGGCCAGCGTTGCACCTCGGCACCACGGCCGAGACCCTGGCGGCGGGCGAGGCTGGCGGCTGGGTGCTCGGGACGTCCGAGGGTGCCCTCGCGGCCCGGGCCATCCTCGTCACGGCCGGGCTCGGCGCCTTCGTGCCCCGGCGCCTGCCGGCCGAGGGGGCCGAGGCCTTCGAGGGCCGCGGCGTCTACTACATTCCGCCGGCCCTGCGCGAGTTCCGGGGCAAGGATGTCGTGGTCGTCGGCGGCGGCGATACCGCCCTCGACTGGGCCTGGGAGATCGCCCAGCACGCGAGGCGCGTCTATCTCGTCCACCGGCGCGAGGAGTTCAGGGCCCAGCCCGGCAGCCTCGACCGCATCCGCCAGCTCGAGGCGGTGCACCTCAAGACCTCCTGCGAGCTCAGGGCGGTGCGGGGCGGCGACACCCTCACTAGCGTCGTGCTCGAGCATCTCACGGATGGGGGCGAGGAGACGGTCGAAGCCCAGGCCGTCGTCTCGGGCCTGGGCTTCCACGCGCAGCTCGGACCGCTCAAGGCATGGGGCCTCGAGTTCCAGGGCTCGCACGCCATCGCGGTGAACCCCGCCACCATGGCCACGAGCCTGCCGGGCATCTACGCGGCGGGGGACATCGCCGCCTATCCCGGCAAGGTCAAGCTGATCGCGACCGGCTTCGGCGAGGTGGGAATCGCCATGGGACCGATCCGCACCTACCTGCACCCGGAACTCAAGGGTGCCCTGCCGCACAGCACCAACCTGAAGAGTGCGGCGCCCAGCCGCTAGACGCCCGCGCCGCGGCAGCGCTCGCCGAAGTTGTCCGTGCCCAGCCAGTCCGTGTCCATTGTCCGCAGGATGTCCGTCTGCACGACGCAGACGCCGCGCACGGCCGGCGTGATGCTCGAGCCCGAGTAGGACTTCCAGAAGCGGGTCGCCGTGGTGTGGTAGGCCTCGGCCCGCGTCACGGGCTGCGGCACGCCGAAGTAGACGCCGGCGACGTAGCCGGAGCGGTTCACGGCGGTGCTCCAGGAGTCGATCCAGTCCACCATGTGCTGCGCCGAGGCGCCGCCGGTGCTCTCGACGTCGAGGAAGATGTCGGAGCCCTGGGGATAGCCGACGGAGCGGGCCGCCGCGATCGCGGACCGGGCTCGCGCGGCGCCGGTCTCGTCGGTGTAGGCGGGGGTCCAGTAGCCCTGGAAGAGCGCGACGTCCAAAAGGCGAAGGCTGGCGGCGTACTGCCGGGCGAAGCCGGGCGCGAACGTATTGAGGAAGATGTTGCGCATGCCCGCCTGGTACCAGGTCCGCACCTGCGCGGGGGTGGCGGGCGAGGTGGCGGAGTCGAGGCCGCGACCCGCCATCGGCACCGACGCCGCAACCGCGAGCTGCCGCGTCGCCGGACGGACGCCTGTGGCGCTCGCCGAGATGGTCGGGATGCCGCCCTCGGTATCGCGGTAGAAGAAGCGGACGGTCGAACTGCCTGCGGGGATGCGCACGCTCATGGTCCGCGCGCCTGAGCGGGACGCCGCGAAGGCGTGCGCCCCCGGGGAGGTCGAGGCGAGGTTGACGGTGGTGCCGCCCTGGGGTGACGGGACGGCGTCGCCCGTGGCGTTCGTCAGGGTGACGAGGAAGGGGCCGGTCACGGCGCCCGTGCTGGTGGTCGTCGGGCCGGTCATCTCGAGCCCGGCCGGCGTCGAAGAGATGATCTGCAGGCTCAAGGTGGCGGGGGAGAGACCGACCGCCTCCGCCGAGAGTGTGGGGCTGCCGCCCGTGGTGTCGCCGTAGTAGAAGCTCATGCTCCCCTGACCGGCGGGGATCTCGAGGGCCTCTACATTCGGCCCGCCCGGCGACGGGGAGAAGGTGGCGACGCCCGTGGAACTCGAGGCCAGGGCCACCGAGAGCCCCCCTGGCGGCGCCACCGTCCTATTGCCGAACTGGTCGAAGAGGCTCACCGTGAAGGGACCGACCAGCGGCTCGCCGCCCGAGAAACCCCTCGCGGGTCCCGCCAGCCTGAGCGCTGCCGGGCTGCCGCCCGAGATGCCCACCCGCAGGGTCGCCTGGCCGAGACCCTGGGCCGAGGCCAGGAGGGCCACGCCGCCTGCCCGCTCGTCGCCGAAGTAGAAGCTGGCCGACGTGGCGCCGGGGGCGATCGTCACGGACCCGACCGGCGCCCCATCGGGCGACAGGGAGAAGCCTTGCGGGCCCTGGGTTGTGGCGCCGAGCTGCACGCTGACGCCGGCCTCCGGCGCCACCGCGGGATGGCCGCCGGCGTCCACGAGCGTCACGGTGTAGGGGCCGATGCCCGCCCCGCTCTGGGCCTGGCCGTCCGCCGGCCCGGAGAGCCGAAGCCCTGCCGGCGTGCCCAGCACGTCGGCGGCCGTCAGCTGGAACTCCGAGAAGGCCTGCACCATGCCCCTCGAAAGATCGAAGACGCCGACGTAGAAGCCCGCCTGGCCGTCGACGTTTTCGCCCGAGATGTAGGGCACCGCGTCCGACGGCGCGCCGCTCAGCCAGATCGGGCGCGGAATCGGGCTCTTCGAGAGCTCGAGGGCGATATCGTCGCCGAGGTTATCGGTCGTGACGGAGATTGCGGCCGTGCCGAGGACGCTGCCTGCCTTTGCCCTGGGCATCGTCTTGAGATCCGGCGCCGGGGCCGTCTGGAGATAGGTAGCGAGCTGCGAGCTGAGATGGCTGAGCTCCGCCTCAGAGAACGTCGACTGGGGCCGGAAGTAGTCGAGACGGTAGCCCTGCAGCAGGCCACTCGCCTTGGCCACGTCGACGTAGCCCCAAGCCCAGTTGCCGATCCGTCCCCAGTCGCGGAAGGCGGGGCGGTCGCCCCGCAAGGCCGCTGCCCGGGCCCCGAGGCCGACGGCCAGCACCTCGCACTTCGCCACCTGCTCGCGCGTCAGGGGGGCCGAAGGGCGGAAGGTGCCGTTCGGGAAGCCCGAGATCCAGCCCGCCGCGTACGCGGCCATCACGATGCCGTAGTCGGGGTTTTCGGGCGTCAGGTCCGAGAAGACCTGACGCGCCCCCGCCGCCGGCGCGAGGTTCAGCGCCTGCGCCAGTTCCACGGTGAACTCTAGGCGTGTCACATACGCCGGGGACACCGCGGCATGGCCCGTGGTCGGGGCGAGCAGGAGTGTCGGCGGCAGCATGGTCAAGAGCGTCAGGACCCACGCGAACCAGGCACCTATGGAACGGCGCAATTGAGCAAATACCTCCCCAGGCGCCCTCGGGCGGCGCGTGATCGCCGCCGGCAAGGGCGGTCGGGGCGGCAGCAGATGATCTATTGGCCTATGGGATGAACATCCAGGTTGCTGGCATCTCCATGCAGGCAGATAACATGCTGCTGTAACCGAAGCCAATGTAACGAAGCCAAAGGACCATTGCAAGCAATAAAGGTAGGATGTGGATGGAGACATCTGGGCGCATGAGAGTTTGGTAAGAGTAATTACGATATAGGCAAAGCCTATATAGAAATGATGTTGCGACAACTACAAGACCTTTGCGCTTATTGGTCCGAAACCTTCTCCGAAATCGCGGCAGCCTGCTCGGGTTTGGGGCGGTGAATGTGCAGACGCCGCCCTCGCGCTGCACCGCAATAGGGCAAGGAGCCGGGCGAGCGCCCGGCTCCTTGCATGGGGACTTCCGCTCCTGCCTCAGGGCGCCACGACCTGCCATGTCGAGCCGCCGTCGTGGGACAAAAGCATCGTGCCGCTGCCGGCACGGCTGCCGACAAGCCAGACGGCGCCTGGAACGGCGGCGATGCCGATCGGCTTGAAGAAGTATGGTGTCGCGGCATGGGCCACGCCCTGCACGGGCAGCTGCTGCCAGCTCTGACCGCCGTCGCCGCTGGCGGTGATGGCCAGGACGTCCGACGGGTTGCCCGGCTTCCACGAGACGAAGTAGGCGCTTTGCGCGTCGCCGGTAAACGGTCCGGCCTGCAGGCCGTATAGACTCGATGGCGCCTGGGGGTACATGCCCTGGCCAGCGAACAGCGGAGCGCCGAGGATCTCCTGCCACGCCTGGCCGAGGTCGTGGGTGACGTAGGCGACGTAGGGCTGGTGCTCGGCCTGCCCGGCGGACGACGTGAGCAGCAGCCAGGCGGTGCCGCCCGCGGAGTCGAGGCTCGCGGTCCAACCCGAGGGCCCACTGAGCTTCGGGCTGTAGGAGAGGCTCCAGCTCGCGCCGCCGTTCTGGGTCAGGTAGACCTGCGGCGCGGCGCTCGCGGTCTGCGTGACTGCCCAGCCCGTGGCCCCGTCGAAGCTGGCGGCGGTGACGTTCCTTGGGCTCTCCGCCTGCCAGGATCCAGCGGTCGGGCCCGGACGGTAGAGCGTGCCCTGGCTCGTCAGGAGCTCCGCGATCGATGTGCCAGAGAGCCAGAGGCCCGACACGGACCCCGGAAGTCCCGAGACGGGCTGCCACTGCGTTCCGCCCTGCCAGGCGAGCACCTGACCCGAGGCGGTGAGGGCGTAGCCCTGCGTCGCGCCCGGGAAGGCGAGGGCGGTGATCGTCCCTGTGCCCTGGTAGATGCGGGTCCAGTCCTGGCCGCCGTCACTTGTCGAGAGCACGATGCCCTGGCCGGCGACGAAGCCCTGGTTTTGCGACAGGAACTGGACGGCGTCGAGCGCGGGCAGGGTGCCCTTGAAGTACACCGGCGTCGCCGCGGCCGGCGGCTTCTTGTGATGGTGCGTGGTCTGCGCCTTGGGTGCGGTCGTGGTGCCGCAACCTTGCAGAACCAGTCCGGCGGTCATCAGCGCGATCACGTGCCAGAGGGCCGTGCGGCGCATCGTCTTCACTGGCTTGCCTCCCGATGGGCCGCATTCCGGCGGATTGCCCGAGATGTCATGCTGCGGGGCCGTTTCGTTTGCCCCGGACCCTACCCCTATAGGCCGGCACCGATGCAATACTCCCCAAGATTGTCCACGGTGAACGTGTCGGTATCCATGGAGCTCGTCGTCCCGGTCTGGATGACGCACACCCCGCGCGGTGTCGGCGTGATGCTGGTGCCCGAGTAGGACTTCCAGAAACGGTCCGCGAGCAGCGACGCGGTGTCCGTCGCCGTGACCGGCTGCGGGACGCCGAAGTAGACGCCGGCGCCGTAGCCGGCGCCCTGCACCGCCGCGCTCCACGAGTTGATCCAGGTGATCATCTGCTGCTCCGTCGCGGAGCCCGTGCTCTCCACGTCGACGAAGATGTAGGCGCCTTTCGGGTAGTTGACGGACTCGGCCGCGTTGATGGCCTGCTGCGCCCGCTGCGCGCCGCTCTCGCTCGTGAACGCGGACGTCCAGTAGCCCTGGAACAGCACCACGTCCATCAGCGGCAGGCTCGCCGCGTACTCCTGGGCGTACGTCGGCGCGAAGGTGTTGAGGAAGATGTTGCGCAGGCCCTGCCCGTACCAGGTCTGCACCTGCGACGTCGTGGCCGGCGGGGAGAAGGAGTCGAAGCCGGTGCCCGTGAGGTTGACGGTCTGGGCCATCTCCAGCATCGCTGCCGCGGAGGAGAGGCCCGCGCCCGTCGCGGAAAGGGCGACGACGCCGGCCTGGGAGTCGCCGTAGTAGAAGGTTGCGCTCGTGCTGCCCCCCGGGATGAAGACGGTGGTCTCGGGCGTGCCGGCGGCGCTCGCCGAGAACTCGTGCGCGCCGCTCGAGTTGGAGTAGAGCGTGACCTCCACGCCCTGCGCGGGCGCGGGCACCGGAACGCCGGTCGCGTCGGTCACGCTGACCGTGAAAGGTCCGTTCGAGGGCGTCATCCCGACGGCCCCTGTGGCGGGCCCGGTGAGGGTGAGACCGGTCGGCGTCGGCGACGGGGTCGGGGTGGATCCGGCGATCTGCAGCGAGAAGGTGCCGGTCGAGAGACCGGCCGCGGAGGCCGTGATCTGCGGCTGGCCCGCCGCGCCGTCACCGTAGTAGAACGTGGCGCTCGTCTGGCCCTGGGGGATCGTGACGCTCGGCACCGTCGCGCCGCCCGAACTGAGCGAGAACTCGGCGGGACCGGGGGAGCTCGAGAGGAGGTTCGCCGTCACGCCGCCCGCCGGGGCCGCGGGGTTGCCGTAGGCGTCGGTCACGGCAAGCGTGAAGGGTCCGAGCACGGGCGTCGAGCCGGCCATGCCGCTCGTCGGCCCGGAAATTTCGAGCTTCGCGGGCTGGCCCGCAGCGATCTGCAGGCCCAGGGTGGCGCTGCCGAGGGTCGGGCTCGTCGCCAGCAGCACCGGCGCGCCCGCGAGCGTGTCTCCGTAGTAGAAGGTGGCCGTCGTGCTGCCCTGCGGTACGGTCAGGCTGGAGGTGGCCGCTCCCGACGCGGTCGTCGCGAAGGTGTAGCTGCCGGCGGAGTTCGAGGCGAGCGAGATCGTCTCGCCGCCCTGGGGCGCCGGCGCCGGCTCGCCGCTCGAGCCCAGGAGAGTCAGGGTGAAGGGACCGACCTGGGCGGACGACGAGGCGGTGCCGCCGCTCGGCCCGGTGAGGGACATTCCGGTGGGCGGCTCCGCCACCTCGCTGCTGGTCACCTGCAACTGCGAAAAGGCGGCGACGGTGTTCTGGCTGCCCACCTCGTACACCCCGACGTAGGACCCTGGCGTGACCGTCAGGTCGTCTCCGGGGGTGTAGGCGACGGCCGCGCTCGGCACGGCCGAACCGAAGGTTGGAACGGAGAGCGGGATCGACGACACCGCTACGGCGATGCGGTCCGTGGCAGCGTAGGGCGTCACGGTGATGGTGCTCGTGCCGGTGGCGGTGCCGGGGGTTGCGGTCGGGGCGGCGGGGAAGGCTTTGACGGGCAGCGTGGCGAGGTAGGTCGCCATCTGCGCCTGGGCGTGCTTGATCTGGGCCTCCGTGAAGGTGCTGGCGGGGCCGAAGGTGTCCGACGTGAAGCCGTGCAGGATGCCGATCGCCTGGGCTTCGTTGACGTAGCCCCAGGCCCACTTGCCGATCTCCCCCGCGTCCTGGTAGGAGGGGGTCTTGTCCGCGAGGGAGGCGGCGGTGCTCTCAAGACCTAGCGCGATGATTTCGGTCTTGGCGACCTGCTCGCGCGTCAGCGAGGCTTGCGGCTGGAACGTATGGTTCGGAAAGCCCGAAATCCAGCCTTCGTTGTAGGCCGCCATGATCAGGCCGTAGTCGGGATTCGTGTTCGGGAGGTCCGTGAAGACCTGCGCGGCCGAGGACTGCGGCTGCAGGTCCAGCTGCTGCGCGAGAGCCACCGTGAACTCCTGGCGGGTGACATTGGGCGAGGCGGCCGCCGCATGGCTTGCCGCGGGACTCTCGAGCACCGTCCCGACAAACGTGGACATCAGAAGAAAAATGCTAAAGGAGGCCCTGATCGAGCGGCGCAATTAGGAAAGTACCTCCCGTTGCGCCGCCGGGCGGCGCATGGATCGCCGCCTGCGGCGGCTCCGGCCAGGTCAGAACCCATTCCAATGAGCAAAAACCGCCAATACTGCCGAGGCGTTACTCAGAGAATGATAAGAATTCTGCTGTCACCGATGCCAATGTAACGGACGGACAGGAAGATCGCAAGAAATAAAGGTAGCATTTGGTTGGAGACTTCTGGGCCTGTCGCGGAACTCGTGATCCTCATTTCCTGCACTGTTCGGGCATGCAAGATGGGATTGGCGTTCGCTCGCGCCGGCACCTGCCGGTTGCAAACATCCGGCGGACAGCCGGCCTCGCGCCGGGAAGGTGTGGGGGCCCCTTGTCGGCAACCTTGCGGGATGGGACAGGATTCCCAGAGGTGCCGACGAGGAGGCGGGACATGCTCCGTGAGGTCGACCGGTCTCGAAGCTGTAGGCTCGCCGCGGTGGCGGCGAGGGTCACGCAGTGGAGGAAGTGTCGTTCCGCCTGGACTCCGGGCGGATCCTCGCCTTTCTCGGATCGAACGGCGCCGGCAACGACCATCAAGATGATCGCGGGCCTCGTGCGGATGGACCGGGCCGATGTCCGCATCGCGGGCGAGAGCGTACGCCGCCGCCCTGGCACCGCGCTCCGGCGCATCGGGGCCGTGCTCGAGGGCAGCCGAAACCTACACTGGCGGCTCACGCCTCTCGAGAACATCGACTACTGGGCCGGCATCCGTGGCGTTCCACGCAGGGAGGCGCGCTCTCGCGGCATGCCTCCTGCGCCTCTGCGGACTCGAGGACAAGGCGTCGTCCACCGTCCAGCAACTGAGTCGCGGCATGCAGGTCTTGGCCGCCTTCCTGACCCGCGACCTTTCTTCGGGTGGTTTCGGTCTACAGGCGATAACGCCCGTGCAGGGACTGCATGAAGCTGATGCCGCCATAGGCCAGGGAGAAGAACGCGCGCGACGGCGGCAGGCTGATGCCGATGTCCTTCGGGCCGCGGGGGAAGGCCGCGCGCAGGCGGCCGAGGTCCTCCGCGTCAAGCACCACGTCGCCGCTCTCGGCGTTCTCCGTCACATGTCCGGCGCTGGACGCCTTGGCGAGCACGACGACCGCGTCCTCCGCCGCCAGGAAGGCGAGCGCCGCCTGCGCCGGCGTGATCTGGTGGCGGTCCGCCACCTGCCGCAGCACGTCGAAACCCGGTCCCTGGTGGCGCAAGAGGCGCCCGTGCCCGAGCGGGCTATAGGCGAGGAGCACCCCTCCCACCTCCCGCGTCTGCGGCAGCAGCGTGAGCTCGACGCGCCGGTCCTCGAGACTGTAGGGGAGCTCATGGAAGAAGACGCCGCTCCGCTGCTCGCCGCCGCGCATGCCGAGGGCATCCAGGGTCTCCTCGGCCATGGCGGTCGGGAAATTGCTTACGCCCACCTCGCGGGTGAGGCCAGACTCCCTCAGGGCCCGCAGCCCCTGCGCGATCCGCGAGACCGGCTGGGACTTCGTCGGCCAGTGCAGGAGGCAGGCGTCGACATGGTCCGTGCGCATGCGGCGCAGGGACTCTTCGAGCGCCCGGCGCATGGCGTCCGGTTCGGCGTGGCTCGGCCAGATCTTCGTGATCAGGAAGATGGTATCGCGGCAGTCGGCGATGGCGTCGCCGACCACCCGCTCGCTTTCGCCGGCGCCGTAGAGCTCCGCCGTATCCACGAGCGTCATGCCGAGCTCGAAGCCCCTGCGCAGGGCCTCGACCTCCTGCTTGTGGCGGGCGGGGTTTGAACAGTTCACTTGAAACCAGGGCGAATCTACTCTAACCTTACCGGCTTGGAAAGGCTGATTGGGATTGGTGAGGCAGCCAAAGCGTTAGGTGTCGCTCACGACAC
The DNA here is from genome assembly GCA_027420455.1 of Clostridia bacterium. Classification (GTDB taxonomy): domain Bacteria; phylum Bacillota; class Sulfobacillia; order JAJZYS01; family JAJYTV01; genus JAJZQO01. The sequence goes on along the minus strand of DAIBJA010000049.1, from coordinate 141 downwards.
TCAGATGGTAGGAAGCGCAGGGCAAGCTGATACCCGAACACACGGCCGGGAAGCATCTCCGGTATGATCTGGCCAAACTCAAGCCGGAGATGTACCGCAGCGCGCCGGATAAGCGCCGGACGATCGCCTACGCCCGTGTGT
>DAIBJA010000083.1 GCA_027420455.1 Clostridia bacterium | reverse complement strand
CTGGAGAGCGGTTTCGATCATGTACCTGCCGAGGCGGTCCTTGATGCTGCCGCCGGGATTGAACATCTCAAGCTTCGCGTACAGATGCACGCCGTCGCGGATCCCCGCCGGGTGAAGTTCAAGCACTGGGGTTCTGCCGATCAGGTCGAGGACGCTTTGCGCGACGTCCAAGCCGCCACCTCCAGCATCTTCTGGATCCTCTGGAGCCGTTCGGGGGAGCAGGTGCGCGTCTCCCTTGCCTATGATAGCCTGTTTGCCATAGCCGTGGGACGAGCAAGAAGGGGGAACTTGCGTGCAGGTGACCTGGTATGGCCAGGCGGCCTTCTTCTTGGAGGCGCCGGAAGGCAAGGTTTTCATCGATCCGTTCGCGCGGATGCCGGCGCGTCCCGGCATGGTCTTCGACTACCCGCCGCCGCCGCGGCTTTCGCCCGACCTCGTCCTGATCACCCACGAGCACTTCGACCATAGTGGCCTCGAGGCGCTCGCCGAACCGAAGATGACCGTCCGCTCGACCGCCGGACGCTTCGAGACGCCGATCGGCGAAGTGCTGGCGATCGCCGGCGAGCACGACGACGTCGCGGGCACGAAGCGGGGTCCGAACACCATCTACCGCTTCCAACTGGGCGGATTGCGCATCGCCCACTTCGGCGACTTCGGACAGAAGGAGCTGCGGGCGGAGCAGTTCGACCAGATCGGTCCCGTCGATCTGCTCTTCGTGCCGGTCGGGGCGGGGCCGACGATCGGTCCGGAGGCTGCCAGGGCGATCGCGCGGGCGCTCGACGCGCGCTACGTGGTACCGATGCACTACCGCACGCCCGCCGTCAACTTCCTTGAGCCGCTGGATCCCTTCCTGGCGCTCTGGCAGGACGTGCGCAGGCTGGACAGCTCGGACTTCGACACCGCAGACCTGCCGGAGATCGGTCCGGTGTGCGTGGTGCCCAAGGCGCCGCTCAAGTCCTAGCGTAACAAAGTCTTAGGACAAAATTCCCGCGCTCTTAAACGGACACTCCTACGCTTCAGCTGAACCGAGCTGAAAGGAGTGTCCGCATGTTCCCTGGCAGGAGGCTCCGGGCCGGCTCCATTCTCGCTCTCCTGGCGACCATCGGCCTGGCCGGCTCCGCGGCCGCGGGTCCGCTGCAGATCACGGAGACCGGCTCTTCCCTGCTCTTCCCGCTCTTTCAGGAGTGGGCGCCCGTGTATCAGCACGTGACCGGGGTCGAGATCACGCCGCAGTCAACAGGGTCGGGCACAGGGATCTCCGATGCCGAAAATGCCACGGTGAACATCGGCGCCTCGGACGCCTACGTCTCCACAGCCCTCGAGGCGCAGCACCCGAACCTCCTGAACATCCCGCTGGCCGTCTCCGCGCAGCAGATCATGTACAACCTGCCCGGCCTCAACAAGAAGCACCTGCGCCTGAACGGCCCGGTGCTGGCGGGCATCTACGACGGCCAGATCAAGAACTGGGACGCGCCGCAGATCCGGCGACTCAATCCGGGCCTCAGACTGCCCAACCTCCCTGTGGTGCCGATCCACCGCGCGGACGGCTCCGGCGACACGTTCCTGTTCACCCAGTACCTCAGCTTCACGACGCCTCGCTGGAGCCATGGCCCCGGCTTCGGCACCTCGATCAGCTGGCCGACCGTTCCCGGCAGCGTCAGCGCGACGGGCAACCAGGGCATGGTCCAGGAGCTCACCGGTTACCCGGGCGGCGTAGCCTACGTCGGCATCTCGTGGCTCACGCCGGCGCTCAAGGCCGGTCTCGGCGAGGCGATGGTCGAAAACAGGGCCGGGCAGTTCCTGCTGCCGACGGCCAAGACGATTGGTGCCGCCGTCGCCGTGATGGCCAAGCACACGCCCAAGACCGAGCGCATCTCGCTGATCTTCTCGCCGGGCAGGAACTCCTACCCGATCATCAACTACGAGTACGCGATCGTTCCGAGGACGCAGCCGAACGCGCAGGTGGCCACCGCCGTCAAGAAGTTCCTGCTCTGGGCGGCGAACCCGAAGCAGGGCAACGCGACGAAGTTTCTCACGCCGGTCCACTTCCTGCCGCTGCCCGCGAACGTGCTCCCTCTGAGCCTCAAGCAAATCGACGAAATCAACTAGCGGATCCCTGGTCGGACCCGGCCTACCTAGCCGGGTCCGACCGCTTTTGCTCGTGCCGGCGGAAGTCGTTGCTTTGATTGCGGCCGTGTGTATAATTGATGCTATGCTAAGCAAGAGTGATGCCCTTCCGACCGAAGTTCACGCCGTGTTGCGGGCCTACATGGACGGCATCGTCCTGGCCGAGCCCATGCAGCTCAAAGTGTGGAAGACGGCCGGCGTGACGCTGACCCAGCTGCGGATCCTGCGCGTGTTGCGCGAAGGCCCCTGCTCAGCCAGCGAACTCGCCGGTCGTGCAGGTCTGTCGGCTCCATCGCTGACGCGCGTGCTCGACCGGCTCGAGGAACTCTCGCTGGTCGAGCGCGTGGCGGACCAGTCCGATCGTCGGCGCATTTCGGTGCGCATCCTGCCGAAGGGAGAAACCCTTCTGGGCGACCAGAGCATCTGGCAGGGCACGACGTTCGTCGACGCGGTCCGCAGCATGTCGGCGGACGAACGTCTCGAGTTCGTGCGCGTGATGCGCAACTTTGTCGTCAAGGTCCTCGACGCGCAGCACGACAAGGTCGAAGGCTAGATTTTCTGGGAGGGCTATCGGTGGTTCAGGAACCGAAGGCAAGCGGTCTCGCCTACAAGTGGATCGCGCTCTCGAACACCACATTGGGTGTGCTCATGGCCGCCATGAACGGCACGATCGTCATGATCTCCCTGCCGGTCATTTTCCGCGGCCTGCACGTGAACCCCCTCGGGGCGGGCCAGACGGGCCTGCTGCTCTGGGTCCTGATGGGGTACAATGCCGCGACGACAGTCCTGCTGGTGACGTTCGGGCGCATCTCGGACACCTACGGCAAGGTGAAATTCTACAATCTCGGCTTCATCATCTTCACGCTCGGCTCCATCCTGTCCGCGTTGACTCCGGGCACGGGCATGGCCGGCGAGATCGAACTCATCATCTTCCGCATCGTCCAGGGCATCGGCGGCGCGTTCCTCTTCGCGAACAGCGCCGCGATCATCACGGACGCCTTCCCTGCGACGCAGCGCGGCCTGGCGCTAGGCGTCAACCAGATCGCCGCCATCGGCGGCAGCGTGATCGGCCTGGTGCTGGGCGGCATCGTGGCCACCTACGACTGGCGCTACGTCTTCCTCGTATCGGTGCCGGTCGGCCTGATCGGGACGATCTGGGCCTACCTGCGTCTCAAGGAGATCGGTGTGCGCACGCCGCGGCGGCTCGACGGCTGGGGCAACCTCACCTTCGGTCTCGGCCTCACGTCGCTGATGGTCGGCCTCACCTACGTGCTCATGCCGTACAAGAACGCCTCGATGGGCTGGGGGGACCCCTGGATCCAGGGCGCCATCGCGTTAGGCGTCGTCCTGCTCGTGGCCTTCATCTTCATCGAGCAGCACGTGTCCGACCCCATGTTCGAGCTGAAGCTCTTCCGCATCCGTCCGTTCTGGGCGGGCAACCTGAGTGGCTTCCTCGGCTCCTTGGGCCGCGGCGGCCTGCAGTTCATGCTGATCATCTGGCTGCCGCTGCACGGCGTCAGCTTCGCCCAGACCCCGATGCAGGCCGGCATCGACACCTTGCCGATGATGGTCGGCTTCGTGATCGCGGGCCCGATCAGCGGCTGGCTCTCGGACCGCTACGGCGCACGCACGTTCTCGACGCTCGGCATGCTGGTGACCGCCGCCGGCTTCTACCTCCTCACCACGCTGCCAGCAGACTTCACGTTCTGGGTCTTCGCGGTCTACCTCCTGCTTATGGGCATCGGCATGGGCCTCTTCGCCTCGCCGAACACCTCGTCGATCATGTCCTCGGTGCCGGCGGAGCACCGCGGCGTCGCCTCCGGCATGCGCGCCACCTTCCAGAACGCCGGTACCGTGATGAGCATGGCCGTGTTCTTCACGATCGTCATCTCCGGACTCGCCGTGCACCTGCCGCCCGCGCTGAAGGACGGTTTGACGGCTGCCGGGATGCCGACGCAGCTCGCGACGGGCATCTCGCAGCTGCCGCCGGTGGCAGCGCTGTTCTCGGCGCTGCTCGGCTACAACCCGCTCGGCAATCTTTTGCCGGCACAGGTGCTGCACGCGTTGCCCTCCGCCGTGACCGCCAAGCTCCTGGCGCCGCACTTCTTCGCCCAGCTGATCTCGCAGCCGTTCAGCGAGAGCCTGCGCACCGTGTTCTACATGTCGATCGGACTCTCGCTCGTGGCGGCCCTCGCGTCGCTCCTGCGCGGCCGGCACTACATCGAGGAGATCCACGGCCCGCAGGGCACGGGAGAACCGGACGCCAAGGGCTTCGCACGCAGCGAGGCGGGCACGGGACCCGCCGTGCCCGAATCGACCGACTGAACCCGGAACATCGCAAGGGGGTCGCGCGTGCGGCCCCCTTGCCTTTGCTTGCTGCCTTCGGTTCAGGCCGAGTGGCTGTACGGTCCGACGGGCATGACGACCTTGCCCGAGACGCCGTTCAGCACGCCGGCGAATGAGGTGTACCAGGCGGCGAGGGCGGTCAGGATGCCGAGGTAGCCGCCGATGGTGGTCATGCCGGAGTTGCCGAAGGCGCCGATCGTGAGCGTCAGGAACGCGAGGAACAAGAGGACGAACACGACGGTCAGGGCGACGTTGAGGCGGAAGCTGCCGATCATCATGTAGAGCGTGAAGATGGTCCAGGCGAGCAGGAAGAGCGCCACCGAGTTGGGCCCGAGCGCACTCGCGACGCCCGGGAACACGAAGATGCCGGCGAACGCCATCCAGAAGGCGCCGTACGACGAGAACGCGGTGGCGCCAAACGTGTTGCGGTTGAAGAACTCGAAGATGCCGGCCACGATCTGCGTAGCCCCGCCATAGAACATGGCCACCGGGATGACGATGTTCGGGCCGGTGCCCTTGAGGATCCCGGCGTTCGCAAGGCTCAGCAGGAATGTCGTCAAGGCGAAGGCGGCGAGTCCAAGGGGGCCGGGATCCGCAACGGACAGCGAGCGGTTCTCAGGCATCGCGCAATCTCCCCTCGTGCATGGTGTCGTGGAACTGGCTTCCCTGGTTGCGGCCTCCGAAGCCGACAAGGCGCCCGCGATCCGGGTTTCGATGCCGCACCTGACGTCGGCCTCGTGCCATGCGGTCCCGCCGACTGCGACCCTCCACTTCCTCGAGTTGGCAGGTAGGTTCGCCGCCGTCGGCGAATTTCCTTTTATACCATATGGCAAGGACGGTGGAATCAGTGGAGGTCATTCATCCGTCGGTGAAGCGCGCCATGCTCGAGGCCCAGTCGGATCCGGACCGCTACTGGGCATCCCAGGCGGAGAAACTTCCCTGGTTCCGCAAGTGGGACAACGTCTTCAACTGGACGCCGCCGACGTTCCGCTGGTTCGAGGGCGGCCGCACGAACCTCTCGTACAACGCGGTGGACCATCACGTGACGCACGGCCGGGCCGGCCACGCGGCCCTCATCGGCCTGAACGAATGGGGCGAGCGCCGGACGTACACGTATGCCCAGCTCCAGGACGAGGTCAAGCAGGTGGCTCGCGGCCTCCGGGGCATCGGCGTGCGTCGGGGCGACCGTGTCGCCATCTACATGCCGACGATGCCCGAGGCGATCATCGCCATGCTGGCCTGCACGCGCATCGGCGCCATCCACATCGTGATCTTCGCCGGCTTCGGCGGCTCCGCCCTGGCCGAGCGGATCCGCCTGGCCGGAGCCAAGGTGCTCCTGGCCGCCGACCGGACGCAGCGCAAGGGCAAGACGGTCTGGCTGATGCCGATCGTCGAGAAGGCCCTCGAGCAGGCGCAGGTGGAGCGGGTCGTGGTGCTGCGCCGCGGCGAGGGACAGCCGGACCTCGTCCCGGGGCGCGACATCGACTGGCCGGACTTCATCGCCGCCGGCCAGGGACAGTCCGACGCCTACGAGGAGATGGAGTCGAACGAGCCTGCCTACATCCTGGCCACGTCCGGGACCACAGCGAGCCCGAAGCTCGCCGTGCACGTGCACGGAGGCTACGCCGTCGGCATCCACTCGGCGGCGCGCGTCGTGTTCGGCCTCAGTCCGGACGACGTCTGGTGGTCCACCTCCGACATCGGCTGGGTCGTCGGTCACAGCTACATCGTCTACGCCCCCCTGCTCGTCGGCGCGACGACGATCGCCTACGAGGGCGCGATCGACTACCCGTCGCCCTCCAGCTTCTACCGCATCATCGAGCGCGAGAAGGTGAGCGGCATCTTCACCGCGCCGACGGCCGTACGCATGCTGATGGCGCATGGCACGGCGGCGGCCGCCGGCGTCGACTTCACGGCGCTCGAGCGCGTCTTCTCGGCGGGCGAGGTCCTCAACCCCCCCGCCTGGGAGTGGATGCAGAAGGATCTCTTCCAGGACCGCATCCCCGTCATCGACCACTGGTGGCAGACCGAGACCGGCGGCCCCGTGATGGCCAACGCCTGGGGCCTCGGCCTCAGCGCGATCAAGCCTGGCGCGGCGGGCATCCCGATTCCCGGCTGCTTCGCCGAGGTGCGCACGGCCGAGGGCGAACCGGTGGCGCCAGGGGAGAAGGGCATCCTGATCCTGACGCGCCCCTTCCCCTCGCTGACGCCGACGATCTGGCAAGACCCCGAGCGATACGCCCGCGAGTACTGGCAGCGCATCCCCGGCACGTACTTCACGGGCGACGCCGTGCACGTGGACGAGGACGGCTACATCTGGTTCAGCGGCCGCGCCGACGAGATCATCAAGATCGCCGGCCACCGCATCGGCACGATCGAGGTGGAGACCGCCTTCCTGCGCCACCCCGCTGTCGCCGAAGCGGGGGTCACCGGTCGGCCGGACGAGCTCAGAGGAGAGGTGGCCTCCGCGTTCATCGTCTTGCGCCAGGGCCACCAGCCCTCGGAGGAACTCAAGAAGGAACTTCTGCGGACGGTGCGCGAGGAGCTCGGCGCCGTCGTGGTTGTCGGCGAAATCAACTTCGTCCATTCGCTGCCCAAGACGCGCAGCGGCAAGATCATGCGCCGCGTCTTCAAGGCCGTGATCCTGAAGAAGGACCCGGGCGACATCTCGACCATCGAGGACGAGGGCTCGGTGGAGGACGCCCGCGACGCCTGGCGCGAGATCCAGGCGCAGATCGGCGACTGAGGGACGGCGCACCGAGGGACCGGGCCGCGCTGGCCCGGTCCCTCTCTTGATCTCTGCATACCGGTGGACGCCGGCGAAAGACTCTCACACATGGGGATCATCCTGGCAGCCCTCTCCGGAGCACTCATGGCGGCCCAGGGAGCGATGAACGCCACCCTCGGCCGCACCATGGGCCTCCTTTGGATGCTGGCCTCCGTCTACGTCATCGGCAGCATCGTGGCGATCGCCGTGGCCCTGCCCTTCTCCTCGCAGCCGCTGCAGCTCGGCCGTAGCTGGCCCTATCTCTACCTGTCGGCTCCAGCCGGCATCGGCATCACCCTCCTGGTGGCCGCGGCTGTCCCGAAACTCGGCATGGTGCGCACGACGACGTTCATCGTGGTGGCCCAGGTGCTGACGGCGGCCGCCATCGACGTCTTCGGGCTGCTCGGCCTGCGCGCGCAGCCGTTCTCGCTCTGGCGCCTCGTCGGCGTCGCGGCGCTGGGCATCGGCGCGTACCTTCTGCTGCGGGACTGGCCGCGGGCCTGAGCGCCTAGGCGAGAGCCCTGCGGGCCAGCGCAAGCTGCGCCGCCACCTGCCTCGGCGCGGTGCCGAGCGAGACCTCGCGCCGGGCGGGCGCGAGGTTCGGGTCCAGGAGATCCGCGAGCGCCTGCTGCGTGAAGTGCGGAGAGATGGCGAGCCATGCGGCCTCGTCGAGCCGGTCGAAGTCTCCGCCCGCCGCCACCGCGGCCTGGACGGCCTTGCCGACGATGTGGTGCGCCTCGCGGAAGGGCACGCCCTGCCGCACCAGGTGGTCGGCGAGGTCGGTCGCGAGGCTCAGGTCGCCATGTGGGATGCTGGCGCCGTGCAAGGTCAGGGCGGGCAGCATCCTGGCCGCCAGGCGCAGCCCAGCGAGCGTCGTGTCGACGATGCCGAAGACGGCCTCCTTGTCCTCCTGGAGATCCCGCACGTAGGCGAGGGGCAGTCCCTTCATGGTCGTCATCAGGCCAAGGTGCGCCCCGAGCACGCGCCCCGCGCGTCCGCGCAGAAGCTCGCCTCCATCCGGGTTCTTCTTCTGCGGCATCATCGAGGAGCCGGTGGAGAAGGCGTCCGGAAGCTCTATGAGCCCGAACGCGGGCGACGCGTAGAGCACGATCTCCTCGCCGAGGCGGGAGAGATGCAGGGCCGCCGTCGCGGCCGCATGGCCGAGATCGAGCGCGAAGTCCCGGTCCGACACGGCGTCCATGCTGTTCTCGTAGACGGCATGCAGGCCAAGCTCGGCGGCCGCCAGGGACGGCTCGACCGGGATGCCGGAGCCCGCGAGGGCCCCCGCGCCAAGCGGCGATCGGTCGGCTTGGGTGGCCGCCCAGAGGAACCTCTGGCGATCCCGCTCGAACATCCAGAAGTAGGCGAGCCAGTGATGCGCCACGAGCACCGGCTGCGCCGGCTGCAGGTGCGTCATGCCCCACCAGATCTTGTCGCCCTGCCGCTCGCAGAGCGTCAGGATTGCGGCCTCGAGTTCCTGCACCGCGGCGGCGAGTTCCTGCGCCGCCCCCTTGCAGAAGAGGTGGAAGTCCAGGGCGACCTGGTCGTTGCGCGAGCGGCCGGCGTGAAGGTAGCCGCCGATCGGCCCGAGCAGACGCTCCACCGCGCCGTGCACGTCCTCGTCCTGCGGCAGGATGGCAAGCCCCGTGCCCGCCGCCACCTGTTCGAGCAGGTCCAGGAGTGCGGCCTCCAGTTCCGCCGCGACCGGTCCCTCGAGGACGCCCGCCGCCCTGAGGCTGTGAACGTGCGCGATCGAACCCCGGATGTCCTGCGGGGCCAGCCGCCGATCCCAATCCACCGAGCGCCCGTAGGCGAAGAAGAGGGGATCGGGCCCTTCGGCGAAGCGGCTGCCCCAGATCGGCGACGCGTCCGGAGCGTCAGGCATGGCTCTTCTCGGTCTGTGCCTTGGCGTAGGCCTGGGACTGGAGCCCGTAGAGCTTGATGAAGCCGACCGCCGCCTGGTGGTCGAACAGGTCGCCGCTGCCGTACGTGGCGAGGTCGTGGTTGTAGATCGCCTGCGGCGACTTGCGACCCGTGACCGTCGCCTTGCCGTGCGCGAGCTTCAGCTTGACCTCTCCCGTCACGGCCTGCTGCGTCGACGTGATGTAGGCCTGCAGGGCTTCCCGCAGCGGCGTGAACCAGAGCCCGTTGTAGACCGTCTGGGCGAAGGTCTGCTCGATGCCCGCCTTGTGCTGCAGGAGTTCGCGCGGCAGCGTCAGGAACTCGAGCTCCTGGTGTGCCGCGATCAGCAGGGCGGCCGCCGGCGCCTCGTAGATCTCGCGGGACTTGATGCCGACGAGCCGGTCCTCCATCAGGTCGCTGCGTCCGACGCCCGCGGCGCCGGCGACCGCGTGCGCCTCCGCGATCAGCGGCACGGGCCCGAGCGCGAGGCCGTCGATCGCGACGGGCACACCGGCCTCAAACGCCACCGTGACCTCCTTGACCTCCGCCGTGTCGGGGTTGGCCGTCCACTCGTAGCACGCCTCAGGTGGCGCGTTCCAGGGGTCCTCGAGCACCCCGCCCTCGACGCTGCGTCCCCAGAGGTTCGCGTCGACGCTGAACGGCGCGTCGAGCGTCGCCTGGACCGGAATGCCGAACTCCGCGGCGTACGCGATCTCGTCCGCCCGCGTCAGTCCCCACTCCCTGGCCGGGGCGACGATCTCCGTACCAGGCCGGAGTGTCGCGATCGCGACGTCGAAGCGGACCTGGTCGTTGCCCTTGCCGGTCGAGCCATGGGCGATCGCCTGGGCGCCGGTCTCGTCCGCGACGCCGCAGAGCGCCTTGGCGAGCAGGGGCCGCGCGAGGGCGGTCGCGAGGGGATAGCGTCCCTGGTAGAGGGCGTTGGCCTGCAGCGCCGGCCAGAGATAGCCCTGCGCGAACTCTTCTTTGAGATCGATCACGCGCACGTCGACGGCGCCCGCGGCCAGCGCCCGCTGCGTCAGCACGCAGGTGTCCTTGGCCTCGCCGACGTCGATCGTCGTCGCGATCACCTCGTAGCCCCGCCGCGTGAGCCAGTGGATCGCGACGGATGTGTCGAGTCCGCCCGAGTATGCCAGCACCAGTCTCTTCGTCATTTCTCTTCCTCCCACTAGGCGGCCAGAACGGCCCAGAGCACGGCCTTCTGCACATGCAGCCGGTTTTCCGCCTCGTCGAACACCCGGGACTGCGGGCCCATCAGCACCTCGTCCGTGACCTCCTCGCCGCGGTGGGCGGGCAGGCAGTGCAGGAAGATGGCCTCCGGATGCGCCTTGCCCATCAGCTTCGCGTCCACGGTGAAGCCCGTGAACGCCGCCCGCTTCTGGTCGGAGTCCTTCTGGCCCATGGAGAGCCAGGTGTCCGTAATCACCACGTCGGCGCCGGATACGGCGGCCACGGGATCGGTCAGCAGCGTGGGCGGGTGCTTCTTGACGTGCGGCAGGTCGAGTACTTCCTGCGCCGGGCCGTAGCCGTCCGGCGTCGCGGCCCGCAGCGTCAGGCCGAGCCGTGCGGCGGCCTGGATCCACTCCTGCAGCATGTTGTTGCCGTCGCCGATGTAGGCGATCTCGAGACCGTTCAAGGTCCCCTTGACCTCGCGGATCGTCTTGAGGTCCGCGAGTACCTGGCAGGGGTGGTAGTGGTCCGTCAGGGCGTTGACCACGGGGATGTCGGCGGCCGACGCCAGTTCCTCGATCTCCGTGTGGGCGCCTGTGCGCACCACGAGCGCCTGCAGGTAGCGGGAGAGCACCCTGGCCGTGTCCCCTACCGTCTCGCCCCTTGAGAGTTGCATCTGGTCCTCGGTCATGTAGATCGTGTCGGCGCCAAGATGCTTCGCCGCCACCTCGAAACTGACGCGCGTCCGCGTCGACGGCTTGCGAAAGAGGAGGCCTATCGTCTGGCCGCGCAGCACGTCGGCGTGGCGAGCCTCGAGACTTGCCGCGGCCTCCAGGAGCGCCATGATCTGCCCAGCGGAAAGATCCCCGAGCGTCAGGAGATCCTGACCTTGCAAGCTGAGAGCGGTCACGGACACGGGGAATCTCTCCTCTCATATGCATGCATAAAGAGACAGACGGGTTCACCCCTGCCGCCATGACCGCACGGTCTGCAGCAACGGGCGAACCCGTCTATCGTCGCGTCGAAATGGGCAGGGAAACGGGAGGAGCCGTCTGCCGCCGTCCCTTCAGCATGACTACCCCTCCCCTTCGCCTGTGGGCTCAGTATACGTTGGTTTTGTATTTCATGCAATACCTATTCATAAAGAGTTTGCTGTCAGTTGGTGGCGGCGGTAAACGCCGTCTTGACCGCGAACCGGTGCCAGCCGTGCCCGTCGCGGTAGCGGCCCGAGAAGCGCGCCTCGTACTGCGCACCCTTCGCGAGCGGGCGCACCGGCAGGATCGCGGCGCTCATGCCAAGTTCCTGGGGGTTCTTGTCCACCTTGGGCGTGAGGAGATGGTAGGGCACAGCTCGTCCGTTCTCCGTAAGAGCGGCCGCCGTGACGTCCAGAGCCTTCACGCCGGTTCCGAAGAACGAGACGGTGACGGGATAGCCCGCGGGATACTTGGCGCCGGGGAAGTTGGCCAAGGGATCCGGGATCTCCCCCGCCTCAAACGCGCGGGGTATCCCCGACTGCCCGGGCACCGGCCAGACGATGGCCCGGGCGTCAGGGACCTCGGCGCGGCTCTCCCAGCCGGCATTCAGCGTCGTCACCGGCAGGTCGTCACTCCGCGACGCCCGGCCGGCGATGCCGAATCCCATGCTGGTGAGCCCCGGGTCGATCAGGCCGAAGCGATGGTAGATGGAGTCCAGCCAGAGCGAGACCGCCTGCGCGGTGCCCACGCCGAAGGCCATCACCTCACTGTCGCCGTCGCCGTTGTAGCCGAACGCGACGTCTCGCGCCCAAGGCGTGCGCCCGGTGTAGAGCGGCCAGCCCGGCGTCTCGTTGTGCACCGCGTCGGTCAAGGTGCCGTAGCGCCTGAGATTGTCGTAGAAATAGCGGCTGTGGGCTCGCGACGCGCCCTCGAGGGACACGGAAAGTCGCCAGGGCCTCACGCCCGCCATGGCACGGATGCCGTTGACCGCGGCGAGGGCCTCGTAGGTGGCGGCGTCGTACGGTCCGACCGCCGTCTGTGCCGACTTCGCCACGGTGACATGCCAGGTGTAGCTGAAACTGCGGCCGGGCATCAGGACGTCCACCCTCAGGCTGTGAGGGCCCGTGGTCAGTGGAGGCTGGGGCAGCGCACTCAGGTATGGCGCAGGCAGCCCCGAGATGAGGGGCCGGCCATCGATGTACAACGTGCCGTAGCCCGCGTAGGCTTCCGACAGCAGGGCCTCGATCGGCACCTTGCGCAGCATCAGCGTGGCGCCGGGCTCGGGCGATACCTGCCAGAGCACGGGCCCGCGCGACTCCATGCCGCCCCAGCCAGCCGCGAGAGCCGCCGCCAGGATGATCCCGGCCGCGGCCCACACGGGACCCCGGCTCAAAGGATGCGTTGGCCGAGGGCGGAAAGCGCCAGTTCGGCGGCGAGCCGACCGGTGCGATTCTGGATGTCCAGGATCGGATTCACCTCGACGATCTCCATGGACCTAAGGATGCCCGCATCGTAGAGCATTTCCATCGCGAGATGCGCCTCGCGGTAGGTGATGCCGCCCTGGTGCGGCGTGCCGACACCGGGCGCGCTGTCGGGGTCCATGACGTCCATGTCGAAGCTCACGTGCACGCCGGAAGCCCCCTCGACGTGCTTAAGGGCACGGTGCATCACCTCGCGCATGCCGAGCTTGTCGACGTCGCTCATGGTGTAGACGTGGATGCGGGAGTTGCGCAGGGCCTCGCGCTCGAGCGGGTCGAGCTCGCGGATGCCGATCGCCACGACCCGCTCCTCGCGGATGAAGGGGGCGCCAGCCCGCGCCGCCAGCAGGGCGGGATTGCCGCGCCCGACCGACGCGGCTAGCGGCATGCCGTGGATGTTCCCCGACGGCGTCGTCTCGTCCGTGTTGAAGTCGCCGTGGGTGTCGAACCAGAGGATGGCGGGGTCCGGCTCGGCGCGCGCCACGCCGGCGATCGTGCCGATGGCGATCGCATGGTCGCCACCCAGGACCAGCGGGAACTCGTGGCGCTCGATGATGCCGTCCACGACCTCGCCGAGGCGCTGGCAGCTCTCCACGATCTCGTCCAGGTACTTGAGTTTCGGGTTGCCGATGTGGCTCTCTTCCGGCAAGGGCACCTTCATGTCGCCAAGGTCGCGCACCGTGCGGCCGATCTGCTCGAGGCGCTGCTTGAGTCCGGCGTAGCGGATCGCCGACGGGCCCATGTCGACGCCGCGCCGGCCGGCGCCGAGGTCCATCGGCACGCCGACGACTGCGATGGGACGGTCCACAGGTCAAGATCCTTCCTGCAACAGCCTGGATTATGCAACCACAGTATAAACGCCCCGACCTGGGTGGAAAAGCTTCCGGCCCCAAGGCAGGTGGTGTGCGCTGCATACGAAGAGTCTGCCCTCTCGCGCTGAAGGCCGATGGTCCAGACGACTGCCGCGGACCGCGAAACGTCCCAGGTGTCCCTTCCGCCCGTCTGCCGGGCGAGTGTCGCCCTCCTGTCGTTGTGCCGGCCCGTCGCCAAGCTTACATTTGAAGCGAGGTGACCCAGATTGCGCATCGACGGCAGCCGCGTTCGCGCCGAGAGAACGCGCCGAGCCTGGACCCAGGTCGAGCTTGCGGCGCGATCCAGCGTCGATGTGCGGACCATCCAGAGGCTTGAGCGCACCGGGCAGACCTCCCTGGCTACGGTTCAGGCGATCGCCCGGGCATTCCACGTGGATCCCTCGCAGCTGACCGACGACCCGGTGCCCCGCTTTCCCCTGCAGGAACCACAGCCACTGCGGACGCGGGGTGCGCTCTTCTGGATCCTCTACATCCCGACTTTCTCCGCGATCATCGTGGCAGGCCTCAGGATGTTCGGCTGGCAGCAGTGGTTCGTGCTCGCGGCCGCGGCGGGCGCCGCTCTTCTCGTGTACGGCCTGCGGGGGCACGACCTGCGGGCGTTCGGCGCCCTCGCGATCTGCTCGACGATCAGCCTGCTCTGGTACTTTCCCTTGACCTTGCCCGCTTCGGTATTCTCCGTGGCGCTCTATCTCGTGCTGGCGCGCCCGCTCGCGCACGATCGCGAGGAGGCCGCGTCCGTGCCCGGCTCGGCGGCACCGTAAGCGCCAGCGATGGCGGCACCCTGAGCGGACGGTCTGCGCCGGCGGGCCAACGACGACGCCGAGCCACAGCCGGCCTACGCGCTTATAGGCCCTGGTAACTGCCGATGTAGGCGTTCTCGGGGTAGCCGCGATCCTCCCAGTAGCCCATGACGACGTCCTGGCCGAGCCCGATGCCGGTCAGCCACTTGACCGACTTGTAGCCGTACATCCCCGGCACCACCAGCCGCACCGGCGCGCCCTGGGTCCTCGGCAGCGGCCGCCCGTTGATCTGCCACGCGATGAGTGGCCGGTAGCGCGCGATCTGACGCGCGTCGAGGCCATCCCAGTAGACTCCGTCGCCCGATCGGAAGGTCACCCACGGTTGACGAGCCGGCTGCCAGCCAAGCCGGAGCAAAAGATCCTGGACGTCGACGCCGCGGAACGCGACGCCGTCCACCGCCCAGCCCGTGACGCAGGTGAAGTCGAGACGGCGGCTCTCGGCCTGCATGGCGGTCAGTTCCTGAAAGGTAAACTCCCTGGGCCCGTCCCTGGCGCCTTCGATGCGCAGGCGATAGGCCGCCCGGGAGATCGCCGGGTAACCGTCCGTGACGGTGTAAGGAACGAACCCCGGCAGGGTGCCGCCGCTCTCGCTGAGGAGGCCGGACGGCCCACCGCCCAAGGCGGCACCGACACCGAGGCGCAGCATGCCCGGCAGGTAGTAGGCGGCCGGCAGCGCGAGCAGGCTACCGAACCCCCAGCGCAGGAGGTTGCGGCGCGAGATCCCCGGTCGCTGCGTCCCGTCTGCCTGCCGGCTCGGCCACCACCGCTTCGGACGTTCGTCGAGGAGGTGCACGACGAGCCAGAGAGCGAGGCCCGCCGCCGCCAGGGCGTGCACCCATGTGGCGACCGCCCGGATGGCGCCGCCGTCCAGCAGCAGCCCGAGCCCGCTCAGCACCAGCACCACGACGAGGCCGAACGCCGTGCGATGGCTGGCCGTCCCGCCCTTCGGCGGCCACGGGAAGAGGCGCAGCGACGCGACGAGCAGTCCGGCGCCATAGAGCAGGCCGCCGTACGTGTGCAGGGCCTGCGCCCAGGGCAACGCCGGCCCAAGGGCGCTGCGCAGCGGCGCCGAGAAGATGGCGAGGCCAGTAAGGATAAACGCGAGCAGCAGCGCCGCGTGCCGCCAGTGCCGCGCGAAGAACGTGCAGGCCAAGTCCCCGTGCTCCCCCCGGGCTCGGTTGCCACCATTGTACCTCTGGATGGCAAGCGGGAAGCCGGACGGGTCTTCTCAGCCCTGGAGCAGGGCGCTCAGGGTCACGGGCTGGAGATGGAGCTGCTCGGCCATGGCCAGGGCCTGCCTAAGGCGCCTCAGCCCTTCCGTATCGTCGCGCAAGGCGATGATGTCGCCGGGGTGGAGGGTGCGCGGCCAAACGTGGACCGTCTCGTCCGCGCCACCGACGTTCCAGAGCACGAGACGCTCGCTTTCGGCCCTGCCCGCCCGCTGCCAGGCGCGATCGAACTGCCCGTAGGGCGGGCGCAGATAGCGCGGCCCGGTGCCCAGGGCGTCCGCGACCAGCCGTGCGGTCGAGGCCACCTCGCGCCGCAGCCGATCTTCGGGCAATCCGCGCATCGCCCGGTGGTGGTAGCCGTGGTTCGCGACCTCGCTGCGCGCCTCCTGGATCTCGAGCAGCATCTGCGGGTCGCCCGCGATGGCCTGGCCGCTCACGAAGAAAGTGGCCTGCGCCCCATGCCGGCGCAGGAGCTGCAGCATGGCGGGCACGATGCGACCCTCCGGACCGTCGTTGATCGTGATCGCGATGACGGGCCGTTTGGTCTTTACATGCGTCAGGATGTCGGCGGGGGTCGGGTGGGGCGAGGGTAGCAGGGACCAGAGCGCGAGGGGCCAGAGAAGATGCGTAGATATCCCCCCGGCTAGCATGTCCCGCGCACCGCAGAGAGCCGCTGCCCGTTGGAAGGAGGCCCGGGTCCGCCGCCAGAACTTTTCCTCCATCATTCCTTGGAAGAGGGGGCGTTGCCATGGCGACGCTGCGCAAGGCGACGGCGGCAGACGCCGAGGCGATCGCGGAGCTGATCGAATCAAAGCGCCGGCAGTACGCGGCCTACCAGCCGGTCTTCTGGCGCGTGGCGCCCGACGCCGTGGCACGGCAGGTCCCCTATCTGCGGGAGCTGCTCGAAGGGGGCGACACGATCGCCTTGGTCGCGCAAGCGGAGGGAGGCGGTCTCGGCGGAGCCCTCGTCGCCAGGATCGTGCCGGCGCCGGCCGTCTACGCGCTCTCCGGCCCCACCTGCAGCATCGACGACTACTGGGTGGCCGACCGCCAGGCGTGGGACACGCTCGGCCAAGCGCTCCTGAGCGAAGCCTGCCGCCTGGCCAGGGAGAGCCACGGCGCCGCACAGGTGGTCGTCGTCTGCGCCCAGCAGGATGAAGCGAAGCGGGCCATGTTGGCCGGCGCCGGCCTCACGGTGGCGAGCGAATGGTGGACCATGCCCCTCTGACGGACGCGCGGCCAAGACACCCGCGCCCACCAGGCGATGGTCCGAGGAAATGAGGTCTGACATGTCGTCGAGGCAGCGTCCACCTAGCCGCACCCTGTTCTGGACCGGCCTAGCACTGGCCCTGGTCGCGCTGCTCTCCTTCTCGGCCACGGCGCCGACGGAGACGGCCACATGGTCCGCGCAGGCTCCCCTGACCGGCCCGCTCACCGTGCCAAGGTCCCTCAGGCGCACGCTCGTCCTGCGCACGGGCAGCTTCGAGGTGCGCTGGGACGGCATGGCAGGGGCACTCACCGTGCTGGACGCCCAGGACCCCGGGCACCCGGTCTTCGCGACCTTGCCGCACACCGCGTTCGTCGGGGCGTCGGTCGGCCAGATGACGGCCCTGGAGCACCTCGGCTACTTCAGCCTCGACCGCACGACGTCCCTCAGCTACACCCGCCAGACGGTCGCTTCCATCGCCCTGAGCCACGGCGCCGTGCTCGTTCACGGCCGCCTCGTCGGCTCCCTCGGCCGGAGCGTCCCCTACGTGTTCGAGCTCCAGGCGGCGGAGCCCGCCGCCCTCTCCTACCGCGCCCACGTCGGACGTCCAGCCGACCGGGTCTATCTGAGCTGGCGGTCGGAGCCTCGGGAGGGCTACTTCGGCTTCGGCGTCCAGTTCAGCCTCCTCGACATGCAGGGCGAAGCGGTGCCGATGCTGCCCGAGGAGCACGGCTACGGGCGCGGCCGGGAGCCGCTCACGCTGCTGGCGGACGTCGTCGACGGCGGCGCCGGCGGCAACTATTACAACACCTACGCCCCGGTGCCGTTCTTCCTGACGAGCGACATGCAGGCCCTCTACAGCGAAAACCGGGGCTACCAGGCCTTCAACTTCCGCGACCCGAACCTCGGACAGCTCGAGGTGGACGCCCCGGCGGCCCATGGTCTTCTCTTCGCCGGTGCCTCGCCGGCCGGACTGCTGCGGGCGTATGGCGCAGCCGCGGGCCACATGCAGCCCCTGCCCGGCTGGACTCAGCGCGGCCTCGTCCTGGCCGCGGAAGGCGGCACCCAGGCCGTGCTCTCCCATCTCAAGACGCTGCTGGCCCACGGCGTCGCCGTGAAGGGGCTCTGGATCCAGGACTGGACCGGCCTGCACCGCACGAGCTTCGGTGAGCAGGTGGTGTGGAACTGGCAGCTCGACCGGTCCCACTATCCCCATTGGCAGGAACTGCTCGACTTTCTGCACCGGCACGGCATCAAGCTGCTCGGTTACATCAACCCGTTCCTGACCGATACCGGCAAGCCCATGGGGCCGCAGAACCTCTATCTCGTCGCGAAGGCCAAGGGCTACCTCGTCGACAACGGCTCGGGCGTCCCCTACGCCTTCCACTACCCGGGCAACACCGCCTACCTTGTCGATCTCGGCAATCCGAAGGCGGCCAGGTGGCTCGAGGGCATCATGCGGCGGCAGCTGGTCGGGAACGGCTTCGACGGCTGGATGGCCGATTTCGGCGAGGAACTCCCGATCGGCGCCAGCACATCGCACGGCATCGCCACGGCGGCCGACCATAACCTCTACCCCGTTCTCTGGGCAAAGGTGAACCAAGCGGTCCTGAAAAGCGCGCACCTCGAAGGCAAGGCCTTCGTCTTCCTGCGCTCCGCCTTCGCCGGCAGCCAACCCTACCTGCCGTCCATCTGGCTGGGTGACCAGCTCGAGAGCTGGGGCGCGGACAACGGGCTCGAGTCTTCGGTCACCGCGCTGCTCAGCGCCGGTCTCTCCGGCTTTCCAACCGCCTACGGCGACCTCGGCGGCTACACCTCGTTCGACCAGTTCCCGCTGCACTAT
>DAIBJA010000020.1 GCA_027420455.1 Clostridia bacterium | reverse complement strand
GGGCTGATCGATGAACGCACTGGGCCGGCACATTCTGGCCGAGGTGTACGGTTGCGACCGGGCGATTCTCAACGACCCGGAGCGGGTCGAGAGAATCCTGGTGGCCGCAGCGCTGGAGTCGGGTGCTGAGGTCCGGGAAGTTGCCTTCCATAAATTCAGCCCCCAAGGCGTCAGTGGCGTGGTGGTCATCTCGGAATCGCACCTTGCGGTGCACACCTGGCCCGAATTGGGCTATGCCGCAGTCGACGTGTTCACATGTGGCGAACGCGTCGAACCATGGGACGCCTGCAACTATATTGTGGAGCACTTCCGCGCCGAGAGTGTGACGGCGACAGAGACGAAGCGCGGCGTCTTCGCCGAAGTAGAGGCGCAAGTCGGCTGAGAGGACGCCCCGGTCGAAGGACCGGGGCGCATTTGTCTGGAGGGACACCTGAGCATGGATCGGACGTTCGTTGCCGTAAAGCCGGATGGAGTGGGTCGCGGCCTGGTGGGCGAGGTGATTGGCCGCCTGGAGCGCAAGGGACTTAGGCTGGTCGGCCTCAAGATGATGCGCGTCAGCGAGGAGCTTGCGGGCCGTCACTACGAGGCGCACCGCGAGAAGCCGTTCTTCGGCGGCCTCGTCCGCTTCATCACCTCTGGTCCCATCGTCGCGATGGTTTGGGAAGGCCAGGACGCCGTCGCGATCGCGCGCACCGTCATGGGTGCCACGGATCCCGCCAAGGCCGCCCCCGGCACGTTGCGCGGCGATTTCGCCATGCAGATCGCGGCCAACATCGTACACGGCTCGGACGGCCCCGAGGCCGCCGAGCGTGAGATCGATCTCTTCTTCCGCCCGGATGAGCTTGTAGGCCAGCCGCGGCCCGAGGAAGAGTGGATCTACGCGGGTAACTGACATGATCGCGATCATCGGCGGCACGGGCGTGTACGATCTGCCCGGTGCAGAGGAACGCGAGCGCACGCTGGTCACCCCGTACGGCGATGTCGCCGTCACGGAAGCCCACCTTGAGGATGGAACGACGCTCGTTTTCGCCGCGCGGCATGGCAAGGGCCACGCCGTGCCGCCCCATCGCCTGCCGGCCCGCGCCCTGCTCTGGGGACTCAAGGAGATCGGCGTCAAGGCTATCCTCGCCACTTCCGCGGTCGGCTCGGTCCGCGAGGAGATACCACCGGGAACGCTCGCGCTCCTCGGCGACTTCATGGACTTCACCAAGGCGCGGGCCAGCACGTTCCATGACGGGCCCGGCGTCGTGCACCAGAACGTCAGCGACGCCTACTGTCCCACGCTGCGTGCAGCCCTGCGCCGGAGCGCGGCCGCCGAGGAGATCGCGCTGCACCCGCAGGACGTCGTCTACGTCTGCACCGAAGGACCGCGCTTTGAAACGCCGGCCGAGATCCGCGCCTATCGCATGCTGGGCGGCGATGTCGTGGGCATGACGCAGGTGCCGGAGGCGGTGCTCGCGGCGGAGCTCGACATCTGCTACGCCGCCGTCGCGCTCGTCACCAATCTGGCTGCAGGCGTACAGGGTGCGCGGCCGTCGCATGAAGAGGTCCTCGAGCTCATGGGCCAGCAGGGGCGCACCCTGTCGCGGCTCCTGCTGCGCACGGTGCGCGAGCTCGGCAACGACTACGGCTGCAGCCATCATGGCAGGCAGGAGGGGATGTCGTGAGCTTGCAGGAAGGAGACCGCCGCATCGACTGGGCCCAGGTTCATATGCCGATCGTGGAGGCCCTGCTCAAGGAACGACGGGACGCGCAGCCTCTCAGGGGCGAGCGCGTCGGCATCGCGCTGCACCTCGAGGCGAAGACGGCGCGGCTCGCGCTGGCTCTCAAGGATCTGGGCGCGGAGGTCGCGATCGCGGGCTCCAACCCGCTCTCCACCCAGGATGCCGTCGCGCAGGCTCTTGCCGCGCGCGGAGTCCACGTCTACGCCCGCCACGGCGCAGCGGTGGAGGAGTATTTCGGCTACCTCGACAAGGTTCTTGCGCACCGTCCCACGCTCGTCGTGGATGACGGGGGCGACCTTGTGACGCGTCTGCACCTCTCACAGCCCGAGCTGCTCCAGAGCCTGAAAGGCGGCACGGAGGAAACCACCACAGGCCTCGTGCGCCTGCGCGCCATGCATGCCGCGGGGGATCTCAAGGTGCCGATGATGGCCGTCAACGACGCCAAGATGAAACATCTCTTCGACAACCGCTTCGGCACGGGCCAGTCGGTGGCCGAGGCGGTGATGCGCGCGACCAACCTGACCATCGCCGGACGGTACGCGCTCATCGTCGGGTTCGGCCAATGCGGCAAGGGTGTCGCGCAGCGATTCAGGGGACTCGGCGCGCGCGTCGGCGTCGTGGACATCGACCCCGTCAAGATGAACGAGGCGTGGCTTGACGGCTACGACGTCGGCACCATGGATGACCTCGCACCCAAGGCGGACATCGTCATCACCGTCACCGGCGCCGTGCGGGTCGTCCGCCGCGAGCACCTGGAACGCATGCGCGACGGCGTGCTGCTCGCCAACGCCGGACACTTCGACGTCGAGATCGACAAGGTGGCCCTGGGCGAGCTCTCGGACTCCGTGGAGCGCGTACGCGAGAGCGTGGATGCCTATCGTCTGCCTGACGGGCGCAGGCTCTACCTCCTAGCAGAGGGACGCCTCGTCAATCTCGCGGCAGGCGACGGTCACCCTGCGGAGATCATGGACCTCTCGTTCGCCGTCCAGGCACTCGCCCTGCTGCATGTGGCCGCTCACCGTCTGCCGCCGGGCGTGCACCAGTATCCCGATGAGCTCGATCAGCAGGTGGCCAAGCTGTCGCTGGACGCGCGCGGTATCGGCCTCGAAGTCGAGACGCAAGAGCAGGTGCGCTACCGCACCACGTGGCGGGAGGGCACCCAGTGATCAGACTCGAGTCCGCCACCCTGCTCACGCCGGAACGGCAGATCCCCGCCGGCGTGCTCGTGCTCGACGGGGCGCGCATCGCTTATGCGGGCCCGGCCGCCGATGCCCCGCCCACGGCGCCGTACGACGAGGTCCTGTCGCTTCCAGGCCGCGTCATCATCCCCGGCTTCGTCAACACCCACACGCACCTCGCCATGCAGCTCCTGCGCGGCTGCGCGGACGACGTGCCCTTGATGCCATGGCTCGAGGAACACGTCTGGCCGATCGAGGCCCGTATGACCGCGGAAGACATCCTGCAGGGGACGCGCCTTGCCCTGCTCGAGGCAGTGGCGGCTGGCGTCACCTGCGTGAACGACATGTACGGCTCGATGGACCGCGTGGCGGAAGCGATCGGCGAAGCGGGCATCCGCGGCATGATCACACAGGGCCTGATCGGCGTGCAAGACCCGGAGCGCGAGAGCCTGCGCCGCGGCGTAGCGCTCTACGAGCGCTGGCAGGGCACCTTTAACGGCCGCCTGCGCGTGGCGCTGGGCCCGCACGCGCCCTACACCTGCCCGCCAGACTACCTCAGGGAGGTCGCGGACTACGCGACCGCTCTGCACGCGCCGGTGCACATCCATCTCGCTGAGACGCGCGGCGAGACGGAAGAGCTGCTGCGCCAAGGTACCACGCCGTCCGAGGTCCTGACGCGCAGCGGTCTCACGCGCGAGCACGTGGTGGCGGCGCACGCCGTATTCCCGGCGGAAGGCGACATCGAGCGCCTCGCGGGCCTCGACGTGGGAGTCGCGCACTGCCCGGTGTCCAACCTGAAGCTCGGCTGCGGCTTTGCGCCGACACGCCGCCTGCGCGAAGCCGGCGTCCCGGTCGGCATCGGCTCCGACGGCGCCGCCAGTGCCAACGTCCTCGATCCCTTCCTGAGCATGAAGGCAGCCGCCTGGATCGCCAAGGGCACCGCAGAGGACGCGGCGGCACTCACCGCGCCGGATGTGCTGCGCATGGCCACCCGGGAGGGCGCGCTGGCGCTCGGCTGGCCCGAACTGGGTGCGCTCGAGCCCGGCTATCTCGCAGACGTAGTGGTCGTCGACCTGCGCGGCTACGCGGTGCAGCCGGTCTTCGACCCCTTTTCGGCCCTGGTCTACACGGCGACAGCCCAGCAGGTGGAGCGCGTCTACGCGTCGGGCCGTCTCGTCTACCAGGAAGGGCGCCACCTCCTGGTGGACGCGGGGGAGGTACTCGCATCGGGCCGAGCCGCCGCGGCACGCATCGCAGGACAGCCGCTCCTCTGATTCCAGCTTCATACCACGGCGGGCCCAGCACTGGGCCCGCCGCCAACATTTTGACAATGCGCCGGCGTAGCCTCTCCGCTTCAATGAAAGAAAGCGTACAAGCGGGGGGACTAGTGCGTGCGACGCCTGATCTTCGATTTCGGCAGCGAGAACGTGCGCATGGGTGTGGAAGGCGGCAGGCGTCCGCCTCTCAGCGAACCGGCAGTGGTGGCGCACCGGCTGACCGGGGATGTCGTTGCCGTGGGGGAGCAGGCTTTGCGCATGATCGGCCGCACGCCCGAAGGTCTTGAAGCGGAACGGCCGTTCGTGCGGGGCGGCGTCCGCTCGCAAAGGCTGGCGGAAGCCCTGCTCAAGCATCTCCTTGCGCGGGTGGGCGGCCATGGCTTCAGGAGACCGGAAATCTGGATCGCGCTCGCCGCAGGGTCGAGCCCCATCGACCGGCGCGGTCTAGGCGTGCTTGCCCAGCGCGCCGGCGCGGGACGCGTGCGATACTGCTCGCTTTCGGCCTGCAGGGCGCTTGGGCTCGAACTGCCGCTCTTTCAACCGACAGGCACGCTCCTGGTGGACGTCGGCGCAAGCTGCACCCGCATCGAGCTGCTCTCGCTCGGACACTCGGTGGCGCAGCTCAAGGTGGAGATGGCGGGGGATCACATCGACGAAGCGATCACTCGCCTGATGCGCGACCGCTACAACCTGATGGTGGGCAGCGCGACGGCACAGTCGATCAAGCACGCCCTCCTGGGTCAAGGCTCGGATGAGGCCACCGCGAACGGCCGCGACCTCGTCACCGGCCTGCCGCAATCGGTCACGCTGGAACGCCAGGAGGTCCTGCCGGCCGTGGAGATGCTGGCGGACCAGATCGCGCACGGAGTGCGGGAACTCCTGCGCGACGTCTCGCCCGAACTCGTGGCAGACCTTGCGGAGCACGGCATATTCCTGACCGGCGGCGGCGCCAGGCTCGCCGCGCTTGCACCCATGCTCCAGGACCGGCTCGACTTGCCGCTACAGCTCGATGTGGAACCCGAGCAGACGATCTGCAAGGGCCTGCAGCTCGCGCTCGACCCGAAGAACGGCCAGAGACTGCGCCTCCGCTCCGCCTGAGGCCCAAGCAGCGGGGAGGCTCCGAGGGCAGCGATCGCTAAAGGAGGCCGCTGGGGGCGGACCATGGACCATTGGCCCAGCCAGGCCAGGGCAGGAGGCCGCGCATGAGCGCGGAATCTTTCCCTGTCCTGGTCCTGAGGAGGTAGCATGGATGGATCGTCGCTACGACTGGCGCCTCTTGCGTTACGACCACGTCGAACGTTCGGCTTGGTTCGATCGCTTCCACTGGCAGACCGACAGCGAGCTGCGCGCGCAACTTCGCAGC
Organism: Clostridia bacterium; assembly: GCA_027420455.1. Taxonomy (GTDB): domain Bacteria; phylum Bacillota; class Sulfobacillia; order JAJZYS01; family JAJYTV01; genus JAJZQO01. Next base: position 18,858 of record DAIBJA010000020.1, on the reverse strand, counting down.
GCGAGCGGCCTCGAGGCTCAGCTCGGCGCAGCTGAGCCTCCCTGGCAGCAGATCCTGTCCATCATGCACTGGGTGCATGGCCTCTCAGAGCACTCGGAATGGGATGAAGCCCCAGACCTCAGCGCGCTCTCCCTGCTCGCGGATGTCCAGGCGGGCAGGATCGCCTTCCGCTGCCTCGAGTACGCGCACATGCTGCAACAGGTGCTGGCGGCGTTTGGATTCACGGCGCGGGTGGTGGGTCTGAGACGGGAGAGTTCGGACCAGGGTCTTGGCAAGGCGCACGTCGTCGTGGATGTCTTCAGCCCTGAGCACGTCAAATGGGTCGAGCTCGATCCCCAGTTCGACACGGCCTATCAAGACCTCGACGGGCGCCTGCTCTCGGCGCTCGAGGTCCACGATCTCCTGCGCAGCGGGCGTCTCTCGCGCGTCCTTCCAACCGCCGATCGCAGGCTGCGGGCCGGCTGGACCGACGTTTCCGCGAAAGACACCTCCGTCTACGCGGAGATCGACGTGGCCGAGGGCTTCCAGCGCGACGAGTTCTGGGACATGCTGCCCGAGCACGGCGACTACGAGAGCTTTTGGCGCCACTGGATCGCGAACCACTACCACCTGACCTACGGCATGCAGCTCGGACTCGTCCGGCCCAAAGCGACCGCCCAAGACGAGACCCTCTTCCTCTACGAACCCGGTGACCTGCCGCCGATCGCCTTTCAGCGCCTGCGCCAGAACGTCATCTTCACCCGCGACCGCGCCAGCGTCGAGTTCCCGGTGGACGGGGTCGAACTGCAGTGGACCGTGGCAGAAGCGGGGGAGGACATGCCGCTCGCGGCAACCCGCCATCTCACCCTCCACATGCGTCATTCGATGCCGTGGTTTGACCACTTCCTCGTATCCCTCGACGGCAAGGAGGCGCTGGTGCGCCAGCCGTCCTGCCCCGTATCCCTGCACCAGGGCGAGAACGATATCCGTGTGACGCCGGTGAACGACGTCGGACGCCCGGGCAGCGAGGCCAGGCTCGTCATCGAGGTGCCTTAGGCCCCGTCCGGCCCAGGACTCAACCAGAGGGCCAGAGCAGGAATCGCCTCGGAATAACTGGAAAGTGCCTACGGATGTCGCCAGGCGATCAACCTGCTCTTCTGGCGCCCGTCCCGCACAGGAAGGACGCGGCCGCGCCCAAGTCTGGCCGCCAGGTCGATGTCGGCCTCGAACCCTGCGTCGATCAGCCGCTTGCCGTGCGGCGTCGTGCGCAGGGCGAGAGCGAGTTCGCGTCGGCGCGCCTTGAATGCAGCGATGGCGGTGAGCAGCAGATCGTCGAGTTCGACGTCCGGCAGTCCTGCGGCGATGGCCCCGGCGGTCAGCGCATCCTCGTACGAGAAGTGGCCATCGGTCCCGCTCATGACGATGAGGGCCTCCTCGATCTCTTGTGCGAGCAGCCAGGTTGCCGCCAGCGGTGCTGTCGTCAGGCCGGCGAATGCCACGTCCTTGGCCGTGTGTGCCCGGGCAAGGGCCAGGGTGCCGTTGGTGGTCGTCAGCACGACCTCCCGGCCGCGCACCAGCGATGCGAGGTAGTCGCGCGGCGAGTTGCCGGCGTCGAAACCCTGAATCGCACGCATGCCCCGCTCGCCGCCGAGTACCGCAGAAGGCAGGCGGTCGCGCAGCGCGAACGCTTCGTCGACGCCCGCCACCGGCCAGACGGCGCGAGCTCCCGCCGAGAGCGCCACAGCAGCCGTGGTGGCGGCACGCAGGGTATCAATGGCGACAACGGCACGCCCTCGCGCCGCCGAAGGGACAAGAGCCTGTGCCGTGGCCACGCCCTGTAGCCGCAATGAAACCACTCCTTCTCCCGGAACTCGAAGACGATGGAGGAGACAGCTTGCCTTCACTCTACCTGATCAGGCATGGTCGCACCGAGTGGAACGCCGTCTGGCGCATCCAGGGTGATCTCGATATTCCGTTGGACGACGAGGGCAGAAGGCAGGCAGGCGCCGTGGCAAAAGCGCTCGATGCCGTGCCTCTCTGCGCCGTCTACGCGAGTCCCATGCAGAGGGCCGTGGAGACTGCCTCGGCCGTCGCCGTGACGCACGCGTTGCCGCTGCAGCTGGACGCAAGGTTGAAGGAACGCAACTGGGGCGCTTATCAGGGTATGCGGCGCGAGGAGGCGGCCCTGGCCCATCGGGCAGCCGAGGCGGAACTTCGCAGCGATCCTCGCTCCGCCCGCCCGCCTGGCGGCGAGAGCTTCAGCGAGCTCTCGCAGCGCGCGGAGGCTGCGCTGCGGGAGATCGCCGCCCGCCATGAGGGATCCATCGCGATCGTCTGCCACGGCGGCACCATCGTCGCCGGCCTCATGTCCCTCCTGGGCCTCGACAGCTGGCCCAAGGTGCGGTTTGTCATCGACAACGCGAGCATCTCCCTGCTCGACGTGACGCCGGATGGAAGGGTGGTAACCCATTACATCAACCGATGCGACCACTTGGCTTGACGCCTCCTTCGTTGCCGTAGATCTCGAGACGACCGGTTCCAGCGCTGCCCAGGACGCCATCCTCGAAATCGGGGCGGCCCGCTTCAGAGACGGCAGGGTCACGGAGGAATGGTCCACTCTGGTGGCTCCCGGCCGCCCCATACCGCCATTCATCCGGCAACTCACCGGCATCGACGACGCGATGGTGAACGGCGCGCCAGGCGTGGAGGAGGCCATCGAAGGCCTGCGTGCGTTTGTCGGCCAGGACCTCCTGGTCGCCCACAACGCCCCCTTTGATATCAGCTTTCTCGTCGCGAATGGTTGGGACAGGGCTCATCCGGTGCTCGACAGTCTCGACCTCTTCCGCCTGTCGCACCCGGACCTGCAGAGTCACGGCCTCGCCGCAGCAGCCGTGCGCTACGGGCTCGAGTTCCGCCACCACCGGGCTGGCGAGGACGCCCGCGTCACGGCACAGCTGGTCGGGATCCTGCGCGACGAACTGAGGCGCGAGGATCCGGCCCTGCTCGCCTTTGTAGCACGCCTGCTCGAGGGTCTCGACGATCCTCTCGCCGCCACCTTGCGCGAAGCCTCGCGTATCCATCCGACCGATGAGATCTGGCAGCCCGCGAGACCAAACTGGAGCTTTCCGGTCGCCCCTGCGCCGCGTCTGCCCGTCGATGCGACGGCCGCACTGGCGGAAGGCAGTCCCCTGATCGAGAGTTTGGGGCTCGAGCGGCGCGAGAGCCAGCGCGAGCTTCTGGAACTCGTGCAGGAGACGCTGTCCGAAGGCGGCTTCCTCGTCGCCGAGGCGCCAACAGGCACCGGCAAGAGTCTCGCGTACCTACTGCCCGCCATGGCCTTCGCCTTGCAGAGCGAGCAGAAGGTCGTGGTCTCGACCGGTACCAAGAACCTTCAGGAACAGCTGCTCCAGAAAGACCTGCCATCCCTGCTCGCCGCGACCGGCTGGCCGGTGCGCGCGCATCTGCTCAAGGGCCGGCAGAACTACCTCTGCCTCTGGCGCTGGGAGGGCGAGGTGGCGCAGGTCCTCGCACAGCTGCCCAGCGACGAGCGCCTCCATCTCGCCAAGGTTGCGTTCTGGCTGCACCGCACCGAAAGCGGCGAACGCTCGGAGGTCCAGATCGAGTCGGACCTGTGGTCCCGGCTCGAGGCCACGGCCGATGCCTGCAGCGGCGAGCGTTGCGCCGCCTACCGCGACTGCTACTTCTTTGCTGCGCGTCGCAAGGCAGAACTCGCGCACCTCATCGTCGTCAACCACGCGCTCCTGCTCTCCGACGCCGCCAGCGGGCAGACCGTCCTGCCGCCGTTCGAGCATCTTGTCGTCGATGAGGCGCACGGCCTCGATGCGGCGGCCACGGACCAGCTGGGAGGCGAACTCTCGCTGCGCGAGCTGCGCCGGCGCGGCCAGCGCGCGGCGGCCATCGGCGGCACCGCCTGCCGCGATGCCCAGCGCAGTGTCCAGGAACACGCCCAGGAAGCCATCCATGCGGTGCGCAGCCAATTCCCGGGCCGGCGCGCCATCCGGCTGAGGCCCGACTTTCTCTCATCCGGGGAAAGTGGCGCCCTCCGCACTGCGCTTGAGGGTCTCGCCCTCGCGCTGGCGGACCTCGCACGGGCGGCGGAGGGTGTGGCGCAGGGAGCAGGGGAGCATCAGCAGGCGGAACTGCACGCCGTCGCGGAATCGACGCAGCGCGACGTGGGGCTGTGCAACCGCATCCTCCTGGCCGATCCGGCAGACGTCGTCTGGTGCGACCTGCCCGACCGCGACGAGCCGAGTTTCCATACCGCCCCGCTCTACCCGGGCGATCTCCTGCAGGAGGCGCTGTTCGGGCGACTGCGGGCAGCTGTTTTGACCTCGGCCACGCTGGCGGTCGGCGACGACTTCCGCTTCCTCCTCGAACCGATCGGTCTGGAGTCCGACCCGCGCGTGCACAGGACGGTTCTGCCCACCCCCTTCTTCTTCCGCGACCAGTGCGCCCTCCTCGTCCCGACCGACCTACCAGAGCCCAAGGAGCCGAGCTTCGACAGCCGGGCCCAGGACGTGCTCCTGCGAGCCCTGGCGGTCGCCGGCGGCCGAACGCTCGTCCTCTTCACCGCGCACAGGCAGCTCCGTGCTTTCGCCACGGCGCTGCGCGAGCCTCTCGGGGCCCTCGGACTCAGACTTCTCGCCCAGGGCGTCGACGGCGCGAGATCACGACTGCTCGACGCCTTGCGCCAAGACGAGCGGGTCGTCGTCTTCGGGGCGCAGAGCTTCTGGGAGGGCGTCGACGTCGTCGGTTCAGCCCTCGCCCTCGTCGTGCTCGTCAAACTGCCTTTCCAGCCGCCGGACCGGCCCGTCTGGGAGGCGCGACAGGAGGCGATCGAGTCTGAGGGCCGCTCGTCCTTCAACGAAATCAGCCTGCCGGACGCGGCACTGCGCCTCAAGCAGGGATTCGGCCGCCTGATCCGCTCCACGACCGATCAGGGCGCCGTCCTTGTCCTCGACCGGCGACTGGCGACAGCCCGCTACGGGCGCTATCTCCTGGAGGCGTTGCCAGACGCCCAACGCGTCATCGGGCCGGCCGACGAGGTGCTGGCACAGCTCGAACGGTTCCTGCCATGAATGGGACCACCCCCGCATAGCCTCGGGCAGGGGGTGGTGCACAGTGGCTCCCGAAGGCGGCTTCGACGGTCCATCGGTGCTGCGCGGCGCAGGGACAGGCGCGGTCACGGCGGCCGCGCTGCTTCTGATCGCGTCGCTCGTCCTCTTCATCGTCCAAGACTCGTCCGGCTTCGTACCGCTGGCCACGGTGGCGGTGGCTTGGCTCTCTGTCCTCGCGAGCGGCTTCAGCGCCGCCAGGCGCGCAGGCAGGGCGGGCCTCTGGCATGGTGCGGCCGCGGGGCTCCTGCTCTTTCTGGCACTCTACCTCATCGGCATCCTGGTCTACGACCTGCCCCTGCACCCGACCGGCCTCGGGCTGCGCATCGTGCTCAGCCTGGTCGTCGGCGCCATCGGCGGCACCCTCGGCCTCGCGCTCTAGCAGGAGCGTCTGGCGCCGTCCTCAGAGGGCAAGGCTGGCGTCGAGGTGATGACCGTGCCGCCGATCGCCCTGATCTGGCTGCTGCTGCTCTCGGTGTCCTTCCATCCACTCGCCACCGGTGTCCAGGGACCCGCCGTCAGCGCCCTGCAGACGGAACTCAGCCGCCTGCATCTCAACCCCGGGCCCATCGACGGCGTCTACGGTCCGGATACCGCCGCTGCCGTCAACCGGCTCGAGGTGTCGGCGGGGCTGCCCGCGGACGGCCAGGCGGGCGCCGCGGTACTGGCCGACATCGTGGCCAAGATCGGCGCGTCGGCCCCTCTCCTGCAGTCTGGTGCCAAGGGTCCGGCCGTCCGTGACCTCCAGGCGCTCCTGACGGCGGACGGCATCAAGGTGGAGACGGACGGCACGTTCGGCGCCGCTACCGTGGCGGCCGTGCGCCAGCTGCAGACCGCCCGCGGCCTTGCCTCCGACGGCATCGTGGGCCCCGAGACCTGGGCATCGCTCTTCGAGCGCAGCTACACCGTGCAGCCAGGGCAGACGATCGACGGGATCGCCGCCATGTTCGGACTGTCCTCAGCCAGCCTGCTCGCATCGAATGGCGGCACGAGCCTCATCGTTGCCGGTCAGCGGCTGGAACTGCCGTATGCGGGCGTGCCCGTAGCCCTGTCGTCGGCTCCGACCGCCTCTCAGCCGAGTCCCCAGCCAGCGCCCGGCGCTACGCCGGCGAACGGAACCGGATCGTCCACCAGCAAGGATTCCGGCGGTGGCAAGGTGATTCCCGGACGGACGCTGGCCCAGTGGGGCGGGGCAGGCACTCCGCAGCTTGGGGTCATCGTTCTCGCCGAGGATCAGGCGAGTGCTCTGGCGCTGCGGCAGAGTATGCCTGCCGGCATGATTCTGGCGTTGCCGGCCTCGCTCTTCAGCCTGGCAGGACAGGGCCAGGTGCTGCTGGCGACGTCAGAGATTGCGGATGTGGAGCGTACTGGCGCCAAGGCCGTTCTCTGGCAGGGCCCGCTCTCCGCAGGCACGCTGCAGCGGCTGAAGGGCGTCAGCGTGCTTGTGGCGCGCCAGGAACCGCCCGGACAAGCCCTCGCGGCGGCAAGCGGCGGCGAACTGCTTGCGGTGCCGATTGCCGGGGGCGATCTCTCCACTCTCAAGACGCTGGCCCAATCTCTCACCCGCGCCGGCTACCGTCTGACGTCGCCACTCGACTAGGCAGGGCTCATCCGGACCCCTGGCGAAGCGCCCGCCAGGGGGGAATAGCCTTGGGGCCTGAAGATTTCGCCCAGCGAGCGACAGCCGCCGGCTATCGCGTCGTGGTACGCGAACTCGACCAGTCGACGCGGACCGCCGAGGAAGCAGCCTTGGCGGTCGGCTGCAGCCAGCGCCAGATCGTGAAGTCGCTCGTCTTTCTCGCGGACGGAGAAGCCGTGATCGTCCTGCAGCGCGGCGACCGCAAGGTCGATCCCGAACGTCTGCGCGTCGCGCTCGGCGCCGAGAAGGTGCGACGGGCAGACGCGGACCGCGTCTACGCCGAAACAGGCTACGCGATCGGCGGTGTGCCACCGTTTGGACATCTCGGGCCTCTGCGCACGGTGCTCGACGCCTGCCTCGCGGACGAGCCCCATCTCTTTGCGGCGGCTGGCGGTCCCCGGGCGCTCTTCACCACGTCCGGCACGGAACTGAGGCAGGCGGCGGCGACGGCCGTGGCCTGCTGCTGTGCAGACGGTGCTTGACGGACATGCACTCGAGAGTCTGCGCCTGAGCACGCTCAGTCGGCAGATGCTGCTCGAACGTGCAGACGCGGGTGTGCTCGACGCGCTGGGGCGGCTCGCCGGTCTCAACGCCCAGCACCGGCGCTCGCCGTACATCGCGCTCTGGAGCCGGCTCCGGGCATTCCAGCGCAGCGATCTCGAAACTGCCTTGACGGCGGGTCACGTCGTCAAGGCCACCTTGATGCGCGGCACCCTGCATCTCGTGCCGGCCGAGGCGCACACCTCATACTTCATCGGCCTGACCGACGCGCGCGAGCGTGCCCTCCGCAGCTTCTTCCCTCGGGTGGCGGCCTCCATCGACGGGGACCGCCTGCGCGGCATCCTGCGGCCAAAGCTGTCCACGGCGTCAATGGCGTTTCGGGAACTTGAGCGAGTCCTGCAGCCCCACTTCCCGGAGGCGCCGCCGCAGAGCCTCTCCTTCGCCGCCAAGTCTCTTGCGCCCCTGGTCCAGACGCCTCCGTCCGCAGCCTTTGCAGCCGGCGGCGCACCCATGTACCGCTGGGTCGATTTTGCATCGGGCATCCGCCCGGAAGGCGCCCAGGAGTTCCTCTTCGACCGTTATCTCAGGGCCTTCGGCCCTGCAACCCTGCAGGACTTCGCCCAGTGGTCCGGCCTCGGTCTGAAGGAAGCCGAGGCGGTGCGCGCGCGCCTAGGCGACCGCCTTGAGGATCTGGCGTGGGGCAGCGTCACGTACCTCGACATTCCCGGACTCCCGCCGCCCACGGACTCGACCCGGCCGCCCGCGCGACTGCTGCCGCGCTGGGACAACCTTCTCCTCGCCTACAAGGATCGCACGCGAATCTTGCCGAAGGACCTCCAGCACAAGGTCATCATGCGTGACGGGCGGGTCCTCGCCACATTCCTTGCCGAGGGCGAGGTGGCCGGAACCTGGACCGTCGAGGAGAGCGTGCCGCAGTGCACGGTGGTGCTTCTGCCCTTGCGCAAGCTCTCGGCGCAGGTGCTCGACGACGTCCGGCAGGAAGCCGACGCCCTGGCGCGCTGGCTCTGCCCGGAAGGCAGTGCCGGGCACCGTCTTGCGACCTGAGCGCAGCCTGCGGGCAGGCCGGCGTCCATGGAGGTAGGGAGGCGTAGCGTGCGGATCCTGACAACAAAGCGGCTCCATCTGCGCGAGATGACCCTGGACGATCAGGACAAGCTGCTCGAGATCTTCTCCGACCCCGTGGCCATGCGCTACTATCCGGGCACCATGGACCGCGGCGAGGCGGTGGCCTGGATCGAACGGGCACGGGCGAGCTATGCCGCACACGGCATCGGTTTCTGGATCGTGGAGCGCAAGCTGGATCAAAGGTTCCTCGGACAATGCGGCCTCATCCTGCAGGATGTGGACGGCCGTCGTGAGACAGAAGTGGCCTATCTTTTCGCCCGAGCCAACTGGGGACAGGGCTACGCCACAGAGGCGGCGCGCGCCTGCCGCGACTGGGGCTTCATCCATCTCGACGTGCCGCGCCTCGTCTCGACGATCAGGCCCGAAAACCTGCCCTCCATCAGGGTGGCCGAGCGGAACGGCATGCTCTTCACGTCAAGTCTGGTCAAGCCGATCGGGGGCCTCCATCAGGTCTACGCGATCACGCGCGAGGCCTGGGCCCGCGATCGGGCAGCCAATCCCTATTGACGCCCTGGCAACCTAACCGGCCGACAGCGGGCAAAGAAGCCGCCCCGCAAGGCATGGGCCCTGCGGGGCAGCTTCAGCGTGCCGCTAGTTCGAACTCGGTGCGGTGCCCTGGCTGCTGCCCGGTTGAGGCTCGCCCGCAGGTGGACCCCAGCCGCCGCCGTGCCCCGCACCCATGCCGGTGCGCGTCACGAACTGCTGCACGAAGCTCGCGATCTTCCCTTGCTGCTGCGTCGCCTGCTGCTGGGTGATCTTACCGGCCGAGAGCGCCTGCTGGATCTCCTGCTGCATCGCCGTAGTGATGGCCGCCTCGAGTCCGGCCACCGTCTTGCCGCTCTGGGACGATGCGATGTCCGAGAGCGACTTGCCGCCCTGAAGGTCGCTCCTCAGTTGCTGAGGCGTCAGGCCCAGGTAGGTTGCGGCCGCCGGCATGGCGCCGCGCCCCGCGAACATGCCGCCGCCCATGTGCTCCCTGCGACCGAATCCCGGTCCGACCTTGCCCGACTTGATCGCGGTCTCCATCTGGGACGCCTGCGCCGACGTGATCTTGCCGGCGCTGAGCAGTTGCTGGACCTGATCCAGCCTTGCCTGCTGCATTGCGCTCTCGAGCGTGCCTGTGGAGATGCCGAGATGGCTGGCGACGTCCGCAAGGAACGTTTGCGCCGGCGAGCCGGACGTAGCGGCGCCAGACGCCGCGAACGCCGCGGCACCACCAGCGAGCAGAATCGGCAGGCCGATCAGCGCGCCGATCAGGAGATGCCTGCGTTGCATCGCGATGCCCCTTTCCGGTCGGTATCCCGACCTGCAACGAGTATCGCCAGAGTGCATTGGAAGGCTCTTCGATGACCGTTAATTTTTCTCGGCTTGCCAGGGCGCGTCTTAAGATTGGGAGGCTGCCGGCGGTGCCCGCCGGCAGCCGAATGCTTCTGCTCAGCCTTCGCCGCGCGTCATGGCCTCTTCGGCCATCCGGATCATCACCTTGACCATGTTGCCGCCGATGCGTCCACCGATACGCCCTGCCTCGCGCGCCGTGATGTCGCCGTTGTAGCCCTGCTGAAGCGTGATGCCGAGATCGTCGGCGATTTCGAACTTGAACCGTTCCAGCTGCTCGCGGGGCAGCGCCGGTCCCTTCGTCCACTGCGCCAAGCCATGTCACCTCCCGTCACTAGTTTCGTCGCGCAGTCGCTGCATTATGTCGTCCAGATCGCGCCGTGTGCACCAGTGCGCGTCGAGATCGGAAAGCTGTTCTGGAGGAGAAGACGTACCAGACGCTGCCTGAGGGCCGTTGACCGCCGACGTCCGTCCACCTATGCTCGCTATTGGAGGGTGAGCGCATGGTCCACGGCGCCGTAGCCGCATGAGCCCGCAGAGTCTGCCGGAGATTGCCCGGACCGAGCTCGGTGATCCCATCGAGCCGCACGTCCTGGTGACCTTTCTCAATCGCACGCTCAAGCGGCGCGGCCTCATCTTCGGCATTGCGCGCCAGGGTGAGAACTACCTCCTGACCGTCTACAAGACGGAACCTTGGAGCGGCGGCGAGCCGCAGGGCTGAGCGCGACCGGACGCAAATCATTCGCTGAAAGGTGGGAGTCCGGGGGGACGGCATCGCGCGATGCTGTCCAAGAAACCCGGCAGGCATGGTCGAACTGCGCAACTACATCAACGGCAACTGGGTCGACGCAGAGGACAACCGTCGTATCGACGACGTGAACCCGGCAACAGGAGAGATCATCGCGAGCGTTCCGCAGTCGTCGGCCAAGGATGTCGAGCGGGCCGTCGACGTTGCCCACAAGACGTTCGAGCACTGGCGCAGGGTGCCGGCGCCGAAGCGCGCCGAGATCATGTACCGGGTCGGCACGCTCATGCGCGAGCGCAAGGAGGACCTGGCGCGCAAGATGACGCGCGAGATGGGCAAGGTGCTCGTCGAGGCGCGCGGCGACGTGCAGGAAGGCATCGACATGGCCTTCTACATGGCCGGAGAGGGCCGGCGCGCCTTTGGCCACACGACACCTTCCGAACTGCCGAACAAGTTCGCCATGGCCGTCCGCGACCCGATTGGCGTCGCAGGCATCATCACGCCGTGGAACTTTCCGATGGCGATCCCGACCTGGAAGACATTCCCTGCGATCGTGCTTGGCAACACCGTCGTTTTCAAGCCCGCCACCGATACGCCCATGCTGGCGCTCGAACTCGTCAAGATCTTCGAGGAGGCCGGGCTGCCGCCGGGCGTCATGAACCTCGTCTTCGGCTCCGGGTCCGTAGCCGGGGAAGTTCTGCTCCAGGATGAGCGCGTGCGACTCATCTCCTTCACCGGTTCGAACGAGGTGGGCCGGCACGTCGCTCGCGAAGCCGGCGCCGGACTCAAGCGGGTCTCGCTCGAACTGGGCGGCAAGAACGCGGTCATCGTCATGGACGACGCGAACCTCGAGCTCGCCCTGGACGGCATCATCTGGAGCGCCTACGGCACTTCCGGCCAGCGCTGCACCGCCTGCTCGCGCGTCATCGCGCACGCGGACATCCACGACGAACTCGTCCACAGACTTGCCGAACGAGTCAAGACGCTCCGGCTCGGCGATGGTCTCCTCGAGACGTCAGATGTCGGTCCGGTGATCAACCGCGGCGCAGCCCAATCGATCGACCGCTACGTCGAGATCGGCAAGGCTGAGGGCGCCGAGCTTCTGGTCGGCGGCGGCATCGCCGAGGAGGGAGATCTCGCCAAGGGCAGTTTCTACCACCCGACCCTCTTCGCGGGCGTGCGCCCCGACATGCGCATCGCCCAGGAGGAGATCTTCGGACCGGTGCTGTCCGTGATCAAGGTCAAGGACTTCGACGAAGCCATCGCGGTCAACAACGGCGTCACCTACGGCCTGAGCTCCTCGATCTTCACGCAGGACGTCAACCGCGTGTTCCGCGCGATCCGCGACCTGGAGAGCGGCCTTCTCTACGTCAACGCCGGCACGACGGGCGCCGAGATCCACCTGCCGTTCGGCGGCGTCAAGGGCACAGGCAACGGCCACCGCGAGGCGGGCGTCGCGGCGCTCGACTTCTTCAGCGAGTGGAAGTCGGTATACGTCGACTTCAGCGGTCAGCTGCAGCGCGCACAGATCGACGCCTGACCCACATTGTGCCTTCCGCCGGCATACGCTAACCTAAGGTAAGCCAGGGCGTCACCGCGCCAGCGGTGGCGCTCTCGATTTCGGAAACCGGCAAGGGACAGGGGGAGGCGGTCAATTGTCCCAGGCGACGGAGGCGACCTGGCTCGAGGACGTGCTCGCGCAAGAGCATCTGTTCCACAGCCGACGCCGCCCTGCACCGCCCGGACAGCGGGTCAGTTGGCGCATCGGAACGAATGTTCTTCCCCTCAGCCAGGCGCAGCGCCAGCGTCTCAGGGAGATCGGCGAGGACCTTTGGGCGTTCGCGCGTGCGCAGCAGGAGATCTACCACCTGGCATTGCGCAGGCCGGACCTGCACTTCGTGGCCGAATACCTCGACCTCGGCAAGCCCGAGGACGTGGTGCGGTTCAGCCAGATGAAACGGCTGCGCCGGCAGCTTCCGGCCTTCATGCGCCCTGATCTGCTGCTCGTGGCGGACGACGACTTCATCGCCACCGAGATCGACTCCGTGCCGGGCGGGTTCGGCGAACTCGCAGCGCTGCAGGACGTCTACGCCGCCTTGGGCCAGGACGTCATCGGCGGTCCGAGCGGCATTCTGGACGGCTTCGCGCGCTCTTTGGCCCTCACGGCGGGCAAGGAAAGCCCTGTAACGGCGATCGTGGTGTCCCAGGAATCGGAAGACTACCGTCCCGAGATGGAACACGTCGCCCTGGCACTGCGCGGCCGCGGTCACGAAGTCCACTGCGTCCCGCCGAAAGATGTGATCTTCCAGGAGGACGGCCTCTACGTCGAAGGGCGCCGCATCGATGTCCTCTACCGCTTCTTCGAGCTCTTCGATCTGCGCAACGTGCCGAAGGCGGACCTCCTCCTCTATGCGCAGCGCAAGGATCTCGTCCAGATCACGCCTCCGATCAAGCCTCAACTCGAGGAGAAGCTCTGGTTCGCCCTGTTGCACCATCCGGTACTCGAGCCGGTATGGCGGGAGGCACTCGGTGCCGATCGCCTTGTGCGCCTCAAGCGCCTGATTCCGGAGACCTATCTTCTGGACCCGCGGCCAGTACCGCCCCATGCCGTGGTGGCGGGTCTCACCGCTTGTGGCCACCCCCTGCAGGACATGCGTCGTCTCGGCGACATGACGAAGCGCGAACGGGCCGACTGGGTGCTGAAGCCCTCCGGTTTCTCCGAGATGGCCTGGGGCAGCCGCGGCGTGCACATCGGCGAGGACGCCCCGCAGGAGTCCTGGCAGGCCGCGGTGGAAGAAGGGCTCAGGCAATTCGGGCATACGCGCTGGATTCTGCAGCGCTACCACAAAGCCAAGGTCGTGCCGCACGACTACTTCGACTTCGCCGCTGGCGAGGTCGTCACGATGCAGGGGCGCGCCCGGCTCTGCCCGTACTACTTCAGGCAAGGAGACGGCGTCGATCTGGGAGGCGTCCTGGCGACCATCTGCCCACAGGACAAGAAGATCATCCATGGCATGGTGGACGCCATCATGGTGCCGGCCGGCGCCGCGCTCTAGCCGCCGTCGATCGACGCGGCAGCCACGCGACAGGCCTCGACCGCCCGCGCAATCTCGCCGTCCCGGTCCGCGGCCCAGTCCCCCGACCAGATCCGGTGATAGCGCCAGCCGAGATGCTCGAGCTGGCGCTGTCTGTCATGCTCGCGCATGGTCGGCATGCCGTGCACGTCGCAGCCGTCGCACGCGATCGCGAGGACATATTCGGAGGGGCGCCCTGGATGGCGCGCTACCAGGTCGAAACGATGGCGCAGGGCGCCATATTGCGGCACGACGTCCACTCCGGCTTCCCGCAGGGCCACGTAGACCTCCTCGGGAAAGGGCGCAAGTGTGTCCTCGAAGGGATTGACGGGTTCATCGCTGAGCTCACCGGCCATCCGCCCGCCGTGCCGCATCTTGGCATACTGCAGGAAGTCCCGCAGCAGGGCCACGCCGCCACCGAGGCCAAGGTCCCGGATCTCCTCGCCGCCGAGCGCGGTAGCGACGGTCATGCGGCGTCGTGCACGCGTGATGGCAACATTCAGGCGCCGCTCGCCCAAGGGACCCCACAGGAGATCGACGGCGGCACCGTCCGCCTGCCCGGAATCGACTCCCACCGCGAAGATCACATGGTCGCGCTCGTCGCCCTGGACAAGATCGACCGGCTTGACGAAGAAACGTTCGGATCGCGATGTCGCGAAGAACGGCTGCAGGTCCGGCAGGCCGGACACCGCCGCGTATACGGCTCCTCTGATCCGATCCGCCTCCGCTGACGTCAAGGCAATCACGCCGAGTGACTCCTGGGGGTGCGCCTTCGCTTCCCGCAGTACGAGGTCGACGAGCCCGGCGAGCGCTGCGTCCCCCGCGCGTGAACGTGACGTATCAGGCTGATCGAGCCGCACGTGCCTTAGACCCGCGCCGTGCCCCAGCCGCCCTGGGAACGTGGCGACCGCACCGTGGTAGATCCGCCGGTTCGCAAAAGCGAAGAGCGCCTCGTCGAGGCTGCGGTAATGCCAGCCCAAGGAGTAGCGGGGAAGGAAGGAGAGCGCCTCCAGGAGGCTCTGCGGCTGCCTGCGGGCGGCGGGATCCGCAGCCTCCGGCGGCGGCAGCTGGTTCTCGTCGCCCGCCAGCACCAGCCTGGCGCCGCGCAGGATGGCCAGGATCGCCGCCTCGACCGGCATCTGGCTGCTCTCGTCCCAGATGACGACATCGAAGTGCGTCCGCGATCCATCCACCATCTGGCTCACCGTGAACGGGCTGACAAGCCAACACGGGAATACGGTCAGCAGCGCATCGGGAGCGGCGGCGAGCAGCTCCGGAAGCGGCGGTGCACCCGCATCGGCCGCAGCCTGCAGCAGCCTCTGCTGTTCGGGACGGTCGCCAAACGCTGTGCGCACTCTGTGCTTCTGGTTCCAGCGCAGGGCAACCGACGCCGCAGAGCGCTCCTGCTCTTCGAGCTCGTCCATCTCCCGCTCCAGGGCGTCCCTGTCCCGACCGTAGATGCCAGGCAACGTCGCGACGTCCCGCCGCACGTCGGCAAGACATGCCTCAAGCCAGAGCAGCTCGAATGCCTGCGGCCAAAGAGATGACGGCACGCCGCGGTCCTGCATCTCCTGGACCGCCCGCGAGACGCCGCGCAGCGTGAGCTCTTCCTGCAGCGCCCGCACCTGCGGTATGCGATGCGGCGTCGTCTGGTCCCCGGCGAGCGCAGCGAGGGAGCGGCCCATCTCATCGAGCGCGTCGCTGCGCAGAGCCGCAGGTCCCATGAGTGCCTGCAGCTTGAGCAGTGGCAGGCGCAGGGAGTCGATCGCTGTCTCGAGGGCAACCGCCTCCGGGCTTGCCTTCGGCCACTCCTGCACGAGCACGGAGAGTTCAGAAAACGTCCGGGGGCGCGCGCCGGGATCCACAGCCGCGAGCGCCGCGCGGAGCTGCTGCCAGCCTTCGTAGGCCCGCAGGCTGAGGCCGACGGCCTCCCGCGCCGCGGTAGCATCCGGAATGGCCGCACCCGTCCACGCCGAGCGCGTAGCGGCAAATGTCGACAACTCGGCGAGAAGGATCTTCACGTCCCGGACTGCCTGAAGGTCCATGGCGCGAAGTTCTGGCCAGGGCTCGAGGCCGGCGGCCCGCACCTCCTG
This sequence comes from Clostridia bacterium, assembly GCA_027420455.1. Taxonomy (GTDB): domain Bacteria; phylum Bacillota; class Sulfobacillia; order JAJZYS01; family JAJYTV01; genus JAJZQO01. The sequence goes on along the minus strand of DAIBJA010000020.1, from coordinate 3,211 downwards.
TGGCACGCGCATGATGCGGCTCTGAAGGTCGAAGACGCTCAGCCCCGCAGGCGGCCGCGCCCGCAACAGCACATCCAGTGTCGCTTGTAGGCGCTGGCGACGTTGCCCGATCTGGGCCAGTTCCCCCGGTTCCGCGCCCCCCTCGGCGGGTACGGAGCGGGCCGCTGCCGCGATGCGCCTGCGCACCTTCTGGCCATCGATTTCGGCGTCACCCAGGTCGAGGACCATCTCGCCCAGGCCGCGCGCTTCCAGCCTCGTGCGCACCGCCTCGAGCGCCGCACGCTTGCTCGCCACCACGAGCACACGCTGTCCATCGGCGATCAGCGCGGCGCTAAGGTTCGCGATCGTCTGACTCTTGCCGGTGCCCGGCCCTCCGACGATGGCGCAGCTATGGCCGCGGCGCGCCGCCTCGATTGCCTCAATCTGACTCCGATCAGCCGGCAGGACGATGCGGGCCGGCCGCGTACCGGCCTCAACCGCCGTCGCGCGCAGGGCCTCCTTCGCCTCGGAGTCGCCGGCGAGCGCAGCCAACACGTCATGGCCTGCCATGGAACCGGCGCGGCCGGCGAGTTCCCGCAACAGGTGGACACGGTGGGGGAAGAAGTTGCCGAGCAGGACGGAATGCTCCACGGCGAATCCCGGCACACTCCGGGCAGCTCGAACGAGCGGTGCCCATAGCGCGGCAGGCAGTTCCGCCCCGCGTACCTTCGTCCCGTCCGGCATCTCGATGGAATCGACCGCACAATGGTGGTCTCTGTCCAGCACATGCGCCAGCGCTGGGTTCACGGCCATGGCGCCGCGGCGCCGGATCCGGATGCTCCCGGCTCGGTGCGGGTCGTCCAACGTCACCGGCAGGAGGATGACCGGTGCGCGCGGGACTTGCGTCCCGTCGGCCGGCTGCCACGTGGCCATGCCGAAAGCGAGGTGAAGCGTCTCGACACCGTGTTCCTCGCGCCCCTCGAGGACGCGGTCGTGGAGGCTGCGGAGCCTCTCGATCTCGCTGTCTCTCTCCAAGCGGACGAGACGGGCGAGTGCGACCGGCTCCCCGTCGAGCAGGGCCTCGAGTGCCGCTTGATCGGCTGCGCGCAGGTCGAACGCGATCTCGCCAGCGTCGCGCCAGCGCACGAGATTGCTCTGCCGCACCATGTCGTCGAGTCGCTGCAGCCAGTCCCTGCAGGCATCCTGCACCCGCGCTTCTCGCGGCATCGGGCCGCGCGCCACGTCATAGGGCCAAGGCTGTGCCATGTGAGAGCCTCCTTCGCGCCGCGAACCGCCTGGCAAGTCGACTGCGCGGCGAGCCGAATTAGTATGCGCGAGTCGGGCGGACGAAACTCGCCGGCGACGCGGCTGCGCGGAAACAGCCGGAGAGTCGCCGCACGCGCGCGAAAGGGCAGGGCATAAGAGACGCATGCGGCCCCCAGCTGACCGTCAAGAATGAAGCGGCGGCACAAAGATGCTCACCCTGCTTCCGAAACGACGAGTCGAGGCATCGCCGTTTTCCCGAAGACACAGTTGGCATGGGGCCGCACCGCACGCGACATGCGACCAAGCTTGTAGGCGCATGGTACAATGTCTCTCGGCAAACGCCTCCAAGCTGGCCAGCCAAGGCAATCCAGAGAAGAAGGGCAGGCGAGCCGACCGTGGTCTTCGGGCCACAGGGAGGCAGGTCGGCGCCATACGTGATTGATTCCTACCGTCCCGAACCGCTTGTCGATTTTCAGAGCTCGGAGAACCGCAGCGTGCTTGAGAGTGCATTGAAGGAAGTGGGGGCGGAACTCGGCCGCCACTATCCGATCGTGGTGGGCGGGGAGCGCCGTGAGCGCCAAAGCCGCCTGCGTTCGTACAACCCGTCGCGTCTCAGCGAGACCGTCGGCACCGTGTCGAAGGCGACGCGTGAGGACGTCGAGGACGCCATCGCGGCGGCCGAGAAGGCGTTCAAGAGCTGGAGTCGGGCAGGGGCCGCGTACCGGGCGAGGGTTCTTCTCAAGGCGGCGGCGGAGCTGCGGCGGCAGAAGGCCCTTTTCACCGCACTCGAGGTCTACGAGGCGGGGAAGACGTGGCCGGAGGCGGACGGCGACGTGGCCGAGGCGATCGACTTCATGGAGTACTACGCGCGGCAGGCGGTGCGGCTCGCGGCGCCGGTGCCGACGATCAACCTGCCGGGCGAGGAGGACGAGTCGTTCTACATCCCCCTCGGGGTGGGCGTGATCATTCCGCCGTGGAACTTCCCGCTCGCGATCCTCTGCGGCATGACGACGGGCGCGATCGTGGCGGGGAACACGGTGCTGCTGAAGCCGTCGAGCGTGACGCCGGTGATCGGGGCCTGGTTCGTGAACCTTCTGGAGCAGAGCGGTCTGCCGGCCGGGGTCGTGAACTTCGTGCCGGGAGACAGCCGGGACATCGGGGACTACATGGTGGCGCATCCGCGCACGCGGTTCATCAGCTTCACGGGCTCGCGGGAAGTGGGCCTCCACATCAACGAGCTGGCGGCGAAGCACCAGCCGGGGCAGATCTGGATCAAGCGTGTCGTGGCGGAGATGGGCGGCAAGGACGCGATCGTGGTCGACGAGACGGCTGACATCGAGATGGCGGCGGCGGACATCGTCACGTCGGCCTTCGGCTTCCAGGGCCAGAAGTGCTCGGCCTGCTCACGCGCCATCGTGGTGGACGCGGTCTACGACGAGGTGGCGCGGCTGGTGGCGGAGCGGACGAAGCGGCTGACGCTGGGCATGGCGATGGACCCGGCGAACGCCGTCGGCCCGGTGATCGACCAGGGCTCCGAGACCAAGATCCTCGGCTACATCGAGCAGGGCAAGAGCACGGCGAAGCTGCTCGCCGGCGGCGCCAAGGTGGGTGAGGGCGGCCACTTCATCGCCCCGACCGTCTTCGGCGACGTCGCGCCCGACTCGGCCCTGGCGCAGGAGGAGATCTTCGGACCGGTGCTCTCCCTGCTGCGCGCCCGCGACTACGACCACGCGATCGAGCTCGCCAACGGCACCGAGTTCGGCCTCACCGGCTCGCTCTACTCGCACGAGCGCGACCGCCTCGAGCAGGCCCGCCTCGACTTCCACGTCGGCAACCTCTACCTCAACCGCAAGTGCACCGGCGCCGTCGTCGGCGCCCACCCCTTCGGCGGCTTCAACATGTCCGGCACCGACTCCAAGACCGGCAGCCCGGACTACCTCCTCCTCTTCACCCAGATGAAGTGCGT